>DIZV01000017.1:5577-8727 GCA_002427995.1 Chloroflexi bacterium UBA6019
CCGCCGTAGTAGCGCTTGCCCGGATAGCCCTCGGCGTATTTGTTGGTGAGCAGGGTGCCGAGCGCCTCCAGGATCGGCGCGCTGGCCAGGTTCTCGCTCGGGATCAGCTCCAACGTGTCGCTCTGGCGCCGGTATTCCTTCCGGATCAGTCCCGCGACCTCGGGATCGCCCCTCTCGAGCGCGCGCAGGTTGAGCGTGGCCTCGATCACGCCACAAGCCTATCTCTCGTAGAGTTGCGGCGACGCGGCCACGCGGTTCGCGGGCGGATCCACTCACCTCGGAGCGGCCGTGGCGCGAACCGCCGGCGAATCGCCCCGAGGGCGGCCGTCAGAGGTGCTCGTCGCCTCCCAGCAGGTGGGAGCTGATCGCCCCCTCCCGGATGACGGTCATCTCCTGGCCCGCGAGCAGCGCGATCACCGTCGACGGCTCACCGCCGGGGGCGCGCCCGCCGTCGAGCACGCCCGCCAGGCCGGGCAGCAGCCCCGCCTCAGCCGCCGTCAAGGCCGGCGGCTCGCCATGCCGGTTGGCGCTGGTCGTCAGGAGCGGCCCGGCTGCTCGCAGCAGCTCCAGCGCCAGCGGATGGTCGGGGATGCGGACACCGAGAGTCGAGTCGCCCGCCGGCAGCACGAGTGTCAACGGCCCCGGCCACCAGCGCTCCATGTAGGAGCGGGCGCGCGCGTCGACCGCAACGAACCGCTCCGCCTCCGCTGGCGAGGCGACCATCAGGATCAGGGGCAGCTCCGCGGGGCGGCCCTTGATCTCGGAGATCAGCGCCTCGCGGCCGGGAATCACCGCCAGGCCGTAGACGGTGTCGGTCGGGAAAGCCACCACGCCGCCGGCCCGGAGGGCGGCGGCCGCGGCGGCTACGTCCACGCTTCCAACACCCGCTCGAGTCCACCAAGGTCGCGGTGCACCCGGCTCCCTGCGAAGCCCTCGACCCGGAGGTCGGCGACAATCGCGGGGTCGATCTCGAGCAGGGCGATCCCGCCCGGCGCCAGCAGGTTCGGCGCCCCCTCCAGCAGGCGGTTGACCAGGGTGGCACCACCGTAGAGGGCGATCGCCGGCTGGGCGGTCACCTCGGCCGGAAGCTGAGCGCCGTCGGCCACGTAGGGGAGGTTCGCGAGCAGCGCGTCATAGCGGCCGGTCAGCGGTTCGGCGAGGTCCCCGGCGAGGAACCGCACCCGGTCCCCCACCCCATGCCGCTCCGCATTCCCGGCCGCAATCAGGAGCGCAGCGGGGCTGACGTCGGTCGCGTCGACGGTCGCCTCGGGCAGGTAGTGGGCGACGGCCACCGCGATGCAGCCCGAGCCGGTGCCGACGTCGGCGAAGCGAAGCGCCCCGCCGCGCGCCCTCCCCCACTCGACCGCCCGCTGGACCAGCACCTCGGTGTCGGGGTTGGGCACCAGCACAGCGGGGGTGACCGCGAAGTCCAGCGCCATGAACTCCCGATGCCCGGTCAGGTAGGCGACCGGCTCGCCGCGACTGCGGCGAGCGGTCAGCTCGCGGTAGGGTGCCAGCTGGGATTCGTCGAGAGGGCGGTCGAACTGCAGGTAGAGGTCCAGGCGGCGGATGCCGAGAATGTGGGCGAGGAGCACCTCGGCGTCAAGCCGGGGCGAGGACGAGCCGTGCGCATCGAGGTAACCGGTGGCTCTCTTGAGGACCTCGAGGAGGGTCAAGCAGCCCCGGCGCCGGTACCGCCGCCGAGCTGGGCCGCGCGCTCGGCGCTGATGAGCGCGTCGACGATCTCCTCCAGCTCCCCCTGCATCACCCGGTCGAGCTTGTTGAGCGTCAGGTGGATGCGGTGGTCGGTGACCCGGTTCTCCTTGAAGTTGTAGGTCCGGATCTTCTCTGAGCGGTTCCCGGTCCGGACCATCCCCCGGCGCTGGGCGTCCTGCTCGGCGTGCTGCTCGGCCAGCTTGCGCTCGTAGAGCCGGGCGCGGAGCACCTTCATCGCCTTGTCGCGGTTCTTGAGCTGCGACTTCTCGTCCTGGATCGAGACCACCATCCCGGTCGGCAGGTGGGTGATCCGGATCGCCGAGTAGGTCGTGTTGACGCTCTGGCCGCCGGGCCCGGTCGAGGTCGACGTCTCGACCTTGATGTCCTTCTCGGGGAGCTCGATCTCGACCGCGTCCGCCTCCGGCATCACGGCGACCGTGGCGGCGGAGGTGTGGATCCGCCCCTGCGACTCGGTCTTCGGCACCCGCTGGACGCGGTGGACGCCGCCCTCGAACTTCAGCTGGGAGTAGGCGCCCTGGCCCTTGACCTCGAACTCCACCTTGCTGAATCCGCCGATCCCCGACTCCTGGGCGTCGATGAGGTCGATCTTCCAGCCCTTGGTGGCGGCGAACTTGGTGTACATCTCGAACAGGTCGCGCGCGAAGAGCTCGGCCTCGTCCCCACCCTCGGCGCCCTGGATCTCGACGATGACGTCGCGCTCGTCGTTGGGGTCCCTGGGCAGCAGGAAGAACTTCAGACGGTCGCTGAGCTCCTCGATCCGCGCCGCGGTGGCGGTCTCCTCGGTCCGGAGGTATTCCTGCATCTCGGGGTCCCTCTCGGCGTGGAGCAGCTCGCGCGCCTCCTCGTGCGCCTTCTCAGCCTCCCGGTAGTCGCGGTAGGCCTCGACGATGTCGCGCATCCCGGCCAGCTCGCGGGCCAGCGTCGTCACCTGCTCGTGGTCGGCCATCACCTCGGGCCGGGCAAGCTCCGCCTCCAGCTCCGAATAGTGGCGGGAGATCGACTCCAGCCGGTCGATCAAGCCGCCGCGGCCTCCTCGCCCTCCCGAGCGGCGTTGAAGGCTGCCAGGGCGACCTCCAGCATGTCGTCGCTCGGCTCCCGAGTGGTGAACTTCTGGGTCCCGAGGACGGGGATCAGCAGGACTCCGACGACCGGGTTCGCACGGTTCCGCGCCATGTAGCGGATCGCCTCCACCGACACGCCGGCGATGACCGGGATTCCGATCAGCCGGCTGAGGATGAGCTCGGGCCAGTTCGGATGGAGCAACGCGACCAGGGAGAAGAGGATGACGCTGACCACCAGCACCACCAGCAGGAAGCCCGTCCCGCAGCGGGGATGGAGGAGCGAGGCGCGGCGGATGTTGGTCACGTCGAGCGGCCACTCGGACTCGAAGGCGTTGATCGTCTTGTGCTCGGC
>DIZV01000066.1:0-7875 GCA_002427995.1 Chloroflexi bacterium UBA6019
CCAGCTCTCGCGGGTGGACACCTAGCCGAGATGGACCCTGTCGCCTCGCTCGCCGGCCTGATCTGTGCCTCGGCGATCTTCTTCTTCTTCGTCCAGCTCGACAAGGCCAAGGCGGTCGTCGCCGAGCTTCCGGCAGCGGAGGAGATCGACGCCCTCGCCCTCCGCCGGCGGAGCCTCGCTTACCGCCTCGACCGGCTCGGGCGCCGGTTGTTCGCGAACCGGCTCAACTCCGACGGCCGCAACTCGATCCAGGTCCGGCTCAACCTGGCCGGCAACCCCGGACACCTGACCCCGGCCGCCTTCGCCGCGATCCGCTTCGGGCTGGCGGCGCTGCTGGTCGCGGTTCCCCTCCTGGTCGGTCTCCTGCTGGCCTCCCCGGAGACGGCGCTGGTCGGCGCGGTCGTCGGTGCTGCCGCCGGCTACTGGCTGCCGGTCCTGCTCCTGGGCCAGCTCGCGGGCGCGCGTCGGACCGCGATCGAGCGCAACCTGCCCGACGCCGTCGACCTGCTGACGCTGGCGGTGGAGGCGGGGCTCAGCCTTGATGCTGGGATCGCCGACATCACCGGGCGGTTCAACAACGCCCTCGGCGACGAATTCGGCAAGGTCCTTCGCGAGGTGCGCCTCGGGCGCCCGCGCATGGTCGCGCTGGAGGACATGGGCCGACGCTCCGGCGTCGCCGAGCTGCACAACCTGATCCAGGCCCTCACCCAGTCCGAGCAGATGGGGATCGGGATCAGCCGCTCGCTTCGGATCCAGGCCGCCGAGCTCCGCCGGAGCCGGCGCGCGAGCGCCCAGGAGCGGGCCGCCCAGGCTTCACTGAAGATGGTCTTCCCGATGGTCGGCTGCATCTTCCCGACGATCTGGATCATCCTTCTCGGGCCGGCTCTGCTCGGCATCATCAAGGCCTGGCACAGCTAGCCGGCGCAGCCGCCCAGCGGCGCCGCGGCGTATAATTCGCGGCGTTCGGTGGCTATGGCGGAGGGGAGACACCCGTTCCCTTTCCGAACACGGAAGTTAAGCCCTCCAGCGCCGATGGTACTGCCGGGGTTACCCGGTGGAAGAGTAGGTCGTTGCCGAGCATTCTTTTGAATCCCGCGGCCCGCGAGGGCGGCGGGATTTGATTTTCAGAGCGGAACCACCGGCTTCAGGCGCGGCAAGAGGAACAGCAGCCGCACCGTCAGCGCCGCCAGCAGCGCCAGCATCGTTCCCAGGACGTCGCTGACGACCGCGCCGACACCGGAGTGGGAGTAGACGATCGAGAGCGCCAGCAGCCCGACCGCCGTCGCCAGCAGGGGCATGAACCAGACGTCGTGGGCAGCCATGCAGAACTGGACCAGGAGGTTGTTGAGGCTCAGCGCGAGGCCGATCAGCCCCACCAGGACGATGTATTTCTGGGCGTCCGCGAAGGCGGGGCCGAAGAGCAGCAACCCGAGGACTGGAAGGACGAGCAGGGCGCCCGCGCCGAGGAGGACTGTGATCCCGGCCGACACCCCGAGCAGACGCCCCGGGTGGTTGTTGCTCGCCAGGGCCTCGACGACCCGCGGGAAGAGGACCTGGCTGACGGAGAGCGTCAGGAAGTAGAGGATCGTGCCGATCTTGTTCAGCGACCCGTAGATCCCCGCGTCGTGGCTGCCGAGGTAGTGCTTGGCGAGGATCACGTCGACGTTGTAGAGGAGGACGATGCCGAGGGTTCCCACGGCGGCGGTCAGGGAGAAGCCGACCATCGACCGCAGCGCCGCTTTCTCGCCGCCCGCCTGGAGTTGAGCGCGGAGCGAGTAGAGGCCGATCAGGTAGGCGGCGGCGACGCCGGCCAGGACCGCGATCGTGGCGCCAACGACGCCGGTGCCGGCCGCGAGCAGGACCGCGAGTGACGTACAGCGCACGATCATCTCGAGCGACAGGTTGGCCGACAGCGCCGAGAAGCGCTGGATGCCCTGGAGGATCCCGCGGGGGATCCCCACCTGCCAGCAGACGGCGATCGCGACGCCAAGCCAGACGACGGGGAGTGGCGAGTGGAGGTGGAGGAAGTCGGCGGCCGGGGTCGCCAGCGCAAAGCCCGCGACGACGATCAGGAGGCTCGGGACCAGCGTCACCTGAGTCGAGCGGACAACCAGGTAGCGGACCGAATCGGTCGTCCCGGTGGCGATCAGGGTGGCCGAGTAGCGCGCCAGGACCAGGATCAAGATCAGCGTCGGCGTCGTGAAGACGGAGTAGACGGCGATGATCGACGCCACGTCGCCGTAGAGGTTCGGGCCCAGCCTGCGGCCGGCGATCGCGTGGTAGACGAAGCCGCCGATGCCGGCGATCAGGCCACCCGCGAAGAGGACCAGGTTCTGCCGCACCAGGCGGCTCGATCGCAGCCAGTTCAAGCGAGCCCTCAGACCGACGGGGAGGCGGCCCTCCGCAGTATCACCCGGGCTCCTCACTGCCCACGGATTCTAGTGGTCGCCTCCCCCAGCGGCTGTCCCCAGCGCTCCCTATCCTTTGCTGCGGAAATGGAAGGAGGGGAGCGGAAGGCGACACGAGAGCCACTGGTGTCGGTGGTCGTCGTCAGCCATAACGTCAAGGACCTCCTGCTCGACTGCCTGACCGCCCTCTTCGAGGGGACCGAGATCCCGTTCGAGGCGATCGTCGTTGACAACCATTCGAAGGATGGGTCGGTGGCCGCGGTGGAGACGGCCTTTCCCCAGGTGAAGCTCCATCGGATGCAGAAGAACTCCGGCTCCGCCCGGGCCGTCAACGCCGGCCTCGAGCACGCCAGCGGCCGCTTCGTCCTCCTCCTCGGGGCGGACGTGATGGTCACCAAGGGCTGCGTCGGTGAGCTGGCCGACTTCCTCCTCGTGCGGCAGGACGCGGGCGCTGTCGGTCCGCGCCTGATTCAACCCGACGGCCGGCTCGACCCGCTGGCGCGGCGCGCCTTCCCGAGTCCCGGCGTGGCCTTCTACCGCTTTTCCGGGCTGAGCCGGATCTTTCCCCACTCGAGGCGCTTCGGCCGCCACAACATGGGCCACCTGCCGGCGGACAAGCCGCACGAGATCGATGCCGGCAGCGCGTCCTGCCTCCTCGTCCGCCGGACGGCGATCGCCAAGATCGGCTTCCTCGACCCCGCCTACCGCCAGTACGGCGAGGACCTGGACCTCTGCTACCGCCTGAAGCAGGGGGGCTGGAAGATCTTCTACGTGCCTTCCGCGGAAGCGGTCCACGTCACCGGCACGCCCACCCGGAAGGAGTCGGCGAAGATGCTCTACGAGTTCCACAGCGCGATGTGGACCTTCCACCACAAGCACTACGCCGACGATCTCCCAGCGTTTGGCAACGGGCTCTACTGGGCCGCGATCTGGACCCGCTGGGCCATGCTCAGCGGTTGGTCGGCGCTGAGCCGCAAGCCGAGCCCGAACCCCTAGCGGACCGGGCGATAATGCCGCCCAGCATGGGCTGGGGCCGGCGGGAGCTGCTGCGCGCGCTGGGCCAGGTTCTCCAGATCCGGCGCTCCGAGCTCGGCCGGACTCTCCTGCTCACGTCGATCGCGATCGTCCTTGGCTGTGGCCTCTACTCCGCCTTCAACGGCACCCAGGCGATCTTCCTGACCCGCGCCGGTCCCCCCGCCTACCCGGCCTTCTTCATCGTCCTGGCGCTGACGGTCTGGCCCGCTCTCGCCGCCCAGGCGGCGGCCGCCCGGCGCTGGGGGCCGGCCGGCGCCTTCCGCCACGGCCTGCTGCTCAACGCCATCATCCCGCTCCCGGTCTACGCCGCCTACGCGCTGGACGAGAACCGCCTGGTCAGCTTCTTCGCGCTGGTCGTCTACTCGGTCTCCTTCGAGGTGCTGATGCTGCAGTTCTGGGCCTACGCCGGCCAGCACTTCAACCTCCTCGAGGCCAAGCGTGCGTACCCGGTGATCGCGGCCGGGAGCGGACTTGGATACATCTTCGCCGGCGCGGTGACCACCCTCGTCGCCACCGTCACCGGGCGGCCTGAAGGCCTCCTCTTCGCCTGGTCGGCGGGGGCGCTGGCCAGTTGGTTGATCGCGTCTCGCGCGGGCCGCGGCGGGCGGCGCCCGGCGGTGGCCGAGGAAGTGGATTCCTTCCTGGCCGAGGAGGACCAGGCGCGCGCCCCGGTGGGCCTCCTGGGGACGGTCCGGGAGGCTCTCCGTTATCTCCGCGCGAGCCGCCTGGTGCTGGCCCTGGTCCTCCTCGGCGCGGTCCTGCTGGTGGTGGTGCGGATCTCCGACTACCTGGTGGCGGTGGTCTTCGTCGCCTCAACCCGGAACGTCGCCGAGCTGACCGTCCTGCTCGGCAACGCCTGGATGCTGAGCTACGTGATCCAGCTCGCCCTCGGGCTCTGGCTGACCCCCTGGCTCCTTGCCCGGGCCGGGGTCAGGAACGCCATCCTCGCCCTTCCGATCGCGCTGCTGGCCGGGTTCGTGCTGGTCGCCCTGGCGCCCGGGTTGGGCACGGCACTCGTGCTCTTCGTCGTCCGCAACGGGATCCAGACCGGCGTCGACGACCCCGCCCGGAACGTCCTCGATAGCGCCCTCCCGGAGCAGGTTCGACCGCGCCTGGCAGTGCTCCATGACAATCTCGTGCTGCCCGGCTCGGCCGCCGTCACCGGGCTCCTGCTCCTGGTCGTCAGCGTCTTCACCGGCTCCGCCTCGGCCGCCCTCCTCACCGCCCTCGGCAGCCTCGCCGCCGCCGGTCTGCTGGCCGCGGCGCTCTCGGTCCGGAGCCTCTACGTCAGCGCGGTCTTCCAGCGCCTGCGCTCGCACACACTCGCCCTCGGCGACCTCGAGCTGGCCCTCGGGCGCCCGGGCCCGGAGGAGGTGGGTGAGCTCAGGACCCACCTGGCCAGCCCCGATCAGGAGGTGAGCCGGTTTGCGGCGGCCGCGCTCGGGCGTCTCTCCGGATCCGCCTTCGGGGAGCTGGCGAGCGACCTCCTCCGCTCCAACGATCCCGAGCTTCGCCGGCTCGCCTTTCAACCGCCGCCCGACGGCGAGGTGGGGACCGAACTGGTCGAGATCGGCGTTCACGACCCTGACCCGTGGGTGGCCGCTGCCGCCGCGGTCAGAGGACGCCGGAGCGATGTGCTGGCCAGGCTCGCGGCCTCTGATCAGCCCGCGGGCCGGGCAGCCGCCACCTGGGCGGCGGCCTCCACCGGCGACCAGGGTGCGCTGGCCGCGGCACTCGCGGACCCCGACCCCGAGGTCCGGCGGGAGGCGATCCGCGGCTTCGCGCGGCTCAAGGGCGAGGTGGCCGGCGCCGAACTCCCGCTGCTCGCCTGCCTGCGGGACGGGGACGCCGAGGTTCGGCGGGACGCGCTTCGCGAAGCGCTCCGCTGGGCACCTCCGGCAGCCCGCCGGGAGGAGTTTGCGGAGGCCCTCCTGGTCGGCCTGCGCAACTCCGACCCGGTCACCCGGCAGCTGGCTGGAGAAGCCCTCTCGATCCATTTCCCGGATCGCCTGGTGGACGCGTTCGGCCTGCTCGAAGGCGAGCCCATGGCGGCGACAGCGGCGCTGGAGGCGATCTTTCGCAGCGGGCGGGCCGACCTCCTCGGGCGCGCAACCGCCCACCTCGAGGGGGTTCTCGCCGTCGCGCTCCGTTCCGCCGCCTATTCGCGCCGCCTGGCGCAGCCGGGCCCCTCGGCAGCGAGTGGAGCGGAGGACCTCGGGCGGGCGCTCCTCCGGATCGCGCTCGACGACGATCGGCGGCAGGCGATCGAGGTGTGCCTCGCCGGCCTCCGCTCGCTTCACTTCGAGCGCGGCTTCAGTCGGGTCGAGAGGGGGCTGCGCTCGGCCGACCCGGCCGCTCGGGCGGTCGCGACGGAGACGCTGTTAAACTTCGGCCCGCCTCGGCTGGCCGAGCCGCTGGCCCGGCTGCTCGACCCGGAGAGCTTCGAGGCCGGACCGGCGCGGCCGCTGACCGAGGCGGAGGTCAAGGAGCTCACGAGCCACCCCGAGGAGTGGGTCCGGCGGGCGGCGGAGGCGGTCCACGGCAGCACTGGGGAGAGCATGAAAGACCTCGTCGCGCTGAAGAAGGTCCCCCTCTTCGCCAACCTGAGCCTGGAGCAGCTGGCCGGGATCGACCGGTTGATGGTCACCCGCCACTATCTGGCCGGGGAGCCGATCTTCAGGTGGGGGGACCTCTCGAGCGAGCTCTACGTCGTGCTCGAGGGCGAGGTCCGAATCCACCGCGATACCGGCCGCCACCAGGTGACCCTGGCGCGGCTCGGCCCCAACAGCTTCATGGGTGAGATGGCGCCCTTCACCGAGGAACCCCGCTCGGCGGGCGCCGAGGCGGTCGTCCCGACGACCGTTCGGGTGCTCCGCAAGGACCGGCTCGGGGCCATTCTCCACGAGCACCCGGAGGTCCTGCTGGAGGTGATCCGGAACCTCAGCGCGCGGCTGGTCGTGGCCAATGAGCAGCTCGAGCAGGCCGCCGCGGTGCCCCCTACGACTCCCGCTGATGGGGCTCCAGAAGGTCCACGTCGGTCAGGTTGAGGTCGACCTGGACGTTGGACCCAACGACTTCGATCACCTTCTCGAGCGGGATCAGGACGTGCTCGCCAAGCAGCCCTTCGCGGACCATCACCAGCTGCCGGGTGTTGCCGCTCTCGTCGGTGATGACCTCGCTCACGTGGCCGATCCGGCGCTCGCCCGCCCAGACCGGGCTGCCGGCGGTGATCTCGCTCGGGGCCTCCCCCGGCGTCAGGTCGGCATGGACGGGCGGCACGTAGGCGGCGTTGCCGAGGAGTGCGCCCGCGACCGCGAGGAAGTTGCGCAGCTGGTAGCCCTCGGGAGGTTCCCAGTGGTCGCCGGGGGCGGAGAGGCTCGCGTCGTCATGGCGCGGATACCGTTCCAGGCGATCCTGGTCGAGGCCGGTGGCGAGTCCGTCGGGACCGGCGTCTCGGAATTCGGCGATCGGCACCACCCGCTGCTCGACGACGAGGTGGGTGACCTGGTGCGCGCCCTCGTCAACGACCAGCCGCTCAACCTGGCCGAGCCGCGACCCGTCGGCCGCGAGCACGTCCTCGCCGACCCGGAGCGCCTTCACAGGAGGCGATCCTCGATCCCCGGCAGCTCACCCGGCTCGCTCTCGGGCAGGGCGGGAGGCGGCGGCTCTGGCCGGACCTCGATCTTGCGCCGGGCCGCATCCAGCTTGGCTTCGCAGATCTTGAGGTAGCGGCGGCCCTCGGCGACCGCCTCGATCGCCTGCTCCAGGGTCAGGTTGCCCTCTTCCAGCGCCCGCAGGCGGGCGTCGAACAGCTCCAGCGCCTGCTCATAGCTGAGCTCTTCCGCGGGCAGGTTCACCGGCGCACCTCCTCCACCCGCGCGCGCAGGCTGCCGCTGCTGAGCCGGACCCGGAGGGCCCGGTCGACCGCGGTGTCCGCAGCGGCCCGGAGGACCTTCCCCGTCTCGGCATCCTCGGTGATGCTGTAACCGCGGGCGAGCACCGCGTCCGGCGAGAGGGCGGCCAGCCGGGCGCCCCGAGCGCCGAGCTCCTGCCCGGCCCGGGCCAGCTTCTCGGCGGCCAGCCGGCGCAGCACCACCTCGCCTCGACGCCGCTCGGAGGTCCTCGCCCCGCCTGCCGACGGCCCGACCTGCCGCCGCCAGCAGCCGCCGCGCGCGCTCGCCCAGCTCCGCCGCGCGCCGGGCCAGCTGCTGGGCGGGGCTGAGCCGGCCGAGGTCGGCTGCCGCCCGCTCGAGCCGCCGGCGGCGAAGGCTGAATTGGGCCGGCAGCAGGAGCCCGAGGCGTTCCAGTCGCCGGGCGATCGCCTCGGCCCGCGATTGGACCCGGGTCAGTGCCTCCCGCTCCAGGCGTCGCGAGCGCTCGGCGAGCTGGGCGCGCAGTTCCGCCTTCTTGGGCACGACGCGGGCACCCGCCT
>DIZV01000066.1:8055-11416 GCA_002427995.1 Chloroflexi bacterium UBA6019
GCGGTGACGACCGGGATCGCCGAGGCCAGGATGGCCCGCACCACGGGCTCGGTGTTGAAGCCGTAGAGGTCCTCGAAGCTCCCCCCGCCGCGGGCGATGACGACAACGTCGGCGCGGGCGTCGCGGTTGGCCTGGCCGAGAGCCATGGCGACACTCGCCGGCGAGGCGGCGCCCTGGACCTGGGCGGGGTAGACGACGATCTCCATGTTCGGGAAGCGGTCCCAGATCGTCTCCTGGAGGTCGTGGATGACGGCGCCGGTCGGCGAGGTGACGAGGGCGACGGCGCGGGGCAGGAAGGGAAGCTTTCGCTTCCGCTCCGGCGCGAAGGCGCCCTCCATCTCCAGCCGCTGCTTCAGCAGCTCGATCCTGGCCCGCAGCTTGCCGACGTCGTCGAATTCGAGGTAGTCGACCAGGAGCCGGATCCGGCCGCCCTGCGCCCAGTAGTCGATCCGCCCCCGGAAGATGAACTCCTGGCCGTCCTCAGGCAACATCGCCAGCCGGCGGGCGTCGTTGCCGAAGATGAACGCCTCAACCACCGAGGCAGTGTCTCGGATCGTGAAGCTGTAGTGGCCCTTGGTGGAGAGCTTCATACCGCTGACCTCGCCCTTGACGAAGACGCTCCGCAGGGGCTGGAGCTCGGCCTGGATCTGGCGAGCCAGCTCGCTCACAGTCCAGGGACGGCGGGCCTCCTCGGGCTTCAACATCGCAGCTGAAGTTTAGGAGTGAACGGCAAGTTTCTTGGTTTCGCGAAGGTGATCGCGGGCCATCGCCGAGTAGCTCTGGCGGATCGCCTGCTTCGGGTTCAGCCCGAGCTGCTTGGCCGCGGCCGGAAGCGCCTCCGGCGGCCCTTCGAGCTCGATGAAGAAGCCGAAGTCGAGGGTGTCGAGAGTGACCGAGACGCCGTCGATCAGCCAGCTGGCGCGGTGCTTGTGGAAGACGAACTCGACCCCGTAGCCGAGTGACTCGAGGAGATCGCGGGCGGTTGCCGCGTCGCCAACCTCGACCTCGGTCTCCTCCCGGACCTTGATCCCGCGGTTGAACCGCGCGGGCCCCTTGGTCGTGATGATCCCGGTCTTGCCGCCATCGAGGATCCGGAGCCGAAGGCTGACCCGGCTCTTGGAGGGAACTGTGAAGCGGATGTTCTGCTCGTCGTAGGCGCCTTCGCTCTGGGCCGCGAGCTCCCGCAGCCGGCCCCTCAGCCGGGCGTGGTCGGCGGCGCCTTCGAGGCGGAACTTGAGCTCGGCCTCAAGGCTCCGGTCCCGGCCCGCGTGTTTGGCACGGCGCGTCGCCACAGAGGCGAGCTTAATGGAGCTTGCCACGGTCGAGAGGGTGGGCGATCATGCTGCCTGCGGAAATGGCCACCACTGGAGAACACTCAGAACCCGCGAGCGGTGGGGCTCATTTCGCGGCTGCAGCCCTGACCGGCCACTTCATAATTTGCGGTCTCGATGAGCTCGGCTTTCGGTGCGCGGAGGAGCTGAACCGGCTCCAGGAGAAGGTCGTCGTCATCAGCCCCGCCGCCGAGGGGCAGTTCCAGGGCCGGGTCCGAGCCATGGGCCTCCACACCGTGCGCGCCAACTACCGCGAGGACGAGGGCCTGCGAAGGGCCGGGATCATGGGCGCCCGCGCCATCATCATCGCCGGCACGGACGACGTCGGGAACATCCACGCCGCGCTCTCGACCCACGAGCTGAACCCGGACCTGCGGGTCGTCGTGCGGATCTTCAACCCCGACCTCGGGTCGCAGATCTCGAGCCTCCTGCGCGACTGCTCGGTCCTCAGCTCCTCGGCGATCGCGGCGCCCGCCTTCGTCGAGGCCGCCCTCCAGGAGCGCTTCGAGCAGCGGGTGGAGGTCGGCGACCGGGTGCTGGTGCTCCGTCGCGGACCGGTCAATGACCCGGAGGTCATTCTGGCGGTCGCCGCGACCAGCCCCTCGGGCGCGGTCGCGCTCTTCCCCGAAGAGGGTGCCGACGCCCTCTGCCTCGCCGACACCGGCGAACGCGCCGGGTCGGCGCGACCCCGCGCCGCCGTGGCGCGCCGCCGGCGCCGGCTTCCCGCCGGCCTCACGACCCTGACCCAGCTGCTGGCAACCGTGGCCGACGGGCGCCTGCGCTCGGTGCTCGGCGCCGTCGCCGCGATCGTCCTCGTCAGCGCCGTGATCCTCCACTCCTTCGCCGGCATGAGCTTCCTCAACGCCGTCTACTTCACGGTGACGACGATCACCACCATCGGCTACGGCGACATCACCCTCATCAACGCGCCGGCGCCGATCCTCCTCTACGGCATCGGGCTGGAGCTGGTCGGCGCCGCCGTCATCGCGATCTTCTTCGCGGTCATCACCGACACCCTGGTCGGGAGCCGCCTCCGCCAGGCGCTGGGTGGCCTCCACCGCAACATGGACGACCACATCGTCGTCTGCGGCCTCGGCAACATCGGCCACCGAGTCGTCGAGCAGGTGCACCGGATGCACATCCCGGTCGCGGCGATGGAGGTGAGCGAGGCGCAGAAGGCGATCGTCCCCGTTCGGCGGTCGGGCGTCGCGGTCCTGATCGGCGACGCGCGCGAGGTCGTCAATCTGCAGAAGCTCGACGTGGACCGGGCGCGCTGCGTCATCGTCTGCACCGACGACGACATCAGCAACCTCGAGATCGCGCTCAGCGTTCGGGCCCTCAACCCCGAGCTCAAGGTCGTGCTCCAGCTGCACGACCCCGACCTCGCCGCTCGCGTCCAGCGCGCGATCGGGGTCGGGGTCTCCCGGAGCACCGCCGGCCTCGCGGCTCCGGCCTTCGTCTCCGCCGCCCTCGGCCACCGGATCCTGAGCACGCTGCCAATCGGCGATCGAACGCTGGTCGTGGCCCACGCCAACGTGGTCGAGAACGCGGCGGCCGCCGGGAGAAACGTCGAGTGGCTGCTCGACGGGCCCTACGCTCGGGTTCTGCTGATCCGGAGGGGAGAGGAGCAGACCTGGCGCCCGGGACCGGAGGTCGAGCTGCTGGCGGGCGACCAGCTGGTAATGGTCAGCACCCGCAAGGGACTGGACGAGGTCCTCCGCCGGACGGAGGTGCCGGCGGCGGTGAAGGTCTAGCTAGCCGCCGATCTGCGACATCGACTTGGCGGGCTTGATGAAGCCGGCCTCGCCGATGTGGTGGCCCTCCTCCTTCTTCCAGATCGCCGCCTCGATGACGCGGGCGATCGAGTCGTCGGAGGCTCCGCTGCGGATGAGGTCGCGGAGCGGCGTCTCATGGAGCGAGAAGAGGCAGGTCCGAAGGCCTCCCTCGGCGGTGAGCCGGATCCGGTAGCAGGTCGTGCAGAAGGCCTGGGGAGACGCTGGAGATGAAGCCCACACCGCCCGGCGCCCCGC
>DIZV01000043.1:0-5698 GCA_002427995.1 Chloroflexi bacterium UBA6019
GGTCGTCAGCCGCAACTACGGCAACCTCTGGCACGCGGCGGAGGGCGGCAACTGGGAGCTGGCCGCCTTTTACCTTCGCCGGACCCGGGCCCTGCTTCGCAACCTCTCGATCACGCGGCCCAAGTACGCCGCCCAGTTGGCGGAGTACGAGCGCGATCACCTGGAGCTGGTCGGCCAGGCGCTGCTGGCGAAGGACCGGACAGCCTTCGAGGTGGCCTATGAGAAGTCGGTCGTCCGGGCCAACGAGCTCCACGTCGTCACCGGCTACCCGTACATCCGCTGGAGCCGGCCGGTGGATCCTCCCGACCCGGGCCTCGACCTCGGGCCCGGCGGCTAGGGTCCCGACCCTGATGCGCGTCGACCTGCGCCGCGTCGTCCCCTTCGGGTACGCGCTGGCCGGCGTCGCCGTGATCACCGCCCTGATCGGGCTCGTCCGCTCCCGTTACGCGGTCCCCGACATCTCCATGGTCTACCTGCTGCTGGTGCTCTGGCTGGGCGCCCGCTACGGCATCCTGCCGGCCGCGGTAGCCGGCGTCGCCGCCCTTCTCGCCTACGACTTCTTCTACGTGCCGCCCGCCGGCACCTTCGCGGTCCGCGGGCCGAACGAGCTTCTCGGCCTCGTCCTGCTGCTGGCGGCGGCGCTGGTCACCGGGCACCTGGCGGCCTCGCTGCGGGAGGCGTCGGAACGTTCCTCCGCGACGGCCGCGGAAGCGACCACCCTCTATGAGCTGGCCACCGGGGCGCTCCGGCTGCCCGAGGTCGGCGCCGCAATCGCTCTGCTCTGCCAGCGGGCGCGGAGCCTGCCCGCGGTGAGCCGCTTCACGCTGGTGGCGGTCGAGGACGGGGCCGCCCGGGTCGCCGGCGGGGACGAGCTCGACGCGGGTGTCCTCCGCCGCTGCGAATGGAGCTTCCAGCGCGGGACCTCGGTCGGCGGGTCGATCGAGCCCGAGGGACTCGGCCTGGTCCGCGTCGCGGGGCGAGCGCGGGAGCCGGTGATCCTTCCCCTGGCGGGCGGCGTGGCCGTGATGACGATCGCGGCGGCCGAGGCGGACCAGCCCCAGCGCCGGTTGCTGGCCGCCCTGCTGAGCCTCGGTTCGCTCCTCCTCGACCGCCGGACGGCGGCTTTCCAGGCCCACCGGGCGAGCACCCTCGAGGCCTCCGACAGCCTCAAAACCGCCGTCCTCTCCTCGCTCTCGCACGAGCTCAAGAGCCCGCTGGCGGCGCTCCGAGCCGGCCTCACCGCGCTCGCCGGCCCGGCCGCCGGGCTGGACGTCGAGCACCGGGAACTGGTTGTCGGCCTCGACCGGGAGGCCTCGCGCCTCGACCGCCTGGTCGGCGAGCTGCTGACGATGTCGCGGCTGGAGTCGGGCCAGGCGCTGGAGCTGGAGCCGCGCTCCTTCCCCGAGCTGGCGGGCGCCGTGCTCGACCGGATGGCGCCCCAGCTGGCGGACCGCCGGCTGCTGCTGCGGCTCCCCGATGACCTGCCGCCGGTGCTGATGGACGAGCTGCAGGTCGACCGCCTGCTGACCAACCTCCTCGACAACGCGCTCGAGTTCACGCCCGCCGGCGGCGCGATCGAGCTGGGGGCGAGGGTTGCCGGCGGCCACCTCGTCGCCTGGGTCGAGAACGAGGGTCCGATGATCCCCGCCGCCGAGCTGCGCTCGATCTTCGACAAGTTCTGGACCGGCCGCGCCTCGGGCAGCGGACTCGGCCTGGCGATCGCGCGCCTCATCGCCGAGCGGCACGGGGGGACGATCGAGGCGCGCAACCGCCGCAGCGGGCCACGCTTCGAGTTCACCCTGCCGGTGGCTGCCGTCGAGAGCCGACGGTGAGCGGCCGCGTGCTGGTGGTCGACGACGAGGCCGAGATCCGCCGCGCGCTGCGCACCGGCCTCAGCGGCCACGGCTTCGAGGTCGAGGCCGTCGCCGGGGGCGAGGAGGCGCTGGCCGCCGCCGCTGCCCGAACGCCGGATGTGGTCCTCCTCGACCTCGGCCTGCCCGACCTCGACGGCTTCACTGTCCTGACCCGGCTGCGCGAGAAGAGCCGCGCGGCCGTGATCGTGCTCAGCGTCATGGCCGACGAGCGGGATAAGGTCCGCGCGCTCGACCTCGGCGCCGACGACTACCTGGTGAAGCCGTTCGGACTGGATGAGCTGCTGGCCCGGATCCGCGCCGTGATCCGGCGGCAGGCGGCGGTCGCGAGTGGCGACGCCGTGGTCCGCGTCGGCGACCTGGCGATCGACCTCGGCCGCCGGCTGGTGACCGTCGCCGGTCGCGAGGTCCACCTGACGCCGACCGAGTACGAGCTCCTCCGCTACCTGGCGCTCCACGCCGGCAAGCTGGTGACTCACACGATCCTGCTTCGCGAGGTCTGGGGCGCGTACGCGGTCGGCGAGCCGCAGAACACCCGCTACGTCGTGGCCCAGATCCGGCGCAAGCTCGGCGACGACCCCGCCCGGCCGCGCTACATCGCCACCGAGCCGGGTGTCGGCTACCGGCTTCGGGTCGAGCACTGACATCCATACGAGATCCAAACGCTGAGCCCGCGCTTGCCAACGGAGCCCCAACGGGTCCGGTCCCATGGTGTGACTCATGGAACTACGGGAGACAACGCCAGACGGGTCGGAACCGCGGCCGAGCCCGGACCAGCGACGCCGGTTGCAGGTCGCCCTGCGGCAGCTGGAATGGGCCGACACCTACCTCCACGCCGTCGCCAATCTCGAGCTTCATGACAACGATCTGAACCTCGCCGTCGACGAGATCCGCGTCCGGCTGGTGACCGTCGAGCTGCGGCTCCGCAAGCTGATCGCCGTCTGACCGTGGCGACCCGAACCGCTGGCCGCCGCCGGATCAAGGTCCGCGGCGGACACCTCGGGCCGCTCCTCTGCTGGGCGGTCGTGTTCGCCGACATCGGCACCTCGGTCTACTACGTGCCCGGGATCCTCTACGGGCCCTTCGGGGCTCGCTCGGCGCTCTTCGTGGGCATGACGCTGATCGTCTTCATCATGCTGGCGATCAAGTACGCGGAGGTCGCCTGGCGGTACCCCGAGGGCGGCGGCGTCGTGACCGTCGCGTCGCGTGCGATCCATCCCTTCGCCGGCCTGCTCGGCGGCCTCTTCATCCTCGTCGACTACTACCTGACCGCCGCCCTGAGCGCCCTCTCGGGCGTCTTCTACGTCTCCTACCTGTATCCCTCGCTCACCCCGCTCGCCGTCGGCGTGACGATTGCCGCACTGCTCGGCCTCGGGTTCCTGAACTGGGTCGGGATCAAGGAGAGCGCGGCGGTCAGCACGGTCTTCGCCATCGCCGCGGCGACGACGCAGCTGCTGGTGGTCGGCGCCGTCGCGCTGAGCCTGGGTCCGGCGGGGATCATCCACAGTCTCCAGGCGTTGGGAAGCGGACCGAGGATCCCGCCGGTCGCCCTGCTGACGGGCTACGCCGCCGCCTTCCTCGCTTTTTCCGGCCTGGAGTCGATCGCCCAGATCGCCCCCGCCATGCGCCAGCCGCGGAACCGGGTGGCCTACCGGACGATGGGCGCGGTCGTCCTGACGATGGCCGTGACCAGCCCTCTTCTGACCCTCTGGTCGACCACCCTCCTCCCCGCCAAATCGGACACCAACCAGTTCATCTCGCTGCTCGGCGCCCACGTTGGGGGCCCCCTGCTCGGCAGCACGGTGGCGATCAGCGGCGCACTGCTCCTCGTCTTCGCCAGCAACACCGCGATCATCGGCGCCTATCACGTCTTCATCGCCCTGACCCGGATGGGCTTTCTGCCCCGGGTGCTCGAGCACCGCAACCGCTGGCGCCGCACCCCGCACTGGGCGATCGTCCTCGCGGTCGCCGTGCCGGTCGGCGTCGTCTACGAGGCACAGGCCGACGTCAACCTTCTCGGCGACCTGTACGCGTTCGGCCTGCTCGGCGCCTTCGTGCTGACCTGCGGCGCGCTCGACATCGTCCGCTGGCGGGAGACCAGGCGGCGTTCGCTGCTGGGCTGGGTGGGCTTCGGAATCGGAGTGCTGACGACCATCGCGGTGGCGGTCGCCTGGAGCGTCAACCTGGTCGCCAAGCCGCTCGCGACCGAGTTCGGCGGAGGCCTGACGCTGATCGGTCTGCTCGTCGGCTTCGCGACCTATTACCGGGCCCGCCTGCGCCGGCCGGCCGTGTTCCCGGTCTCCTTCCGCGCCGACCGTGCCGCGGCGTCGATCGGCGAGGCGCTCAGCGGCCGGCCGGCGGAGGTGCTGGTGATCCTGCCTCACGACCCCGAGGTCGCCGAGCAGGTGATCGACGCCGCCACCGAGCGCGCGGCCGGCCGGCGGGCGGTCTTCCTCTACCGCGGCACCACCCACCTCGCTCCGTCCGAGTTCCGGGAGGTCGCCGACCCCTACCTGAAGGACCACAACGCGCAGGACGCCTTCGCCCGGGCGGAGAGCCGGGCCCGAAAGACGATCCGCAACCGCCGCTACGTCTACCTGCCCGGCAACCTGCGCACCGAGCTGGTCGGCGAGGTCTGGCGCCACATCTGCCCGCGGGAGACGATCGCCGCCGAGCCGGACCAGGAGCTGCTGCCGGCGATGGCCATCGAGCGGGTGCGCAGGCACCTCACCGGCGATGGGACGGCGATCCTCCACCTCTTCACGACCCGGCTCCGGCCGGTGCCGGACGAGGCGAGCGAGGTGGCCGAGAGCGCCTAGGCGGCAACGACGGTGGGCCGGTTGATTCGCCGGCGACCGGCTGTCCGACAGGTGCTGGCGGAGGCGATCCGCCGGCGGATCGACGCCCCTGGGGCTCCGAGCACCTAGCCCCGGTTGAGCGCGTCGCGGAGCCGCTCGTAGAGCTTGCGCTGCTCCTCGTCCACCTTCTCGGGCACCGTCACCCGGAGGTGGAGGAGCAGGTCGCCGGCCGGCGAGCCGCCGAGCGCCGGGATGCCCTTGCCGCGGACTCGAATCACCTTTCCCGCGCGACTGCCGGGCGCGATGCTGAGCGCTATCCGCTTGCCGTTCGGGGTTGCCGCCGTCACCTCGCCGCCGAGAACGGCCGTGTGGTCAGGCACCTCGACGTCGCCGTGGATGTCGCGGCCCTCCACCCGCCAGGAGGCATCCGCCTGGAGCCTGACGGTGAAGGTGTGGTTCTTGCCGGCGCGGACCTTCGACCCGGCGACGGTCCCGGGCGGGAAGGTGACCTCGAGCTGCCTGCCATCCTCCTGCCGGACCAACCGCCGAGCGCCTTCGACGGCTTCTCGAAGCGTGAGCTCGACGGGCGTCTCGTAAACCTGCTCGGCGGCCGGGGCCGAGCGCCCGCCGGCCGCGCCGCGGCCGCGGAAGATGCCGGAGAAGATGTCGCCGAGGTCGCCCATGTCGCCCATGTCCCACTCGACCGTCCGACCACCTCCGAAGGGGTGACCGGCCGCCGGGCCGCCCCCGCCCCCGCGGAACTGCGAGATGGGGTTGTCGTAGTCGGCCCGTTTCTTGGGGTCGCCGAGCACGTCGTAGGCCTCGGAGAGCTCCTTGAACCTCTTCTCGGCGGCGGCGTCGCCCCGGTTGGTGTCCGGGTGGTACTTCCGCGCCTGCTTGCGAAAAGCCGACTTGATCTGATCCGGAGTCGCCTTGCGGTCGACCCCGAGCGTCTTGTAGTAGTCCTTGCTCGCCACCATCTCGAAGCGTATATACCCCGCCCGGGCGCCGCCTTGATGGCGGCCCCGA
>DIZV01000043.1:5930-6885 GCA_002427995.1 Chloroflexi bacterium UBA6019
CGCGCGGCGCCTGAATGGTGGCCCCGGTGCGAGTGTCGCACGGCGCCCAACAGGCTGGGCTGCCTGCTCAAAAGACAGAGGGCCCCGGGGAAGCCCGAGGCCCTCTGATTCGGCGGAGGTCGGCTAGCTAGACCTCCTTGTACTCGGCGTCCACGACTTCCTCCTCCGCCGGGTGTTCGGCGGGCCCCCCGGCACCGGGCTCCTGGCCGTCGGGCGCGCCGCCCGTCGGGCCGGCGTAGATGTGCTGGCCGATCTTCTGGAGCGACTCGTTGAGCTCGTCCATCGCCTTCTTCAGCGCGTCCGTATCGGAGCCTTTGGAGGCTTCCCGCACGGCGGTCAGCTTGGCCTCGACCTCGGTCTTGAGGTCGGCCGGGATCTTGTCCTGGTTTTCCTTGATCACCTTCTCGGCCTGGTAGACCATCTGGTCGGACTGGTTCCGCGTCTCGACCTCCTCCCGCTTGCGGCGGTCGTCGGCCGAGTTCGCCTCGGCCTCCTTGACCAGGCGCTCGACCTCCTCCTTGGAGAGGGTGGAGGAGGCGGTGATCGTCACCGACTGCTCGCGGCCGGTGCCCTTGTCCTGCGCCTTCACGTTGAGGATGCCGTTGGCGTCGATGTCGAAGGTGACCTCGATCTGCGGCATGCCCCGCGGCGCCGGCGCGATGCCGTCGAGGTGGAAGCGGCCCAGGGTCCGGTTGTCGCGTGCCAGCTCCCGCTCGCCCTGGAGGACGTGGACCTCGACCGAGGTCTGGTTGTCCGCCGCGGTGCTGAAGATCTGCGAGCGCGAGGTCGGGATGGTGGTATTGCGATCGATCAGCTTGGTGAAGACGCCGCCCATCGTCTCGATCCCGAGCGACAGCGGGGTGACGTCGAGCAGGAGGACGTCCTTGACCTCGCCCTTGAGGACCCCGGCCTGGATGGCGGCGCCGACAGCCACCACCTCGTCGGGGTTGACGCC
>DIZV01000043.1:7061-7518 GCA_002427995.1 Chloroflexi bacterium UBA6019
CGCCCTTGTGCGGCTCCTTGCCGCCGCAGAGGTCCTTGACCAGCTGCTGGATGACCGGCATCCGGGTCGATCCCCCGACCAGCACCACCTCGTTGATCTGCTGGGGCGAGAGGCCGGCGTCCTTGAGCGCGTCGAGGAAGGGTCCGCGGCAGCGCTCGGTGAGGTCCTGGGTCAGCTGCTCGAACTTCGCCCGCGTGAGGCTCACCTCGAGGTGCTTCGGTCCGGTCTGGTCGGCGGTGATGAAGGGCAGGTTGATCGAGGTCTCGAGGCGCGAGCTGAGCTCGATCTTCGCCCGCTCGGCCGCCTCGGTCAGCCGCTGGAGGGCCTGGCGGTCGGTCTTGAGGTCGATGCCGTTGGCCTTCTTGAACTCCTCCGCCATCCAATCGACGACCCGGCGGTCGTAGTCGTCGCCGCCGAGGTGGGTGTCGCCGTTGGTCGCCTTGACCTCGAAGACGCC
>DIZV01000133.1:0-859 GCA_002427995.1 Chloroflexi bacterium UBA6019
GGGGGAAGGGCTTCGCCCGGCCGCCACAGGGGGGGTGCTCCCCCCCTCCCTCTCAACTTGGAGCGCGCCCTGGCGGCAGTTCACCGCGCTCTGCAACCAGGTCCTCAATTTCCCCCGCCACCTCTCGATCCACGTCGGCGGGATGCTGGTCACCGGGGAGCCGCTGATCGACATCGTGCCGGTCGAGCCGGCGACGATGCCGGGCCGGGTGGTGGTCCAGTTCGACAAGGACGACGTCGAGGACCTGGGCCTGATCAAGATGGACATGCTCGGGCTGCGGACGCTGAGCGTCATCGCCGAGTGCCTCGACCTGGTCGAGGCGAAGACGGGTTCGCGGCCCGACCTCGACCGGCTGCCGCTCGACGACCCCGAGGTCTATCGGGTCTGCGGCGAGGCGGACACCATCGGCGTGTTCCAGATCGAATCGCGAGCGCAGATGCAGACCCTGCCCCGCACCCGGCCGGCGGTGTTCAACGACCTCGTCGTCGAGGTCGCCATCATCCGGCCGGGNNTCGCCGAGTGCCTCGACCTGGTCGAGGCGAAGACGGGTTCGCGGCCCGACCTCGACCGGCTGCCGCTCGACGACCCCGAGGTCTACCGGGTCTGCGGCGAGGCGGACACCATCGGCGTGTTCCAGATCGAATCGCGGGCGCAGATGCAGACCCTGCCCCGCACCCGGCCGGCGGTGTTCAACGACCTCGTCGTCGAGGTCGCCATCATCCGGCCGGGGCCGATCCAGGGCAATGCCGTCCATCCCTACATCCGGCGCAAGCAGGGCAAGGAGGAGGTCACCTACGCCCATCCCCTGCTGGAGCCGATCCTGAAGGACACCCTCGGCGTGATCCTCTACCAGGAGCAG
>DIZV01000133.1:1058-5011 GCA_002427995.1 Chloroflexi bacterium UBA6019
CGCCGGCTCGGCCGACCGCTTCCGGCGGGCGATGAACCGCCACCGCTCGAGGGTCGAGATGGCGAGCCTCCACGACGGCTTCATCGAGGGCTGCCTCCGCAACGACGTCCCAGCCGGCACCGCCGAGGACCTCTTCCACGCCATCGAGGGCTTCGCCGCCTTCGGCTTCTGCCGCTCCCACGCGGCGGCCTTCGCCCGGACCTCCTATGAGACGGTCTGGCTCAAGCTCTACCACCCGGCGGAGTACTACTGCGGGCTGCTCAACAACCAGCCGATGGGCTTCTACCACCCTTCGGTGCTGGTCGAGGACGCCAAGCGCCATGGGATCCCCGTGCTGCCGGTCGACATCAACCGCTCGGCCGACCGCTGCCTGCCCGCTTGGTTAGAGGAGGGGGGGACGTTTCCCCCCCCGCATCGGCCGGGCGAAGCCCTTCCACCGATGCGCCCTCCCTCGCCGAACTGCGTGCGGCTGGGCTTCAACTACGTGAAGGAGCTCGGTGCCACCCCGCGGGGGGCGATCTTCAAAGAGCGCGCGAACGGCGACTTCGCCTCCTTCGACGACTTCCAGGATCGCCTGCGTCGTAATCCACCCACGGCGGAGGCGGTGCAGAACCTGATCATGGTCGGCGCTTTCGAGTCGCTCGGCATCCCTCGCCGCGAGCTGCTCTGGCGCTGGCAGGAGGGGCAGCGGGCACGCGGCCGCAAACGGGGTCTCGCCGCCCAGCCCTCGTTCCGGCTGGCAGCCGACCCGCCGCCGCTGGCGGGTGTGACGCCGATCGAGAGCACGCGGCTGGAGTACGCGATCAGCGAGCTCTCCACCGGCCGCCACCTGGTCCACTACTGGCGCGACCGGCTGGAGGCGCTGGGCGTGCTGGACAGCCTCCAGGCCCGGAAGGTTCCGACCGGCCGGACGGTCCGGGTCGGCGGCCTGGTGATCGTCCGCCAGGCGCCCGGCACCGCCAAGAAGCTGCGCTTCTTCACCCTCGAGGACGAGCTCGGGCACGTCAATGTCACCTTCATGCCCGACGTCTACGAGCGCTACCGGGCGGTGGCCAACTCGAATTCGATCCTGGTCGTCGAAGGGGTGATGCAGCGCCAGGACGAGGTCCACTCGGTCCTCGTCAGATCCGTCATCGGGCTGCAGGCGAAGGACCGCGAGCTGCCCCACTCGCACGATTACCGCTGAGGCGTAACGCCCCCTCGGAACCGGCGTTGAACCTGGCAGCGATGCTGCTGAGGACGCTGCCTGCCCTGCTCCTCCTCGTCACCGCGTGCAGCCCGTCGGTCGCACCCGGGACGACGGCCGCGGCGCCGAGCACCGCCACCTCGCCCGGCCCGGTTGCGACCGTTCTGCCCGCCTCCGCACCCCCCCTCCATTGCAGCCTGCCGATCGAGACCGAGGCCGGGGCGTCCGGCTTCCTGAGCTTTCCCGGCGGCGACTTCACGCCGGCCGCGACCGCGCCGGCGGTGATTCCGGAGATCGGTGGCTACTACACGCAGACCTTCGACTGGGCGTATTCGAAATGGTTGCCGGTCGGGCCGATGGAGATCAGCCCGGACGGCTCCCGCTACGCGTACAAGAGCCCGGCTGGAATCCTGAAGGTCGTGGACGTCGTGAGCGGGGCCATCGCCCCGATCCCGGCCAGCCGCGGCTGGAACCTCATCGCGACCGCCAACGACGGCGTCTACGTTCATACCTTCCTGGGCCGGACCGGTCTCTGGTTCCTTCGCTACGCGGGTGGCGACCCCGTCCAGGTGAGCCCCGCCGGCTACAGCTACCTCGCGCTCGGCGGCGGCCACGCCTACGCCTCGGCGGGGAAGGACGATCAAACCCTGCTCCAGGTCGACCTCCACACCGGCGCCGCGGAAAAGTTCGCCGACCCGCCGGCGGCGATCCTCGGCTTCGACAACTCCGGCGACCCCGTGGTCCGGCTGGCGAACGGCCTCGTGCTGATGCCGGCGCCCTACCGGCAGGTCGCCGTGGCCGACCAGGCTCCGCCCGGCTTCGTCGTCGGTGACGCGAACGGCATCTGGTTTCCCCTCGCCGACGGCATCTACCTCGGTACCTCCGCCGGACACTCCACCAGGATGTCGTCGATGCCGGGGTTGGTCGAGGGCTCCTGCCGATAAGGTGACGGCAGTTGCCAGAGCTGCCCGAACTTGAAGCGCTGCGGATCAAGCTCAGCCCGGGGCTGGAGGGCCGGATGGTCACCGGCTGCGAGGTCAACCCGAAAAACGCGCACCTCCTGCGCTACCCGGTCGACGAGTTCGTCAAGGAGGTCCCCGCACGTCGCATCGCCAGCGTATGGCGGCGGGGCAAGCACCTGGTCTTCGACTTCGGTGAGCGCAAGCTGGTTGTCAATCCGATGCTCGGCGGCCGCTTCCAGCTGGCCGAGGCGGGCGCCAAGGAGCCGGCCACCCAGGTCTTCTCGCTCCGGCTGGAGGGCAGGCAGGAGCTCCGCTACACCGATTTCAAGAACCTCGGGCGGATCTACTGGGCCGCCGACCCGGCGACCGACGTCCCCGCCTGGGCCGACCTCGGTCCGGAGGCGGACGCCGTATCGGGACTGGGCCTGGACTGGTTCCGCCGGGAGCTGCGCCGCCACCGCGACGAGGTGAAGGACCTGCTCCGCAACCAGTCCTTCCTGGCCGGGATCGGCAATGCCTACTCGGATGAGATCCTCTGGGAGGCCAAGCTGCTTCCCCTCCGCCGCCGGGCGTCGCTCAAGCCCGCCGACGAGGAGGAGCTTTTCCGCGCCATCCCGCTGGTGCTGGAGAACGCGGTCTCCGCGATCGTCGCCAACCCGAACTACGACGAGTCGAAGCAGGACCGCTCCTTCATGAAGGTTCACACCCGGGGCGGCCGCGACTGTTCCCGCTGCGGTCATCGGATCAGCCAGCTCGGTTCCAACCGGGAGCCGCTCAACTTCTGCCGCGGCTGCCAGCTGTGAGCGCAAGCTGAATTTGCGCCTACCTTAAGTAGCTTGGCGGTATGCTTCCGCCTTGAACCAGGCATGACAGTCTCCCGCGAGCTCGACGACATCACCCGAGGCCTGGTCCGCCACAGCCACGAGCACCCCCCGGTGCGGGACGTCAACCAGGAGGTCGACCGGCGGATGGGACGCGGCGAGCGGATCGCCGACGACCTCTCTCGGGTGATCGGCAGCTGGACCTTCGTCTTCTTCCAGGCGGTGCTGCTGCTCCTCTGGCTCCTGGTCAACCTCGTCGGCTTCCTCCGCCACTGGGACGGCTATCCCTTTCACCTCCTGAACCTGCTGCTCACCTTCCAGGCCGCCTTCGCGGTCCCGATCGTTCTGATGACGCTGAACCGTGCCGGCCACCGCGAACGGCTGGCCCTGCAGCAGGCGTACCAGGAGGGCGTCAAGGCGGAGGAGGAGCTGAAGTCGGTGATGTCGCACCTCGAGGCCCAGGACGAGGTGATGCTCCAGGTCCTCCACCGGCTGGAGCGGAGCGACCGCGAGATGCGGCGGATCACCCGCCGCCTCGGGATCGAGGACGAGCGCTAGCCGACCCTGTAGACGCTGTACTCGCCGTTCGAGTAGGCGAGCACCGCGTGCGACCGCCAGTAGGCGTCGCTGGCCGAGAAGGGGGCGGCGCGTTCCTGGGGCCCGATGACGACGTACCGGACACCGTAGCGGCGGATCAGCTCGTCGGTGCCCAGGCCGCCCTGCAGCATCGTCTGCACGTCCTGCTCCTTTCCGATCCAATCGGAGATGCCATAGGTCCAGATCCAACCCGGGTAGCCGAGGACGACCCGGCGACCGCCGAGGCTCGCGATCGGGCTGTTGTGGTCGTAGGCGGCCAGGAAGACGGCCCGGGGCGCGGTGTGGGTGCGGGTCCAGGCCGCGACGTCGAGGCCGGCGTTGTCGGTGAACTTGATCGAGGCGACCGTGAAGTCGGTGTCGCGCGCCGCGTCGAGGCCGCCCGCCAGG
>DIZV01000133.1:5128-5919 GCA_002427995.1 Chloroflexi bacterium UBA6019
CGCGCCACCCGCACCACCAGGGCGGCGACCAGGAAGGAGCCGAGCAGCGCCCAGTAGACGAAGAACTTCTGGTTATCCCAATCCCAGGGATGGAAGAGCCAGACGTTGGGGACCAGGAACCAGAGCCAGACCGGCGCGAAATGACTGGCCCAGCGGGTCGGGAGAAGGCCCCGGCTGAACTGCGCGATCACCAGCACGGGGATGAAGAGCCCGAGGTTCTTGAGCCAGAACCAGACCACGCTGTCGTGGTGGCCGCCGGAAGCCGCCAGCCAACCCAGCTGGACCCTTACGGCAGCGCCCGACTCGGGCAGCAGCCAGAGCACGACCGGAACCCCGAGGACCAGCGCGGGGACGAAGAAGGCGATCCAGTCCCGGCGGCGGTGGAACGCCGCCCAGAAAGCGGCCAACGCGACGCAGGTACCGAAGCCATGAACGTGGAAGAGCGGTGAAAGGCCGGTCACGATGCCGGCGAAGAGGAACGGCTGCCAGCCCGGGCGGCTGATCGCCGTGAAGAGCAGGGCCAGGACGATCAGCACGATCGAGAAGCCGAAGAGCGTGGAGCGCTGGGGCAGCATGCTGGCGAGGATCGGCGCCAGCCACTGGTAGTTCAGGTCGTGGAGGCCGGTGTACTCGCGCGGCAGGTGGAGGACTGTCCCCAGCCCGTGGGCGTCGAGGTCGCCGAAGAAGTAGGCGAAGCCGAGGCCGCCGCTGAGGGCGAAGAGAAAGGGGGCGAGGGCCGAGGCGGCGCGGCTGCCGGTGAGACGGACGCCCGCCAGGTACATCACCGGCGC
>DIZV01000133.1:6061-6208 GCA_002427995.1 Chloroflexi bacterium UBA6019
TGCCAGCAGAGCGCTGCTCAGCACCAGCGCGGTGGGCAGGGCGGCGCCGAGCGGAACCAGGGACGCCGCCAGGAAATCGATCGCGAACGGGTAGGGCAGGTGGTGGCCCGGGTCGAGTGGCAGCTGGGGCGGGAAGTTGGCACCGTA
>DIZV01000153.1:0-2286 GCA_002427995.1 Chloroflexi bacterium UBA6019
GTGATCGGCCGCCACGCCTGGCCCGAGGCCGGGGCGGAGATCGGCTCCAACACGATTGACGTTCACATGGCGAACCTCCGCCGCAAGCTGGCGGGAGCCGCGGTCCTGCTGCTCACGGTCAGGGGCTCCGGCTACCGGCTGGTTGAGGCATGAGGATCGGCCGGCCGATCGCGCGGGTCGCCGGGATCAGCGCCGCCGTCGTGCTCGTCCTCTACGCGATCGTCGTGGCGACGATCGACGTCAGTCTCTATCGGAGCCTGATCACCGACACCGACAGCCGGGTGGTCAACCGGATCGGCTTCCTCAACGGTCCCCATTCGGCCCGCGGCAGCTTCGCCGCGAACGAAGGTTCGCAGCCGATCTTCCTCTGGCTCTACGGGCTCAACGGCAAGGTCGAGATCTCGACTCCGGGCGCGCCTGACGTGCCCGAGGGGCTCAAGCCCAACTCGCCGACGACGCTCGACCTCGGCGGCCATCACTACCGCGTCAATGGTGAACGCGCCGTCGACCAGCTCGGCCAGGACGCCGGCTGGCTGATGGTCGGCACCAGCGTTGACGGCGTCTACCGCTCGATCCTGAACCTGGCCCTGGTCGAGTTCGGCCTCGCCATCCCGCTCGCGTTGCTCACCTTCCTGGGCGCGGTCTGGATCGCCCGCCGCGCGGTTGCCCCGGTCGAGGACGCGCGCCGCCGGCAGCTGGCCTTCACCGCGGACGCCTCCCACGAGCTCCGCACCCCGCTGACGGTGATCGAGGCGGAGGCCTCGCTGGCGCTCCAGAAGCACCGCGACGCAGCTGCTTACCGACACTCGATCGAGCGCATCGCGGCCGAGGGCGCCCGGCTCCGCCGGATCGTGGAGGACCTGCTCTGGCTGGCCCGGTTCGAGTCCGAGCCGAGCCGCCCGGACACGGGGGCGGTCGATGTCGGCGAGGTCGCCACCGACTCGGTCGCGCGCTTCCGCCACGTCGCCGACCAGCGCGGCATCCGGCTCACGGGGTCGGTCGGCACCTCCCAGGCGCCGCTGATCGCGGCCCCTCCGGAGTGGATCGACCGCCTGGCCGGGGTGCTGATCGACAACGCCTGCCGCTACTCGCCCGACGGGGGCTCGGTCGACGTCTCGGTCACCAGCGGCGAAGGTCGGGTCCGCCTCGCGGTCGACGACAGCGGCCCCGGGATCCCCGTCGCTGAACGGCCCCAGATCTTCGACCGCTTTCACCGGGCCAACAGCAAACCCGGCGGTGCGGGCCTCGGCCTCGCGATCGGCAACGCGATCGTCACCGCGACCGGTGGCCGCTGGGAGGTCGGCGACTCAGCGTCCGGCGGCGCGCGGATGGCCGTTCACTGGCAGCTCCTGCGGGGCCCGCGGGAAGGAGAGCCGGCACCGCTCGCCTCGCCCGAGGCTCCGCCGGCCGGTTCACCCGCGAGCTGACGCTGACCCTGCCGGCCATTCGGTCGAGGGTTAGGTCTGGGCTAGAATCGGCCAGTCGCATGAGCTCCTTCAGCAACTCCCCGTCCTACCTGCTGACGTCGGAATCGGTCACCGAGGGCCACCCCGACAAGGTCTGCGACCAGGTCTCCGACGCCATCCTCGACGGCCTCCTCGCCCAGGATCCGGACGCGCGGGTGGCCTGCGAGACGGCGATCACCAAGGGGCTCTGCGTCGTCATCGGCGAGGTGACCACCACGGCCGACATCGATATCCAGCGGACGATCCGGGAGACGATCCGCCGGATCGGCTACACCAGCGAGGAGCTCGGCTTCGACGCCGACCACGGCATGATCCAGGTCTACCTGAAGGAGCAGTCGCCCGACATCGCGGCCGGCGTCGACCATTCGCTGGAGGAGCGCTCGGGCGACTTCGAGGACGATCCCTTCGAGCTCCAGGGCGCGGGCGACCAGGGGATGATGATCGGCTTCGCCTGCAACGAGACGCCGGAGCTGATGCCGCTCACCATCTCACTGGCGCACAAGCTCACCCGCCGGCTGGCCGAGGCGCGCAAGGACGGCACCCTGCCCTGGCTCCGGCCCGACGGCAAGTCGCAGGTGACGGTCGAGTACGACCATGGCAAGCCGAAGCGGATCGAGGCGGTGGTCATCTCGACCCACCATGACCCGAAGGTCACCAACGAGGAGATCGAGCGGGGGATCCGGGAAGAGGTGATCGACCGGGTCCTGCCCCCCGGCCTGGTGGACGCGGCGACCAAGATCATGGTCAACCCGAGCGGGCGTTTCGAGATCGGCGGCCCGACCGCGGACGCGGGCCTCACCGGCCGCAAGATCATCGTCGA
>DIZV01000153.1:2355-2549 GCA_002427995.1 Chloroflexi bacterium UBA6019
CAGGTCTCCTACGCCATCGGCCGGGCCCACCCGACCTCGATCGCGATCGAGACCTTCGAGACCGAGACCATCCCCGCGGCGAGGCTGGCCGAGCTGGTCCGCCAGCATTTCGACCTCCGTCCGGCCGCGATCATCGCCAACCTCGACCTCCGGCGCCCGATCTACTCCGCCACCGCCGCCTACGGGCACTTCGG
>DIZV01000152.1 GCA_002427995.1 Chloroflexi bacterium UBA6019
CACGAGATGCACCGCTTCGCCGAGTACGGGATCGCCGCCCACTGGGCCTACAAGGAGGGCGGCAACACCTCCGGCCAGTCGGCCCAGGCCAAGGGCGGGGCGAAGTTCGACGAGCGGTTCGGCTGGCTCCGGCTGCTGATGGAGTGGCAGAAGGAGGTGCTCGACGCCGAGCAGTTCGTGGACGCCGTCAAGGTCGACATCTTCGAGGACGAGGTCTTCGTGTTCACGCCCAAGGGCGACGTCCTCAACCTGCCGGCCGGCTCGACCCCGGTCGACTTCGCCTACCGCATCCACACCGAGGTCGGCCACCGCTGCATCGGTGCCAAGGTCAACGGGCGGATGGTGCCGCTCGACTACGCCCTCAGCAACGGGGAGATCGTCGATGTCCTGACCACCCGCTCGCCCCACGGCCCCTCTCGCGACTGGCTCAACTTCGTCAAGAGCGCCTCAGCGCGGGACCGGATCCGGAAATGGTTCAAGGCCCAGCGGCGGGATGAGAACGTGGCCAAGGGCCGCGACATGCTGGACAAGGAGCTGCGCCGGATGCATCGCCTGGGCCTGTCTCAGCTCCCCGCGGGGAAGCTGGACGAGCTCGCCCACCTCTACAAGTACGCGACCGACGACGACTTCCTGGCGGCGGTGGGCTACGGCGAGCTCTCGCCGCACGCGGTGATCATGAAGCTGGCGCTGGTCCCGGGCGACGACGGAGACGAGCTGAAGTCGATCCCGCTGATCCCCCAGGTCGAGCCCACCGCGCGGGTCCTGGTGCGGGGCGAGCGCGGCGTCTACACGACGGTCGCCGCCTGCTGCCAGCCGGTGCCGGGCGACTCGATCATCGGCTACACGACGCGCGGCAAGGGCGTCACCGTCCACCGCGCCGACTGCATCAACGCCGTCAACGCGGTCGAGAAGCAGCGCATCGTCCCGGTCGATTGGGACGCCCAGGCGACGCACGTCTACCCGGTGGCGATCAAGATCGAGGCCTGGGACCGGACCGGGCTGCTCCGCGACATCGCGACGGTCGTCGCCGAGTCGAAAGTGAACATGAGCGCGGTCAAGGTCGACGTCTACGACGACAAGTCGGCGGTCGTCTCGACCACCGTCGAGATCGACTCTCTCTCCCAGCTCTCCCGCCTGATGGAGAAGCTGGAGCTGGTCCGCGACGTGCACACGGTCGCCCGTGAGGTCGGATGAAGCTCGAGATCGAGGCGACCGCGGACTCTCAGTGGGGCACCAACTCCTACCTCGTCGAAGACGTTGACACCCATGACGCGGTCGTCATCGACGCCAACTTCGAGCCGGAAGACATGATCGAGGTGGTGCGGCGGCGCGGCGCCCTGGTCCGCGCCATTCTCCTGACCCACACCGACGGCGACCACATCGCCGGCCTTCCCCGCCTGCTCGCCGAGTTCGGACCGGTCCCGGTCGCGGTCCATCCGAGCGAGCGGGAGGTGATCACCGGTGGCAGAGCGCTGCGCACCAACATCCCGATGCTGCTCGCACCCCTCCCGGAAGCGGACTCGCTCGAGGAGGGAAAGCTCTACCGCGCCGGCTCGCTCGAGTTCGAGGTCCTCCACACGCCCGGCCACTCGCCGGGAGGGGTGACCTTGAAGATCGGCACGACGCTCTTCACCGGCGACGCCCTCTTCGCGGGCTCGATCGGCCGCAGCGACTTCGCGAACAGCGACGGCCAGGCACTGCTGGCGGGCATCCGGGAGAAGCTGCTGATCCAACCCGAGGAGTCGATCGTCCTCGCCGGCCACGGAGCGGCCTCGACAATCGGGCAGGAGAAGCGGTACAACCCTTTCCTGTGAGCGATCCCGGCCGCTGGTGGATCTTCCAGCCGCCTGGCCAGGGCCGCCGCCACCTGACCGCGATCGGACTCGCCTGGACCCTGGTTGCCTACGGCCTGTTGGGGCTCGGAACGGTCGAGGTGGTCCGGCTCCTGGCCGGCATCCAGGGATTTCCCAACGTCGGGCTGATCCTGCTCACCCTCGTCATCTCAGCGGGTTGGATCGCCGTCCGGGTCTGCATCGACGGCGAGTTCGTACGCGCCGCGATCTGGTTCACCGGCATCGGCTGGGCGGCCGTGACGCACCTCGTCACCGACACGCCCGCCTGCGGCAACCTGGTCTTCGGCGCCGGCCTGCCCGGAGTGTCGCCGGGAGTGGCCGCCTGCCTGCCCCACCAGGACTTCATGGCCACCGTCTTCATCGCAGCCTGGATCCTCGGGGGACCGGTGGCGGCGGCGTTGTTGAGCGGGCTCGCCCTCTACCGCTGGGCTCGCCGCGACCCACTCCACGCCTACCGGTTCCTGCTCGACTGAAGCGAGGGCGGGCGGCTCAGCCCGCGTCCAGCAGCAGGTGTTGCCGGCCGCGATAGGACCAACGGTCGAGTGGAATCGGCGGCCGGATGGTCAGCAGCCGGCCCTCGTCGTCTTTCAACAGCTGCCAGCCGCCCTCGTGGACCATCCAGTGGTGGCGATGGCAGAGCAGCACCAGGTTCGACAGATCGGTCCGACCGCCTCGGGTCCAATGCCGCAGATGGTGAGCCGCCGTCCAGTTGGCCGGTCGGTCGCAACCGGGCCACGCGCAGTGGCGGTCGCGAACGTTCAGCGCCCGGCGGGTTGAGCCGCTGACCACCCGCTTCGAGCGACCGACGTCGATGACCGCCGAATCGGCGTCGAGCAGGACGCGAGTGAGGTTGCAGTCGCACGCCAGCCGGGCGACCGTCCTCGCCGAGATCGGGAGTGAGAACTCCAGCTCGGCGGCGGGGGCGCCCGACTTGCCGAGGAGGGTCTCGAAGGCGGCGGTGACCTGGAGGTGGGCGCGCTGGCTGGCGGTGCTCGGGATGCGGCCGGTGTCAAGCGCATGCTCCGCCAGCTCGACCAGGGCGTCGGCCAATCGGCGCGGCTTGGCGCGGTCGTCGTCCCGGCCTGCCCGTCGGGCCAGCGGTTCGAGGGCGGTCCGCAGGGTTGCCCCGCCGACCGCGTCGAGCTTGCCGCCGAGGACGTAGCCGCCGTCCTCGCAGGGGGTGAGGGAGAGGCTGCGCTCGGCGACGAGGAGTGCCTGCTCCTGGGCATACCCGTCGGGGTCGCCGGCGTGGCGGGCGGGGTGGCAGAGGTGGCGGAAGCGGCTGACCGAGCTCTCCAGCGCCCGCTCCAGCAGCGGGTCCTCGCGGAAGGCAGCGCCGTGCTCACCGACCCAGGCGGCAGTCCGGTGCCAGCAGCGCCAGGTGGGCGTAGCCGACCGCGCCCTCGGTGGCGGCCGCGACGCTCTGCGGCAGGGCGTGCAACTGCTCGCCAACGCAGACCCGCTCGGCGGCGGCATGGCCGGACATCCGGCAGTTGTGGCGGATCCAGTCGATCGGGGTCACCGAACCCTGGGCGTCGGACTCGGAGGTCGACGCGAAGCTACGGGCATCCCTCGCGAACCGGATCTCGAGCAGGTCGATGCCGTGCCGCAGATGGACCAGGTCGGCGCCGACCTGCTCGGGCAAGCGGTCGTCCGCATCGGAGTCCAGCTCCAGCAGCCGCCGGGCGACCTTGAGAACCAGTGCGACTCGGCGGCTGGGGGGCAGAGGTTCCCCCTCCCCAATGGACATGCGCATATTATACGAACAGACGTTCGCTGGGTCAAGCCTTAACAGCACTCCTAGAGGAGCCCGTCGCAGCGGTCGCTACTCTGTCGCCCAACACAAAATCCCCCAAGGGTGGGGGGACTCTTGGAAGGTGGGTGTCGCGGCGGCTCGTCGGCCTTGCGGTGGTCCGCCGCCAGAGGCGCTCTATTCCGGGCCCGTGCCGGCCAAATCGCGAGGTCGGCCGCGACAGTGGGTGTCGAAGACGTGCCTCTCCGGCAGCTCGCCATTCCAGGCACAGGGCACCCCGTCGCGCTGGCACGCCGCCAGGTCGATCGCAATCCTGAGGCGCGCGATCCGGCAGCCGAGCCGCGCCGGCGTCTACATCTGCCCTTCCGTCAGGGCTGGAGGATCTCCTCCCGCCAGCCGCCGCGGCGCCGGGTCAGGAGCAGGCGGTGGTGGAGGCGGTTGGGCCGGTGCTCCCAGAACTCGACCCAGTCCGGCCGCAGGCGGTAGCCGCCCCAGAAGGGGGGGAGTGGCAGCGGCCGTCCGGCGAAGCGGTCGAGGATCGCCCGGTAGCGGCGCTCCAGCTCCTCCCGGGAGGCGATCGGCCAGGACTGCTCCGACGCCCAGGCCGCCGCCTGGGACTCGCGGGGACGGGTCACCCAGTAGGCGAGTGACTCGCGGCGGGCCGCCCAGGAAACCGGGCCCGCCGCCCGCACCTGGCGCCCGAGCGTGCTCCAGTGGAGGGTCAGCGCCGCTCGCGGGTTGGCGGCGAGCTCGGCGCCCTTGCGCGACTCGCGGTTGGTGAAGAAGGTCAGGCCGCGCGCGTCCCACCCTTTCAAGAGCACCATCCGGACCGACGGCATCCCGTCCGGCGAGGCGGTTGCCAGCGCCATCGCCTCGGGCTGCGGCTGCCCGGCCGCCTCCGCCTCCCGGTACCACTCGTCGAGCCGCCCGAAGGGATCCATTCCCCACAACACTAGAATCGCTTGATGCCTCCCAACCAGCCGATTCGCGCGACCCGCGGCGTTCGCGACATCCTGCCCCGGGAGCGGGCCGCCTGGCGCTACGCCGAGGCCGCCGCCGCGCGGGTGGCGGAGCGCTTCGGCTACCAGCAGATCGAGACCCCCATCCTGGAGCCGGCCGAGCTGGTCGAGCGGGGGGTGGGGGGTGAGACCGACATCGTCGCCAAGGAGCTCTACAAGTTCAACGACCGCGACAAGCGCTGGCTCGTGCTCCGTCCCGAAGGCACCGCGGGTACCGTCCGCGCCTACTTTGAGGGGAACCTCAACCAGGGCCCCCAGCCGGCCCGGCTCTACCTGATCGGGCCCATGTTCCGCCACGACAAGCCCCAGGCCGGCCGCTACCGGCAGCTCTACCAGTTCAACCTGGAGGCGATCGGCGACGACTCCCCGGCGCTTGACGCCGAGGTGATCGAGGTCGCCGTGACCTGGTTCAGAGA
>DIZV01000119.1:0-257 GCA_002427995.1 Chloroflexi bacterium UBA6019
TTCTGGATCTTGCCGGTGGCCGTTTTCGGCAGCTCGGCCACGAAATGCACGGTCTTCGGAGCCTTGAAGTGCGCCAGCCGCTCGCGGGTGAAGGCGATCAGCTCCTCGCCCGTCGCCTGCCCGCCGGGCTTGAGGACGACGAATGCGTGAGGGGCCTCGCCCCACCGCTCGTCGGGCATGCCGACAACGGCAACCTCCTGGACGGCCGGGTGACGGAGCAGCGTACCCTCGACCTCCACCGAGGAGATGTTCTCGCC
>DIZV01000119.1:459-3235 GCA_002427995.1 Chloroflexi bacterium UBA6019
ATGATCACGTCCTTGATCCGGTCCCGGATCTCCACGTAACCGTCGGGGTGGACCACGGCGGCATCGCCGGTGTGGAACCAGCCGTTGCGGATGGCGCCCGCCGTCGCCTGCGGATCGTTGTAATAGCCCTCCATCACGACATTGCCGCGCACGACGATCTCGCCCAGAGCCGTGCCGTCAGCCGGCACCTCGAGGTCCGCTTCGTCGACGACGCGGACCTCGCCCGAGGTGATCAGCTCGACCCCCTGGCGGGCTTTGAGCACCGCCCGCGCTGCCAGCGAGAGCGCGCGATCCTCGGGTCGCGGCTCGCAGACCGTGATGAACGGCGCGGTCTCGGTGAGGCCGTAGGCCTGGGTGATCTCCCAGCCGAACTCGCCCTCCATCCGCTCGATGGTGGCGGCGGCCGGAGGAGCGCCCGCCGTGATGACGTTGACGCCGCTCGGCACCTCACCGCGGACCTCGGGCGATGCGGAGGCGAGCCCGATCAGCACCGTGGGCGCGGCGCAGAGCCAGGTCGCCCGCTCGTCGCGGAGGAGGCTGAAGACCCGGGCCGGCTCGACCTTCGGCAGGCAGATGTGGGTGGCGCCGACGGCGGTCACCGTCCAGACGAAGGTCCAGCCGTTGGCGTGGAACATCGGGAGCGTCCAGAGGTAGCGGTCGCCCACCCGCAACGGCAGGTGGAGCAGGGTTCCGACGGTGTTCAGGTAGGCGTTCCGGTGGGTGATCATGACGCCCTTGGGACGCGCTGTGGTACCGCTTGTGTAGTTGATCGTCAGCAGCTCGCGTTCGCCGATCTCGGCCGGCCGGGTGAAGCCTTCCCCCGCGCGCTGCAGCTCCGCCTCGTAATCGAGCCAGCCCTCCCGCGGCGCACCGTCCAGGTTCACGAAGTGCTCGACCGCGGGCAGCTCGGCGCGGATGGCGTCGACCGCCTCCTGGTACTCGGCCTGGACGCAGAGCACCGTGGCACCGGAGTGGTTGACGATGTAATTGAAGTCGGCGGCCGTCAGCCGGTAGTTGATCGGTACCAGAACCGCGCCGAGCTGCGGCACGGCGTAGAAGGACTCCAGCTGGGCGTGAGTGTTCGCGGCGATGTAGGCGACCCGGTCGCCGCGTCCCACGCCAAGGGCCTGGAGGCGGGCCGACCAGCGATCACAGCGGCTCAGGAACTGCTCGTAGGTGAGGCGCAGCTCGCCATCCACCACCGCCTCGCGATCCCCGTACAGCCGGCGCGCGCGGCGAGCGAACTCGAGCGGGCTCAGTGGCGTCTCCATGCAACCTCCCTGGCGAACTTCCGGAACCTTCAGTGAGCTTACCCGCCGAACCGCTACCTCAGGCCGCACCCGCTGTGCCGTCGAGCCGCTGCAGGATGCCGAGCTGGGTGACCTGGATGGAGTCGATCGCCTTGGTCAGCTCGTGAATGGCGACCAGCGTCTCGTGGTCAGCCTCGGCGCGGGCGTCGTTGGCCGCCTGAATGACGTTCTGCCCGACGATGATGATCGGCAGCAACACCAGCTGGAGGAAAGTCTGGGCGATCCAGGCGACGATGATCAAAGAGTTGTGCGAGGCGATCGCCGCCGGCAGCGAGATGATCGTTAGAGCGGCGAACGCATAGGCCATCCACATCGTGCCCACGGTCTGGGTCACCTTCAACGCCAGCCAGGTGTTGAACCTGCCCACCGCACCGGTGCCATGCACCTGCTCATGGACGTCGTGGCTCTGGACGAGCCGAGGCCGGTGGGCCCGGGCGTGCTCTGTGCTCATGTCGATTTCTCCATCGGTGGCGTGGAAGGTCGACGTGAATTGTGAATCCGGACGGCACCCGCACGCGATCGGGTTCCAGGTTGGGGCGGGACGTTCAACTACTCGGCCTGCGTCCTCAACCAGAGCCAGGCGGTGCAGAGCGGCAGGGCGAGGGCGATCGTCCCCAGCGCTGCTCGGTCGATGCCGCGGCGGACGACCAGCGCGAGCGCGGCGATCACCGCGTCCGAGCCGTCGACGGCGGCATTCCAGGACATCAGCCGGCGAGCGGAGGGGTCGCGCCGGAGCACAGCCAGGGTCAGAGCCCCCATCGCCACTTCGCGGAGCCCGAAGAATCTCGCCACGAGACGGGTCGCCGGCGTGTCCGTATCAGCGGGAAACCCCATCACTCGGGAGGTCAGCCCGGGAGCGAGCACCGCCGCCGTCCCGATGCCCGCCCGCGCGAGGGCCAGCCCCGTACCGATCGCCCGCACCCGATCCCTGCTCAGCATTCTGCTCAGACGACGTTGCCGGCGAGGCTCGGCTGCTGGGTTGGAGCCGCGACCCCGGCCGGACCGTCCTCCGTCGTGACGGCGATGATCTTGTAGCGGCGCAGATCGCGATTCACAACCACGGTCTTGCTGCCGTCCCCGTCCGGCTGAAACACGGTGACGGCTTCGGGGGCGCCCGACGCGGGGATCAGCCAGAGCTCGTACACCTTTCCCGGGGGAGGGGCCGGCAGCCGGCTGAAGGTGACGAGCGCCACCGACTGCTCCCGGAAGTCGACGACCGTCGCCCGGGCGCCGCTCAGCTGGCCCTGCCCGGACAGGGTCACGCTGGCGACCTGCTGGTGACCGAGCTGACCGACCAGGTGAAGGTTCCAGGCGCCGAGCCCCAGCACGGCGAGGACGAGAGCGGCCGCCGCCGCCATCGGCAGGGTCGCCGGCAGTCGCGGCCAGCTCCAGCTCGAAAGGTTTCGCGGTCTCGGCAGGGCCAGGATGCGCGCTCTCGAGGGAGGGCGGGCGGGGGTGCGGGCGGT
>DIZV01000014.1 GCA_002427995.1 Chloroflexi bacterium UBA6019
ATCTCCACTTCCGGCTCCAACGTGACGGCGAACCGCTCGGCTACGGCAGCTTGCGCCCGCTCGATCAGCCGCCGGACGTCGGCGGCGGTGGCGCCGCCGGTGTTCTCGATGAAGTTCGAATGCTTGGGGCTGATCAGGGCGCCGCCCTCCCGGGCGCCGCTTCAAACCGGCCGCCTCGACCAGCCGGCCCGCCGAGTCGCCGGGCGGGTTCTTGAACACGCTGCCGCAGTTCTTGGACTTGATCGGCTGGGTGCGCAGCCGCTCTTCGGTCCAGCTCGCCATCTGCTTCCGCGCGGCCGCGCCGTCGCCCGGCCGGAGCTGGAACCAGGCGCCGGTGATCAGGTTGCCCCGCAGGCCCCCCGCCCGGAAGGCGGAGCTGCGGTAGCCGAGGTCGAGCTCGTCTGGCTTCCAGGTCCTGCCATCCCCCTCGACCTCGACCAGGACTTCGCGGACCTCGGTTCCCCAGCAGCCGGCGTCCTGGTAGACGGCGCCGCCGACCGTCCCGGGGATCCCGATCGCGAACTCCATTCCCACCAGGTCGAGGTCGGCAGCGAGGCGGGCCAGGCGCATCATCTTCAGCCCGGCGCCGCCGAAGACCCTGTCCCCGTCCCGGCGGAAGCGGCGGTCGACGTCCCGCAGCAGCAGCCCCTCAACGCCCTCGTCACTGACCAGCAGGTTGGTGCCGGCACCGATGACCCGGGTCGGGATGCGCCGCCGGCGAGCCTCCCGAAGCAGGGGTCCGGGGTCGGCGCTCTCGACCAGGAAGTCCGCCGGTCCGCCGATGTTGAAGGAGGTATGGCGGGCCAGCGACTTACCCTCCTCGACTCCGGCGAGCGACCGCAACCAGGCCAGGTTGGCATCACCCCGCCAGGTCATGCGCCACCTTCCAGATGTCGCCGGCGCCCATGAAGAGGACCAGGTCGCCCGGCTTCACGATGCTGTAGAGGTCGTCCTTGACGGTGTCGAAATGGGGCGCGAAGCGCGCTCCCGCCACCTTCTCGGCAAGCTGCCGCCCGCTGATCCCGGTGGGCTCCTCACCCGCGGCGTAGACCTCGGTGATGATCACCGCATCCGCCTCCCCGAAGGACGCCGCGAACTCCTCCAGGAGACCGGCCAGCCGGCTGTACCGGTGCGGCTGGAAGACCAGGATGACGCGGCCGGCGGCCAGCTCCCGGGCCGCCTGCAGGGTGGCGCGCACCTCGGTCGGATGGTGGCCGTAATCGTCGAAGAGGCGGGCGCCGTGCCAGCTGCCGACCAACTCCATCCGGCGGTGGGCGCCGGTGAAGGCGGCGAGGCTCTCGCGCACGGTCGCCAGATTCGCGCCGAGCTCGAGCGCCACCGCCGCGGCGCCGGTGGCGTTGAGCAGGTTGTGGCGGCCCGCGACCTGCAGCCGGAGGCCGAGCGCGGACGGGGTGTAGTCGGCGTCACCCCAGCCATAGGTGACGCGCCGGCAGCCGAACTCGAGGCGCATCGCCTCCGCGTCATCGGCGCAGACGACGGCCAGCTCTCGAACCTGGCCGGCGAAGCGCCCGAACACCTCGCGGACGGCGGCCAGGTCGCGGTAGTGGTCCGGGTGATCGAGCTCGACGTTGGTGACGATGGCCTGGCCAGGATGGTGGAGAACCAGGGAGCCGTCGCTCTCGTCGGCTTCGGCGACCAGCCAGCGGCTGCGGCCGATCCGCGTGTTGAGACCGTCCCCGACCAGCACGCTGGGATCGAACCCGGCGGCGGTCAGGACCTGACCCAGCATGTGCGTCGTCGTCGTCTTGCCGTGGGTGCCGGCGACCGCGATCGATCGTTCCGAGGCGATCAGCTCCGCCAGCAGCTCGGCGCGCGTCAGCGCCCGGACCCCCGCCGCCCGGGCCGCCGCCGGTTCGGGAGAGTCGGCCGGCACGGCGGCAGAGCGGATGAGCAGGTCGATACCTTCGACATGGGACGGGTCGTGGCCCTCGCGGACGGTGATCCCGGCTGCGGTCAGCCGCCGCGTCGTCTCGGACAGCCGCGCGTCGCAGCCACTGACCTCGTCACCCCTCGCCGCCAGCAGCTCGGCCAGGGAGGAAACGCCGGTGCCGCCGATGCCCATCAGGTGGACCTTCACGCGGCCACCCGGCGGAGCACGGCGACGATGTCCCGCGCGGCGTCCGGACGGCCGAGCGCGCGGGAGGCTTGCGCCATCGACCGCAACCGCCCGGGATCGAGCGAGTCAAGGGTGGCCAGCAGGCTGTCCGCGGCGAGGTCGTCATCGGCAAGGCGAACCGCCGCGCCGGCGCGCACCATCCGGGCCCCGTTGCGCTCCTGATGGGCGCCCCCGAAGGTACCCGGCACGATCACCGCCGGCAGGCCGACCGCCGTCACCTCGGCCAGAGTGCCAACCCCGCCGCGGCAGAGCACGAGATCGGCCGCCGCCATCAGGGGCGCCACGTCGGTCGTGAAGGCGAGGGCTCGATAGCGGTCGCGGACGAACTCGGAGGAGCGGACGCGGCCCTGTTCGCCAGTCAGGTGAACGACCTCCTCGAACCGCTCCAAGAGCCCGTCCAGGGCCGACCAGATGGTCTCGTTGATCCGCCGCGCACCCTGGCTGCCGCCCATCACCAGCAGGCGCCGCGCTGGCGCCCGCGGGTCGGCGGGTGCGAACCCGGGCCGGAGCGGATACCCGGTCAGCACCGTGCGCCGGGTCCGAAAGCGCTCGACGTCGTCGGCGAAGCTGACGCAGGCCGCCGCGGCGCCGGAGCGAAACATCCGGTTGGCGAGCCCGCCCGACTCGAAAACCGCCAGCACGTAGGGGATGCCGCGTCGGCGGGCCGCCCAGAGCGCCGGCGCCATCGCATAGCCACCGACGCCGAGAACGACGTCGGGCGCGAACTCGGCCACGATCTCGCCGCCTCGCCGCAGCGCCGCGGGAAGCACCAGGGGGAGGGCGAGGTTCTTCGCCGGCGAGTCGCGGTCGAGCCCGCGGATGCGCACGGTCTCGAGCCGGAAGCCGGCTTCGGGGACCAGCCGCTCCTCCGGGCCGCCCTCCTTTCCGACCAGGAGCAGCTCGTCCCGCTGCTCCTCAGCGGCGAAGGCGCGGGCGACGGCGAGAGCTGGCATCACGTGGCCACCGGTCCCCCCGCCCGCGATCAGTAACCTCATCCGCTTCCGTCCTCCGACCGTGGTCCTGGGCGTTCCGCCGCGTCCCCTGGGAGGCGACGTTGAGAAGCACGCCGATCGCCGCCAGGGTCATGGCGACCGAGGAGCCACCGTAGCTGATCAGGGGCAGCGGCACGCCCGTGATGGGCAGCGTGTCGGTTACCGTCGCCATGTTGACGAGCGCCTGGAATGTCACCCAGGTCGTGATCGCGGTGGCGATCGTCAGGCCGAGACGGTCGGGGGCGCGGAGCGCGACGCGGTAGCCGCGGACGGCGAAGCCGGCGAAGCCGAGGAGCACGAGCGTCGTCCCGACCAGGCCGGTCTCCTCGCCCACGATGGCGAAGATGAAGTCGGTGTGAGCCTCCGGCAGCCAGAGGAACTTTTGGACCGAGTGGCCGAGTCCGACCCCCCAGATGCCGCCGGAGCCGAGCGCGTAGAGCGCCTGAGTGGACTGGAACCCGGCGTTGAGCTGGTCCTGGAAGGGGTTGATGAAGACCGCGAGGCGGGCGAACCGGTAGGGCTCGAGGACCACGGTGAGCCACCCCGCAACCACGAGCCCCGCGAGGAGCAAGGCGAGGTGGCGCTTGCGGCCGCCGCCGGCCACGAAGGTGGCGACCAGGATCGCCGCCACGACCAGGGCAGTGCCGAGGTCGCGCTCGAGGATGACCAGGCCGAGGGCGCCGCCGAGGAGGACGACGAAGGGGACGAATCCCTCCCTCAGGTCACGGAGGCGCTCTCCGCGCTTCACCACCCAGGCCGACATGAAGAGGCCGAAGGCCAGCTTGGCCATCTCCGTCGGCTGGATCACCAGGCCGCCGATGGCGAACCACCGCCGCGCCCCGTTGACCTGGACGCCGACCAGCGGGACCAGCACCAGCAGGACGGTGACGGCGACGGTGCCGGGAAGGATGAGCGGGCGGAGGCGGTGGTAGTCGATGCGCATCAGGATCAGCAGCGCGGCACCGCCGAGGCCGACCGAGATCAGCTGGCGCTGGAAGTAGTAGAGCGGCGTCAGGTGCTGGACGTAGGCGAGGGCCTGGCTGGCGCTGAGCACGAAGACGAGCCCGGTGGCGACCAGCAGGACGCTCAGCAGGAGCAGCCAGCGGTCGCCCTCGGCGCGGGCGGCACGCTCGCGGGCACGGACCGGCGGGCTCTGCCCGCGGACGCCTTCGGCGATCGCCATCTACTGCTCTGACACTAGGCAGTCCTCGCCGCGTGCCAGGCGCGGGCGCGGTCCTTGAAGCGACGGCCGCGATCCTCGAAGCTGGTGAACCAGTCGAAGCTCTTGTAGCCCGGGCTTAAAAGGACCACACCTCCCGCTTCGGCGCGGCCGGCCGCCAGCTCCACCGCGTGGTCGAGGTCGCGCGCCCGCTGGACCGACCGGTGCCCGGCCAGCTCCCGCTCGAGGAGCTCGGCGCTGTCGCCGATCAGGACCACGGCCGACGTCAGCCGGCGGATGTCGGCGATCCATGCCGCCAGCTCGAAGCCTGTGCCCTGGCCGCCGGCGATCAGCACCACCGGCAGTCCGACGAAGGAGTTGAGGCCGACAATGGCCGCCTCCGGGTTGGTCGCCTTGGAGTCGTTGTACCAGCGGACCCCGCCCCACTCCCCGACCAGCTCGAGGCGGTGCTCGACACCCGCGAAGCCGGCGACGGCGGCGTCGATCTCCGCCCGCGGTATGCCGGCCAGGCGACCGACCGCGGCGGCTGCCCGGGCATTGAGAAGGTTGTGGGCGCCGGGGACGGGCATCGGTGGATCCGGCTCGCGCTCGAACCAGGTGATCTGGGCCGTGGTCGTGCCGGCAAGTTTGCGGCAGGCGGCGTCGCCACCGTTGAGCACCGCGTGGTCCTGGGCGTCCTGGAACTGAATCAGTCGGGCCTTGGCGGCGACGTAGTTCTCGAAGCTGCCGTGCCGATCAAGGTGGTCGGGCGTCAGGTTCAGGATCACGCCGATCGCCGGCTTTGGCCGCTCGACCGATTCGAGCTGGAAGCTCGACAGCTCGAGGACGACCCAGTGCTCGGGCGTGACCTCGTCGAGGTGGTCGAGAACGGTCTCGCCGATGTTTCCGCCGACCAGCACCGGCCGGCTCCCCCGGGCCAGGATCGCGCCGGTGAGCGCCGTCGTGGTCGTCTTGCCGTTGGTGCCGGTGATGCCGACGATGGGGGCCGGGCAATGGCGGAAGAAGAGATCGATCTCGCTTCCGATGCGGATCCCCTTCAGCCGCGCATCCCGGAGCAGGTCGGCGTCCCAGGGCACGCCGGGGCTGGCATATACCTCCTCGCAGCCGCTCAGCACGCCGTCGTCGTAACCGCCGAGGATCGTCTCGACCCCCTCGGGCAGGAGGGCCAGCTGGTCGCCGAGCTTGCTCGCCGGCTGGCGGTCGACGACCCGGACCCGGTCGCCCCGGGCGCGGAGGAACCGCGCCAGCGCGACGCCGCTCCGGCCGAGGCCGACCACAAGCGAGGTCGTCAAAGCCGGGCTGCGGCGGCCGAGGCGAGCGCGGCGAACGCGCCCACCGTCCAGAAAACCGCGTCGATGCGATTCTCGGACCACCCCTGGAGCTGGAACGTGTAGTGGATCGGGGTCATCTTGAAGATCCGGCGCCCGCCGGTGGCCTTGAAGTAGGCCACCTGCATCATGACAGACAGGGTCTCGATCACAAACACGAGCCCGAGCAGTGGCAGGAGGAGCACGAAGCCCTGCTGGATCGCCATTCCCGCGAGCGCGTAGCCGATCCCCAGCGAGCCCGCGTCGCCCATGAAGACCCGCGCCGGATGGCGATTGTAGAAGAGGAACGCGAGCAGGGCGCCGACGGCGGCCAGGGCGATCGCCTTCTCGCCCGCCACCGCGCCCGGAAGGAGCAGGGAGACTCCGATCAGCGCGATCACCGAGAGGCCCCCGGCGAGGCCGTCGATGCCATCGCTGAGGTTGACCGCGTTGGCGCAGCCGGCGATCGCCAGCACCGCCAGCGGCCAGTAGAGCCAGCCGAGGGCGAAGGGCACCCCGAACTGGTGCTCCTGGTGGGCGAGCGCGGCCACCGGGATCGCCAGCAGCAGCTGGATCGGGAACTTGAGCCGGGCAGGGATGCCGAGCGACCCGACCTTGAGCTTGCGGAGGTCGTCGGCGAGCCCGATCAGCCCGCCGAGGACGAAGCCGGCCAGGGCCGGTCCCGCGCCGGCGTGGCCGGCGAGGGTGGCGAGGAGCCCGCTCAGGATCGCGATCGCGACGAAGAGGATGCCGCCTCCGGTCGGGGTACCAGCCTTGGCCTGGTGCTCGGCCGGGAGCTCACTCTGGATCACCTGACCCGCCCGGCGGCGCCGGAGCAGCGAGATGAACCGGGCGGTAGGCGGCGATCCCCACCGCGAAGGCCACGCCGACGGTGACCAGGTCGAGGAGTCGGCTCAAGGCCGCAGCAGCTCGTGGACGACGTCCTCCAGGGCAACCCCGTGGGAGGCCTTGACGAGCACGACGTCGCCCTCTCCGGCCCGGGAGCGGACCCAACGCACCCCCGCCGCCCGGTCCGGCACCAGCCCGCCCGCCGCCGCCTCGGCCAGCAGCCGGCCGTTGCCGACGTCGACGACGCAGACCTCGTCGAAGACCTCGCGGGCCCGGGCGCCGACCCGCTGGTGCGCGTCCTCGGCCAGTGGCCCGAGCTCTCGCATCTCTCCCAGCACGGCCAGCAGGCGGCCGGAGCGGGGCCGCTCGCTGACCGCGTCGAAGGCCGCCAGCATCGACTCCGGGCTGGCGTTGTAGGCGTCATCGACGATCGCGAAGCCGGCCGGCGCGTCGAGGGACTGGAGCCGCCGGTCGACCACGAGATCCGCCAGGATCCGGGCGCCGACCTCGAGCGGGACGCCGAGATGATCGGCCGCGACGAGGGCGGCAAGCGCATTGCGCGCCTGATGGCGGCCGGGCAGGCGGAGCTTCACCGGCACCCCGCGGACGGTGAACGCGCCCAGCCCGTAGCCGGAACCGTGGTAGTCCCCGCCCTCCAGCCCGAAGGTGAGGACCGGCGCCCGGCTCAGCTCCCGGAGCAGCCCACTGTAGGGGTCGTCATGGTTCAGGATCGCCAGCCCATCGGGCGGCAGCGCCTCCACCAGCTCGCCCTTCGCTTTCGCGATGCCCTCCTGGGACTCGAAGAACTCGATGTGGACGCTGCCGATCCCGGTGACAATTCCGATCCGGGGCGATGCCAGCGCGGCGAGGCGGGCGATCTCGCCCGGACCCTGCATCCCCATCTCGAGAACGAGCATCGTGTGAATACCCGGGTCGAGGCGAAGGATCGTCAGCGGGACGCCGGTCTCCGTGTTGAGGTTGCCCTCGGTCTTGAGGACCCGGTAGCGCGTCGCGAGGATCGCCGCCAGCATCTCCTTGGTCGAGGTCTTGCCGTTCGAGCCGGTGATCCCGACCACGATCGGCGCGGCATCCTCGAGCCGCCGCCGGGCAAGGTCGTAAAGCGCGGCCCAGGCGTCGGGGACCACGATCACCTCGGCCCCGCCGGCCTCCACCGGGCGCTCGACGACGACCCCGGCCGCGCCCCGGGTGACGGCATCGGGCACGAATCGGTGGCCGTCGTCCGCCGCCCCGCGGAGCGCGAAGAAGAGGCCGCCCGGCGCCACCTCGCGACTGTCGGTGTGGACGGACGTGAAGGAGGCCTTCGCTCCGGGAAGGGTGATCGCCGGCATCTGGCTAAGGATCAGCTATCCGGGTCGTCGGCTCACGGGGTCGGAGCCAGGTGCCAGTCGAGGACGATGTCCTGGGCGACCTGCTTCCAGATCGGGGCGGCGACGATGTAGCCGTCGTTCAGGATCCAGGTCGCGTTGTGAGGCTTGCGGATCACGACCAGCATCACGAAGCGTGGGTTGCTCGCCGGCAGGTAGCCGACATAGCTCGACCAGACGTCCTGGGTGTACTGGCCGCTGACCGGGATCTGGGAGGTGCCGGTCTTCCCGGCCTCATCCTTCTCGAATCCGGGGATCCGGGCCATCGAACCGGATCCGTTCTGGACGACCGCCTTCATCATCTCGTTGACCTGCGCCGCGGTTCCGGGCGAGATGACCTGCCGGGCGGGCACCAGCGACGCCGCGGCCGGCCTCCCGCCGACGCGCTCGACGACGTGCGGCTGCACGTATTTGCCGCCGTTGGCGATCACGTTCGCCGCCGCGATCATCTGGACCATGTTCAC
>DIZV01000113.1:0-8583 GCA_002427995.1 Chloroflexi bacterium UBA6019
GCCGAGCAGCTCGGCTGGCGGCTGCCGGACGAGATCATCATCCCGATCGCCTCCGGCTGCCAGTTCGTCAAGCACCGGCGGGCGGTGGGGGAGATGATCGAGGTGGGCCTCGTCGACGCGGGCTCCCGGCTGCCCGCCCTGACCGGCGCCCAGGCGCTCGGCTGCGCGCCGGTCTACAACGCCTGGCGCGACGGCACCGAGACGGTGCTACCGGTGAAGCCCGACACCATCGCCAAGTCGATCGCGATCGGCAACCCCTCGGACGGCTCCTACGTGGTCCGGATCGCGAGGGAGACGGGAGGGGTCGTCGAGGCGGTCACCGAGGAGGAGATCGTGGACTCGATCCGCCTCCTCGCCCGGACCGAGGGCATCTTCACCGAGACCGCCGGGGGCGTCACCGTCGGGGTCCTCGCCAAGCTGGCCCGGGCCGGCCGCTGGAAGGGCGACGAGGTGGTCGTCGCCTACATCACCGGGCACGGCCTGAAGACCGCCGAGGCGGTCGCCGCCGCGTCACCCTCGGGAAGGCGGTTCGAAATAGACCCGTCCCTGAAATCGTTCAAGGAATCGGTGAAGATTTAGAAGTGGCAACAGTGAGAATCCCCGGCCCCCTTCGGTCCCTCTCCCAGGGCGAGGCCACGGTCGTGATCGAGGCGGGCGACGTGCGCGGCGCGATCGACCAGCTCGACTCCCGTTTCCCCGGCTTCCGGGACCGGCTCCTGGACCCGGCCGGGAACCTGCGCCAGTTCGTCAACGTCTACCTCAACGACGAGGACGTCCGCTTCGGCGGCGGCCTCGACAGCAAGCTCGAGGAGCGGGACGAGGTCTCGATCATTCCCGCGGTGGCCGGGGGCGTTCGCCGGACTTAGACTTCGCCTCGATGGCGAGACGGCGGGTGCGGCTGATCTTCGGGCGGGACCTCGTGACCGAGCCGGTCATCTATCACCTGGGCAAGAACTACCAGGTGGTCACCAACATCCGCCGGGCGGACGTCACCCACGACGAGGGCTGGGTGCTGCTCGAGATGTCGGGCGAGCCGGACGAGCTCGACCGCGGCGTCGCCTTCCTCGAGTCGCGCGGGGTCCGGGTGGAGCCGGTCGAGGGCGACGTCGTCGAGTAGCCGGCCGGACTGGACAGCCAAGGGTCGGGGGGATTAGGCTCGGCAGGTACTCGGAGGCCTCGTTGTTCCTCATGGGGGTGGAGCAATGTACGGACGGCTGACCAGGATCAAGGGCTCGCCGGATGGACTCGAAGAGAGCGTTCGCACGTTCGAGAAGGACGTGGCCGCCCCGGCGCGAGGAGAACCCGGCTTTCGCGGTCTCGCCCTGATGGGCAATCGCGAGACAGGGGACGCGATCGCCATTGCCTACTGGGAGGACAAGGCCGCGATGGAGGCGAGCGCGGAGAAGATGAAGCAGATCCGCGCGGCTCACGCCGCGGCCTCCGGCGGAAAGCTGACCATCACCAGCGTCGAGAGCGGCGAGGTCGTCTCGATGGAGCGGGTGGGCGATCCGCGGGCGGGCACCTTCGCCCGGATCAACACCGTCGACGGCAAGCCGGAGTTGGCCGACGCCGCCATCTCCGCCTACAAAGCGCAGGTTCTGCCGCTACTCAAAACGCTCCGCGGCTTCCGGTCGGCCGTGGCGACCGTGAACCGCGAGACCGGGCGGGTCGTCGTCGGCACCGTCTGGGAGACTGCCGCGGACCGGGAGGCGAGCGATTCCAAGGTCGCGGAGCTGCGCAAGTCGACGGCGGCGGCGGGCGGCGGCTCGAGCGCCAAGGTGGAGCTGTTGGAGATCGTCTTCGCCGACATCCCGGCGGGGGCTCGTACCGGGGGCTGAAAACCGGGCCGGGGGGCGGCCGCTAACCTTTTCGCGAGATGAAGGTGGCGGTCGCCATTTCCGGTGGCGTCGACTCCTCGGTCGCCGCGGCGCTGCTGGTAGCGGCGGGGCACGAGGTGGTCGGCATCACGCTCCAGCAGTGGCCGCGCGACGACGAGGCGGAGCTGGAGCGGCATGGCGGCTGCTGCTCGCTCTCGGCGGTTTCGGACGCCCGCCGGGTCGCTGGCCTGCTCGGGATCCCGTACTACGTGTGGAACCTCGAGCGCGAGTTCGGCGAGCGCGTGATCGAGCCCTTCCACGCGGCCTACCTCGCTGGCCGAACGCCCAACCCCTGCCTCAGCTGCAACGCCTTTGTGCGCTTCGACCTGATGCTCTCGCGGGTCCTCGCGCTCGGCTTTGACGCGATGGCCACCGGACATTACGCGCGGATCGTGGAGGGGGTGGCAGGGCCCGAGCTGCACGAGGCGGCGGACCCGGCCAAGGACCAGTCCTACATGCTCTACCACCTCGACCAGGGACGGCTGCGCCGGCTCCGCTTCCCGCTCGGCGGCATGACCAAGACCGAGACCCGCTCCCACGCGGTCGAGTTCGGCCTGCCGGTCGCCGCCAAGCCGGACTCGCAGGAGATCTGCTTCGTGCCGCCCGGCCGCACCGCCGACTACCTGGCCGAGCACCTGCCGGTGAGCCCCGGCCCGATGGTCGAGGGCTCCGGCCGGGAGGTCGGCCGCCACCGCGGCACGCCGCTCTACACGGTCGGCCAGCGAACCGGCTGGCTATCACTGCGAGAGCCTGGGCCCTGGTACGTGCTCCGGGTCGAGCCAGGCTCGAACCGCCTCGTGGTGGGCCGGAGCGGGGAGCAGGGCGTGTCGGCGGTGAGGCTCGACGCGGTCAGCTTCGTCGACGGCTCCCGACCCGCCGGCCCGGTCGCCTGCGCGGCTCGGCTCCGCTACCACGCGCGGGCGGTTGAGGCGACCTTCGACGGCGGTCTCCTCGAGCTCTCCGAGCCGGTCGCGGGCGTGGCCCCGGGGCAGGCGGCGGTGCTCTACGCGCAGACCCGGGTGCTCGGCGGAGGGATCATCGCCTCCCGATCCTGAACCGCCATACTCCTACTCCGGAAATGGATTCGCTGCTCGACCGGCTCGCCGCGCTCGACGCGGCCCGGCTGGTCGCCGTCGCCGGGACGCTCCTGCTGCTGCTGATCGACGCCGCCTGGGTCACCTCCGCGGCGACCGCGCCGTGGGCCGCGGGACAGCTGGTGGCGGCCATCCTGGCCACGGCAGTCGGCGCGCTGGGCCTTCTGTATGCTTTCCGACTCGGAACTCCGTCCGCCTCGATATAGGCAGAAGGTAGCTGGTTTTTTGGACACCCTCCACTCGGTGCTCTTCTACGCGTTCGCGGCCCTGACCGTGGGCGGAGGTCTCGTCACCTCCCTGCTCGGTGGACGCGCCCGCGCGCTCGGCGTCGCGGCCGTGGGGGTGGGCCTCGCCGGTCTCTACGCCGACCTCGATGCGGGCTACGCGGCGCTCGTCATCCTGGTCGCGCTGGGTGCCTGCGCGGTCCTCCTGCTCGGCCTGGCAGGTCCCCGCTTCGCGGCCGCCGACCTCGAGCCGGCCGGCCTCGCCCGCCAGCTCGGCGCCGCCCTCGCCGGGGTCGTCTTCCTGGCCCTCGCCTACGTCGCCTTCCGCGGCCGCTACGCCGGGGGGACCGCCTCCATCGGTGCCGTCAACGCCGCTGCCGTCGGCAGGCTCCTGCTCGGCCGCGAGGCGCTCGGCGTCGAGGCCCTGGCGGCGGCCCTGCTGGTGGCGGTCGCGGCGGGCGGGCTGATCGCCCGGGGCCGCCCGCGATGACGGTCGGGGTGGTCCACTTCCTCTTCGTCGGCGCCTTTCTCTTCGCCGCCGGCGCCTTCGTCGCGGCGCGGCGACCCAGCCTTGGGGCCGCGCTGGCGGGCGTTCCCCTCCTGCTCGGTGGCGCGGGCCTCGACCTCGTCGCGGCCGACCGCTTCACGGCCTCCTTCCGGGACCCGGTCGGCGGCCAGGGGTTCGCGATCGCGGTCGCCGTGATGGCGCTCGCCTTCGTCGGGCTGGGCTCCGTGCTGGCACGGCTGGAGACACCCCGCTGACCTCCATCCTGACCCCGGCCCTGGTCTTCCTCGCGGTCGCTTCGCCGACCCGGTCGGTGGCCCCCGGTGGCTTCCATTTCGACCCCGCGACCACCCTCGGCTGGTCGGTCCCGATGATCGTCCTCGGACCCCTCCTGGTCTTCCTGATGATCGCGGTCGGCGTCCGCGGCCGCCGCGCCGCGGCCAACCTGGCGCTGCTCGCGCCGCTGGTCTCGCTGGTCGGGGTGCTGCTCGCCGGCGCCGCCGGCTTCCGGCAGACCGCGCCCCATGACGGCTCCTACCAGTGGCTGAACGTGGCGACCGCCTTCAGCGGCCCCTCCCAGTTCCAGAACTACGTCTTCGACGTCGGGATCCGGGTCAGCCACCTGACGGTGGTCCTCCTGCTGGCGACGCTCGCCGCCTCGTTCGCGATCCTCGCCTGGAGCCGCGCTGGCGCCCGCGGCGAACCCTCGGCCGCACGCTACTACGGCCTCCTGACGCTGCTGCTGGGGGCAACGCTCGGGGTGATCGGCAGCACCGACCTGGCGGAGCTGTTCGTCTTCTGGATGATCGCCGGGGTGGCCATCTACCTGCTCCTCTCGAACAGCTGGGCCGACGAGGCGGCGACGCGGGCGGCCCGCCTCGCGCTGGCTCTGCCGGCCCTCGCCGACATGGCGCTGCTTGCCGGGATCGGGCTCCTCTACTCGCGCTACGGCCAGCTCAACCTCGATCACCTGATCCCTCTTCTGACCAAGACCCAGGGAGCGGGCCCGAAGGCGCTGATGGCCGCCGCGCTGCTGCTCTTCGCCGGGGCGGCGGGGCGGATCGGGCTCTTCCCGCTCCAGGGCTGGCTGACCCGGGCGGAGGCGGTCTCGAGCGGCGCCCTGGCGGCCGCCGAGGGCTTCTCCTCCCTGCTCGTGGCCGCGCTGCTGGTCAAGGTGCTGCCGCTCTTCGTCGCCTTCGGCCGGACCCCGCTCGAGGTCGTGGCGACCGTGGCGGCGGTGAGCGCGTTGGTGCTGGCGCTTGTCGCCCTCACCAGCCCGGAGGCGCGGCGGGCGGTGACCGCCGCCGGCATCGCCCTCTCGGCGCTGGCGATCCTCGCCTTCGCCCACCCCTTCGAGGTCGCCCCGGCCGCCGTCCTCCTCGCCGCCGTCGGCCTCGCCCGGGTGGCGGCGGTGCTGGCGACCGGGACGCTCGCGGCCGGGATGCGAACGCCGCTCCTGGCCGAGATGGGGGAGGGCTTCCGGCGCCTGCGGGTCAGCACCCTCACCCTGCCCGCCGCCGCCGTCGGCCTCCTCGCCGGGATCGGGATCGTCGTCGCCGGCGGCGTCTCGCTCTCCTGGTGGTGGGTGGCGATCTTCGCGGCCGGGCTGGCGCTCGGCTCGCTGGCGCTCTTCCGGGTCTACTTCAGCGCCGGCCACGCACTGCTTCCCCGGCGGCGGGGTTTCGACCCCAACCGGGTCCGCCCGGCCCCGGCGGCGATGACCCGGGCGCCGCTCCTCCTCGCCCTGCTCGCCGGGGCCCTTGCCCTGGCGCTCGCCAGCCCGCGCTGGCTGAACTTCCTCGACCACCGGACGCATCCCACGCCGAGCCCGGAGCTGGTGCTGGCGTGGCTCGCCGCGCCGGTGGCCGGCCTGCTGCTGGCAGCCGTCCTCTACCGCTTCGCGGCCGGCGCCGGCCGGCGGCTCTCCGCCGGCGGCGCGGCGCTCTGGTCGGCGACGCTGGGGCTCGGCCGGGCGACCGTCCAGCGCCGGGTCGTGGAGCCCTCGCTGGAGCTGGCGGAGCTGGGTGAGGAGCGCGGCCTGCGCGGTGGCGAGGCGTGGATCGGGCGCCTGGTGACCGACTCCTCGCGCCTCCTCGCGCTGCCGGCGCCGGTCCTCCCGCTGCTCGTCGCCGTCGCCGTGCTGGTCGCCGTGGCGGCCGCCCTCCTGGCGCCGGGGGTGTACCGGTGAACCTCCTCTTCCTCGCCGCCCGCGCCACCCCGGTCCCCTCGCCGACGCCGGTCTCGCCCTTCGGGCCGAGCCTCATCCACTTCAACTTCCTGCTCAGCCTCCTGATCTGGGCGCCGATCGTGATGGCGATCGTCCTCGCGCTGGTCCCCAACCCGCGCGGCCGCCACGACCGGACGATCCACCAGGTCGCCTTCTGGACCAGCGCCGTCCTTCTCTTCCTGGCGGTGGTCGCCTACAACCAGGCCAACCTCTTCAGCTCCCTGCCGCAGTACGAGGAGAACGTCCCCTGGCTGCCGGCCTTCGGCATCAATTACCACCTCGGTGTCGACGGCATCACGATCCCGCTGCTGCTCTCCGGGTCGCTGGTCACCCTGGTCGCGGTCCTCGCCTCGGCCAACGTGCGCGAGCGGGTCCGCGAGTACTTCGTCCTCCTGCTCCTGGTCGAGGGGACGGTGAACGGGGTGCTGGCCGCGCGGGACATGTTCGTGCTGGTCCTCTTCTGGGGCGCGGGCGTGCTGCCGGTGGCGCTCCTGGTCGCCGGCTGGGGCGGGCCGCGGCGGCGGCAGGCGGCGGGCCGTTACCTCGCCTACGGCGCGGCCGGGACCGCCGCGCTGGCCGGGGTGGCCTTCATCCTCTACGCGACGACGGGCGGGATCAGCTTCGACTTCGACTTCCTGGGCCACGCCCTCCTCAGCTCCCGGCTCCAGGTCGTACTCGCGCTCCTGCTCCTCCTGGTCGCCGCCACCCGGCTGCCGCTGGTGCCCTTCCACGGCTGGGCCCGCGACGTCTACGCGGAGGCGACGCCGGGAGTCGCGGTGCTGGTGGCGGGTATCGCGACCCGCCTCGGCGGCTACGTCCTGATCCGGCTCCTGGTCGTCGGCCAGCACTCCGGCGCCCAGTCCGCCGCGCCCTTCCTGGCGGCGCTCGGCGCGGCGACCGTCCTCTACGGCCGGCATCCTCTGCCTGCGGGCCCGCGACATCCGCCGCTTCGGCGCCGCCGCCGCCCTCGTCCCGGGGGGGATCGCCGTGCTCGGCATCGCGGCGCTGACCCCGATCGGCCTCCTCGGAGGGACTCTCCAGCTGGTCGTCGGCGGCCTCGCCGCGGCGCTCGTGGTGGGCGTCACGGCGACCGTCGCCGAGCGGGCCCAGACCCGCGACGTCGAGCTGATGGGCGGGCTTGCTCCCCGGATGCCGAAGCTCAGCTGGCTGCTGGTCCTGGCCTGCCTCGCCGTCGCCGGCGTCCCCGGTTTCGCCTCTTTCGTTGCCGAGGCGTTCACGCTCTTCGGCGCGTTCGGGACCCAGCCGGGGGCGGCCTTCGTCGTCCTCGCCGGCCTCGCCCTGCTGCTCGTCGGCATGGCCCTCGCCCTGCAGCGGATCCTCTTCGGCTCGCCCCGGCCGGATGCCCCCGGCGCCTCCGACGCCTCGCTCGGCGAGATGTGGTACCTGGGCCTGCTGGTCGGCCTGCTGCTCTGGTGGGGGATCCTTCCCGGCGGGCCCAAGCTGGGCGGCGCGGTCACCCTCTTCGACCAGGGCATCGTCAACGTGATCAACAACTCCTCGGCCGACATCATGTCCGCCTACCCCTCCTCGAGCGGCCAATGAGGTCGTTGACGGTGCTGCTGCCGGAGGCGCTGGTCGGCCTGGCCGCTCTCGGGTGCCTGCTCGAGCCCCGTCTGGGAGGTTCGCGTCGGGGTTGGCCGCCGGCCGCCGCGGCGGTCCTGCTGCTGGTCGCTCTCGCCCTCGAGCTGACCGAGGGCGCCCAGGTCGTGACGCTCTTCCACGGCGGCTTCAGCCAGGACCGGTTCGCCCTCTTCGCCAAGACGGCGCTGCTGCTGGCGGCGCTCCTCGTGCTGTTGGCGTCGGACTGGCGCGAGCTCGGCGGCACCGGGGTCGGGCTGGCCCTGCTCGCCTGCTTCGGCGGCCTGGTCGCCGCTTCGGCCGGTGACCTCGCCCTCCTCTGGGCCGGCCTCGAGCTGGCAGTCCTGGCCTCGCTGGCGCTGGCCGGGCTGCGCGAGCCGGCTGCGGGCAGCAGGCTGCTCTTGCCGTCGGCCGCGATCGGTGGCCTGGTGGCGCTCGGCCTGGCCCTCGTCGCCGCCGCCACCGGGACGACCCTCCTGGCCGCGATCCACGCCGGCCTCGGGCAGTCCCTGGCGCTGCCGCTGGCGGTGGCGCTGCTGCTGGTGCTGGGCGCCCTGCTCGCCCAGCTCGCCCTGGCTCCGGCACTGGGCCCCTTCGCGAGCGGCGCCGCCGCGATCGTGCTCCTGAAGTTCGCCGCCACCGTCGCCGTGCTGGCCTCGGCCTGGGCGGTTCTGATCCCGGCGGTCGCCGCCGTCGCCATGCTGGTCGCGGCCCTGGGCGCGGTCGGCGCCGGCCCCGCCCGCGGCATCGTGGGCTGGGCGGGCCTGCTCCAGCTGGGCTGGATCGTGGCCTCGCTGGCGGGCGGCACCCGGCTCTCGATCGGCGCCGGGCTCTTCCTTCTCGGTGCCTACCTGGTCGCCTCGGCGGCGGCGCCCCTGGCCCTGGGCGAGACCCCGCACGGCCTGGCCGGCCTCGCCGAACGGAGCTCGGCGCGGGCTGCCGGGTTTGCCGTCTGCCTGCTCTCCCTGGCCGGCATCCCGCCCCTGGCCGGCTTCTTCGGAGTCTTCGCCGTCGCCGCCCAGCTGGTCCGCGGGGGGCTCTTCTGGCTGGTGGCGCT
>DIZV01000113.1:8662-11046 GCA_002427995.1 Chloroflexi bacterium UBA6019
GCCCTGCAGGGCGCCGCGGCCGTCGGCCTGAGGTAACCTTCAGGCCGGGACCGCGTTCCCCCTGTAGCCCTTGAAACGTTCCCCCACGCGTCGCCGCAACTCGAGCAGAGGGCAGAGCCGCCGCTGGCATTCGGTCCTCCTGGTCCTCATCGCCCTCCTCGCGGTGGGCGGCGTCCTCGGGTCGGCGGGCACGGTCGCCGTCGTCGGCTACTACTCCCAGGGGCTCCCCTCGCTCGACCAGCTGCGCGAGGGCAACCTCGACCAGACGACGCGGATCTACGACCGCAACGGCGTCCAGCTGACCTCGCTCTACCAGGAGAACCGGACCGTCGTCCCGCTGAGCCGGGTCGCCGCCGTCCTCCAGGACGCGACGATCTCAGTCGAGGACCGCAGCTTCTACAGCCACCAGGGCGTCGACTACCGGCGGGTCGTGATCGCCGCCGCCTACGACCTCACCCACCGGAGCTCGGCCATCGGCGGGTCGACGATCACCCAGCAGCTGATCAAGAACGACGTCCTCTGCGCGACCTGCGCCGCCGGCGGGACCAACGGCGCCGGGGAGCAGTCCTTCTCGCGCAAGATGCGCGAATTGCTGCTGGCGGAGGAGCTCGAGCGACGCTACACCAAGCAGCAGATCCTGGAGCTCTACCTGAACTCGATCTTCTATGGCAACCACGCCTTCGGGATCGAGGCGGCGGCCCAGACCTACTTCGGGGTGCCGGCCGCCGGGCTGACCATTCCGCAGGCCTCCTTCCTCGCCGGCCTGCCGCAGTCGCCGAGCGCCTTCAACCCCTTTGGCAGCCCGACCCAGAAGCAGGCCGCGAAGGACCGCTGGGAGGAGGTTCTGCAGTCGATGGTCGCCAACCACAAGCTCAGTCCGGCCCAGGGCGACACCGCCGCCCGGACCGACATCTGGACGCCGATGGCGGCGCACCACGCCGCCGGGGGGACCGGCGTCGATCCCCTGACCGGCCACTTCGTCGACTACACGATGCAGTACCTGAAGGACCACGGCTACGACGAGCGAACCCTGCAGACGGGCGGGCTCAAGATCTACACGACGCTCGACCTCGCCACTCAGCAGAAGGCCGACAAGTCGGTCAAGGACGGCGTCGCGGCGATGCGCTACAAGGGCGCCAACACCGGCGCGCTGCTGGCGATGGATCCGCGGACGGGCGAGATCCTGGCCATGGTCGGCAGCGCCGACTACGGCTCGGACGGGATCCAGGGGCAGGTGAACCTGACCGACGTCGGCCGCCAGCCGGGCTCGTCCTTCAAGCCCTACACCTACGCGCTGGCGCTGCAGTCGGGCCAGTACACGGCCTCGACCCTGGTCAACGACAAGGACGCGACCATCGGCGGGACCCGCTTCACCGACTGGGACGGGCGGACCCAGGGCTACATCTCGCTCCGGCAGGCGGTCGAGCAGTCGCGCAACCTGCCCGCCCTCTGGACCTTCCGCGACATCGGGCCCCAGCGGGTGATCGACTTCGCCCACAAGCTGGGGGCGGCGGGCAACTTCGACGCCAACTCGCTGACGACGACGATCGGCTCCGGCGACATCAAGATGATCGACCACCTGGCCGCCTACTCGGCCTTCGACAACGGTGGCCACCGGGTCTACCCGCACCCGGTCGTCCGGATCCTCGACTCCGCCGGCAAGACGCTGCCCGCCTTCCCCGAGAACACGGTCGGCGGCCCGGTGCTCTCGGCCGGGCTCGCCTACCTGACGACCAACATCCTCCACGGCGTGCCCGGCAAGGAGCTGGGGATGAATTCGCTCCCGGTCGCCGGCAAGACCGGCACCACCGACGGCTACACCTCGGCCTGGATGATGGGCTACACGCCCGACCTGGCGGTCGGGACCTTCATGGGCCATATCAACGCCGGTGACAAGTGCGGCTCCGGCTTCACCGCCTACGGCAGCCCGGGCCAGCCGACCTCGGGCTGGATGTGCCCGACCAAGGTGCTCTGGGGCGAGGACGTCGGGGCGGTGCTCTGGAAGCCGTTCCTGCAGTCCTACTACTCCGGTGGCCGGGGCTGGCCGGCGATGTGGGCGCGGCCCGACGGGATCGTCTCCCTCACCGTCTGCAGCTCCGACGGGGGGCTGGCGGACGCCTCCACCCCGGCCGGGCAGCGGCGGACCGAGATCTTCCTGAAGGACGCCCAGCCCCGGCCCTGCGGCCAGAACGTCGCACCCGGGGTGCCCACCCCGACGCCGCCGCCGACGCCGACGCCGACCCCCGCGGCGACGCCGCTGCCGGGGCCCTCGCCGACCGCCAGCCCGGGTCCCTTGCCCGGACCGACGCCGACACCGAAGAAGTAGAGGTGGCTTGAGCGCCGGGCCTCGCCTCGCCGGGATCGCCAACCTCGTCACCGGCTCG
>DIZV01000113.1:11168-11899 GCA_002427995.1 Chloroflexi bacterium UBA6019
TTCGGGCAGCTCTCGACGGCGCTGATCGCAGTCCTCCTCGGCGGGGTCGCCCTCCTCCGCGGCCTCGGCCAGCCGACCGGGTCGCTGCTGCTCGTGACCGAGCTCGTCATCCCCCTGGCGACCCTTCTGGCCTGGGTCGAGCTGGCCCGGACGGCGAGAGACCTGGGCCGCTCGCGGGTAGACTGATGGACGGCCGCGCTAGACGGGGGACTGGCGGTACCCTGCACCAGCAATCCGCCTCAGCTGGGTTGAACTCCCGCCCCGAGGTTCGGCCCTTCGGGTCAGACCGAGGTCGAAGGCGTTGAGGGCCGGGACCTGCGCAGGTCGGGCCCCCGAACCCCGCCAGGACCGGAAGGTAGCAGCGGTAAGGGGGAATTCCGGCGGTGCCGCAGCCATCCGGGCCGGAGCCGGAAGCCGAGGTAGCGCCGGGGGCGCCGCAATCGACGGGTTGGGTGCGCGGTCACCTTTGAGATGACGTACCAGACGCTCTACCGCAAGTACCGGTCGCAGACCTTCGCCGACCTCGTCGGCCAGGAGGCGGTGACCCGCGCCCTCCAGGGGGCCATCAGCTCCGGGCGCGTCGCCCACGCCTATCTGTTCTCCGGGTCGCGGGGGACCGGGAAGACCTCGTCGGCGCGGCTGCTCGCCAAAGCCTTGAACTGCCTGAACCGCGCTCCGGGCTCGGGCGAGCCGTGCAACTCGTGCGAGATGTGCCGGGCGATCGCCGAGGG
>DIZV01000117.1:0-476 GCA_002427995.1 Chloroflexi bacterium UBA6019
GGCCTCCGCGGCTCCTGGATCCTGGGCGGCGTCTTCATCCCGCGCCAGTACGCCCTGATCGTGGCTGTATCGCTGCTCACCCTGGCGGCGCTGGCGCTCTTCTTCAGCCGGACCTACCTGGGCAAGGGCCTCACCGCCTGCGCCAGCAATCCCGGGGCGGCGCGGCTGGTGGGCATCGACCCGACCCGGATGGGATACGTGGCGTTCGCGCTCGGAGGCGCCCTCGGCGGCGTCGCCGGGGTGCTCCTGGCGCCGCTCCAGCCGGTGACCTTCGACGCCGACATCGGGATCGCGGTCAGCGGGTTTGCGGCAGCGATCTTCGGCGGCCTCACCCGGCTTTCCTGGGCGCTCTGGGGCGGCCTCGTGCTCGGCATCGGAGAAGCGATGGTGGCCGGCTACTACCAGCCCTCCTACGCGACCGGGATCGCCCTCGCGGTGATCCTGCTGCTGCTCACCTGGCGCGCATCGAGGAGCGG
>DIZV01000117.1:670-5458 GCA_002427995.1 Chloroflexi bacterium UBA6019
GGCTTCAGCCGCCGGTTCCGGATCGCCGCCGTGGCCGCGGTCGCCGTGGTGACGCTGGTCATCCCGCAGTTCCTCGACCGAGCGGGGCTCTCCATCTACGTCCTGATAGCCCTCGCCACGTTGGTGACAACGGGGCTAACCCTCCTCATGGGCTTCGCGGGCCAGGTCTCGCTCGGGCAGGGCGCCTTCTATGCGATCGGGGCTTACACCGTCGGCCTGCTGACGGTCAACGCCGGGCTCCCGCCCCTCCTCGCCCTGCTCGCGGCGCCGATCGTCGCGGCCGCCATCGCCGCCGTCATCGGGGCGCCCCTGCTCCGGTTGCGCGGCCATTACCTGGCCTTCGCGACGCTGGCCTTCCAGCTGATCGTGCTGGTCTGGCTGGCCGAGTCGAAGGGGCTCACCCGGGGCGATATCGGCCTCGGCGGCATCCCCAGCGTGCTGCCGACGCTGTCCGCCTCGGTGGACCTGGACACGCCCACCGGCTACGCCTACCTGGCCTGGGCGGGCGCGGCCGTCGGCCTCCTGATCGCCCACAACCTGATCGCCTCCCGCCCCGGACGCGCGCTCCGCGCCCTGGCCGGTAGTGAACTGGCGGCGGCGGCCTCAGGTGTACCGGTCAGCCGGTACAAGCTGCAGATCTTCGCCCTGGCGGCCGCCTACGCCGGCTTCGCCGGCGGCGTCTACGCGTTCTTCCTCACCTTCATCTCGCCGGCTTCGTTCACGATCCTGATCTCGATCCAGTTCGTGGTGATGGCCGTCGTGGGCGGGATGGGGTCAATCTGGGGGGCGCCCCTCGGCGCCATCAGCATCACGCTGCTGGTCGAGTTCCTGCGCACTGCCGCCACCCGGCCCGGCTCCAGCCCACACGCCCCAGCGGTGCTCTCCTACGGCGCCTACGCGCTGGTCCTGATCTTGGTCGTGCTCTTCCTGCCCGGAGGTGTCTTCCCGGCGCTGCGGGGAGCGGCGGCGCGTCGCTTCGCGGCGCGCGGAGGCTGACCGCCCGCCAGGGCCGAACCCGCGTTTTGGATCTGCCACGAGCACCGTTCTGCTCTATAGTGACGGGAGGGTGAACGAACGGTCGGTCGTTCCAACGGTTCTGATGTCAGGCAACGAGGCCGTGGCCCGCGGGGCCTACGAGGCCGGGGTCCGGGTCGCCGCCGCCTACCCGGGTACGCCGAGCACCGAGATCCTCGAGGCGCTGGCAACCTACCCCTCTGTCGACGCGCGTTGGTCGCCGAACGAGAAGGTCGCTCTTGACGTCGCCCTCGGCGCCTCCCTGGGCGGTGCTCGCTCGCTCGCCGCGATGAAGCACGTCGGGTTGAACGTGGCAGCCGACACCTTCATGACGGCCGCCTACGTCGGGGTGGGCGGCGGCCTGGTGGTGATCAGCGCCGACGATCCCGGCATGCACAGCTCGCAGAACGAGCAGGACAACCGCTTCTTCGCACGCCTGGCCGGCGTGCCCCTGCTCGAGCCCGCGGACAGCGAGGACGCGCGCCGCCTCACCCGGGCCGCCTTCGAGATCTCCGAAGAGTTCGACACGCCCGTTCTGCTCCGGACCACGACGCGGGTCGCACACGGTCGGTCCCTGGTCCAGCCGGCCGAGCGGACCGAAGCCCCGGCCAGAGGCTTCCAGCGGGACCGAGCCAAGTACGTGATGCTGCCGGCCAACGCCCGCCGGCGGCGCCTGGCGCTGCTGGAACGGCTGGAGCGGCTCCGAGTTCGCGCCGAGGAGGGCGCATTCACGACCGAGATCGAGGGTGACTCGACGGTTGGAGTGGTCACCTCCGGGATCCCCTACCACTATGTGCGGGAGGTACTCCCGGACGCCGGCGTCCTGAGGCTCGCATTGACCAACCCGCTGCCGATCGAGCGAATCCGGGCTTTCGCGGCAAAGTTCGAAAGGCTCTTCGTGGTCGAGGAGCTGGAGCCCTTCCTGGAGGATGCGCTCGCCGCGGCGGGGCTTCGTGCGGAGGGGAAGGCCTTCTTCCCGCGGACGGGCGAGCTGTCGCCCGATGTGGTCCGTCAGGGCTTCGCTCGGGCCGGCCTGCTGGCCGCCGGGACGGTCCCCGCCGCTGCCCCGGCGACGACTCCGCGGCCCCCGGTCCTCTGTCCGGGCTGCCCGCATTCGGCCCCCTTCCTCGTGCTCCGCCGGCTGAACGCGGTGGTGGCCGGTGACATCGGCTGCTACACGCTGGCCGCCCTCGAGCCGCTGGCGGCGATGGACACCTGCATCGCGATGGGCTCCAGCATCGGGATGGCGGTCGGCCTGGCCGCCTCCGGAGGCGCCGGCGGCCCGGTCGTGGCCACCATCGGCGACTCCACCTTCCTTCACTCCGGCGTGCAGGGCCTGATGGAGGCGGTCTACAGCCAGGCTGACATCACAGTCCTGATCCTCGACAACGGCACCACGGCGATGACCGGCGGCCAGCACCACCCGGGAACCGGCGCCGCGCTCGACGGGAGCCCTCGACCCGCGGTCGACCTGGTCGGCCTCTGCCGTTCGCTCGGGGTCGAGCAGATCGAGGTGGTCGACCCCTACGACATGGGCGCGCTCGAACGCGGGCTGGAGCGGGCCACCGCCCGCCGGGGACCGGCGGTGGTGATCACCAACCGGCCCTGCGTGGAGGCTCCGGTGAAGATCCGTGACCACCCCTTCGAGGTCATCGACGATCGCTGCATCGCCTGCCAGCTCTGCATGAACCTCGACTGTCCGTCGCTGCTCTGGACCGACGCGACCTGGCACGAGGACCGCCGGCGGGTCGAGATCGACGGCAGCACCTGCACCGGTTGCACGGTCTGCGCCCAGCTCTGCCCCGCCGGGGCGATCGTGCCGCTGGCCATGGTGGGCGCGCCATGATCGCCGCCACCCGCGGCGTGCTGCTGGCTGGGGTCGGCGGTCAGGGCGTGATCCTCGCCAGCCACATCGCCGCCGAGGCCCTTCTCCGCTGCGGCTTCGACGTCAAGCAGAGCGAGGTCCACGGCATGTCGCAGAGGGGCGGCGTCGTGACCAGCCACCTCCGCTTCGGCGGGCAGGTCGCGAGCCCGCTGATCGCGCCCGGAGAGGCCGACCTGGTGATCGCGTTCGAGTGGGCCGAAGCGCTCCGCTGGAGCTCGCATCGACGCCCCGAGGGCAAGCTGGTCTCCGATCGACGCCGCATCCTGCCGCCGGTGGCCTGCCTCGACCGCAGAGGCTGGGCCTCAGCCTACCCGGCCGATGCAAGCGCCCTCGGCGACGCGCTCGTCGTCGATGCCACCGCCATCGCCCGCGAAGCCGGCAACGAGAAGGCGGCCGGCAGTGTGCTGCTCGGCATCGCCTCAGCGCTGCTGGAGCTGCCCGAGCAGCCCTGGCAGGAGTCGATCGTGGCCACGGTCCCGACGAAGACGCGGGCCGCCAACCTGGCCGCTTTTGCCGCCGGCCGCACGCTGCACTTCCCCGCCGCCGAGCTCGCGGCGCCGGCGCCGCCGAGCCCGCCCCTCGTCCGCCACCGGCTGGAGATCGAAACCGCGTGGTGCAAGAGTTGCGACATCTGCGTCCGCCTCTGCCCCGAGCGCTGCCTGACCCTCGACGCGGCCCTCAAGGCCAAGGTTGTCGATCCCGACGCCTGCACCGGCTGCCGGCTCTGCGAGATGCTCTGCCCGGACTTCGCGATCACCGTCGTCAGCGAGGAGGTTGCCGTTGCCTGAGGCACGATTGCTGCAGGGCAACGCCGCCTGCGCTGAAGGCGCGCTCGCGGCCGGCTGCCGCTTCTTCGCCGGCTACCCGATCACACCCTCTTCGGAGATCGCCGAGGAGATGGCCCGGCGGCTGCCGGCCCTGGGCGGCGTCTTCATCCAGATGGAAGACGAGATCGCCTCCCTGGCGGCGGTGATCGGAGCGGTGGCCGGCGGTGCCCGGGCGATGACCGCCACCAGCGGCCCCGGCTTCTCGCTGATGCAGGAGCACATCGGGTATGCGGCCATGGCGGAGCTTCACTGCGTCGTGGTCAACGTGATGCGGGGCGGGCCGAGCACCGGGCTGCCGACCGGCCCCTCCCAGGGCGACGTGATGCAGGCCCGCTGGGGCACCCACGGCGACCGTCCGGCGATCGTGCTGGCGCCGGCCTCGGTGGCGGAGGTGCGGCATCTGACGATGGTGGCGTTCCGGCTCGCCGAGCGCTTTGCCACCCCGGTGACGGTGACCTACGACGAAGTGGTCGGCCATACCCGCGAGCGGGTGCTGGGGAGTGGCGCGGAGGAACTCCCGCAGGCGCGGCCGAAGCCCCACCCCGCCGCGAGCTATCACCCCTATGCCGCCGGCCCGGATGAACCGGCGCGCCTGGTTCCCTTCGGCGACGGCCGCCGCTACCACATCACCGGCCTCTTTCACGACGTCAACGGGTTCCCGACGGAGGCGCCGGCGACGGTGGACGCGCAGCTGCGGCGGCTTCACGCCAAGGTGGACGCACACCGGGACGAGCTGCCGGAGGGCGAGGAGATCGACCTGGAAGATGCCGACGTCGCCGTCTTCGCCTACGGCATCGTCGGACGGGCGGCGCAGCTGGCGGTCGCCCAGGCGCGGGCGGCCGGGCTGCGGGCCGGCCTCTTCCGGCCGCGGACGCTGTGGCCTTTCCCCGAAGAAGCGGTGGCCAGGATGGCCCAACGGGTCGATGCCATCGTCGTCGCCGAAATGAATCTCGGCCAGATGGCGGGAGAGGTTGCCCGGGTGGCTGCCGGCGCCTGCCGCGTCGAGCGGCTGAACCGAGTCGACGGCGCGCCGATCTCGCCGGCGCAGGTGCTCCAGAGTCT
>DIZV01000027.1:0-148 GCA_002427995.1 Chloroflexi bacterium UBA6019
GGGGTGGCCGGCAGGGGCAGGCGACTCGCCCGGCAGGCGGCCGAGGGCGGCCGCTCCGACCGCCCCGGCGGCGAGGCCGGCGACGGCGCCGAGGGCGGTTCGCCGAGTGACCCGGCCAGGGTCGCGGCCGCCCGCCAGGGTCGCCGCC
>DIZV01000027.1:320-7613 GCA_002427995.1 Chloroflexi bacterium UBA6019
CCCTTTCCCTCGCCTCGGCCGCGCCGACGCGGAGCCGCCGGCCGCGGAGGAGGTCCTCGACGATCCTGTCGATCCGCGCTTCCAGGTCCCTAAACATCGATCCGCACCTTGGCGGCGGCACGCAGTGCCCGGAGCTGCATGACCTTGATGCTGCCGGGCGTCGCATTCAATTCCGCCGCCGCCTCCCGGATCGAATAACCGCGCAGGAAACGGAGCTCGAGGACCCGCCGGTAGTTGTCCGGCAAGAGCGCGAGGATTCGGATGGCGCGATCGGTCGCGGCCGCCGAGTGAAGTGCCGGGGGCGGTGCGCTGAGGACGCCCTCGTCCAGCTCCTCCTGGGCGATGCCGAATTTCCCGGCCCAGAAGGCGCCCAGCACGGAGCGGGCGGTCGCGAAGAGGTAGGCGCGGATCGACGGCGTGCTGGCGCCGGCGCGCAGGCGCGGGATTGCCTTCAGCGCAACCTGCTGGGTCAGGTCCTCGGCATCGGGCCGGTTGCCGACGCGGCTGTAGATGAAGGCGTAGACCATCTCCAGCTCCTCCAGCGCGACCTGGACCGAGTCCGCCTGGCTGGCCGCCGGCAGCTCGACGATCTCGGCCGAGTGGGAGTTATCCATTCAGGGGGGCGGCGCAGGGGCAGGGGATCTTCATTCGGGAGCCGGGTTCGCCAGTCCTGTGTACGCGCGCAGGTTACACGCGGGCGCCGGGTGTCTACGCTTGGCGGCAACCGCGATGGAGGGGGATCTGATGCGCCGGCGGCTCGCCGAGGCGCGCGTCGCCCGGCTGGCGACGTCCGGCCCGGGCGGCCGGCCCCACGTGGTACCGGTCTGCTTCGTCCTCGATGGCAACGCGGTCTACTGGGCGATCGACCACAAGCCGAAGAGTGGCCGGCCGCTGCGCCGGCTCGAGAACATCGCCCTCAACCCCGCGGTCGAGCTGGTGGTGGACCACTACAGCGAGCGCTGGGATGAGCTCTGGTGGGTCCGCGTCGCGGGTGACGCCGAACTCCTCGGACCGGGACCGGAAGGGGAGCGAGCACTCGACCTGCTGTCCGCCAAGTACCCGCAGTACCAGGAGCGGCGCCCGGGAGGCCCGGTCGTGAGGGTGCGGGTGCGGCGCTGGGCGGCCTGGAACGGTGCTGGCCCCGCCGCCTAGGAGGAGGGGAGCAGGCTGGACGCGCTCGAGTTCTCGGCGAGGATGCCGGTGACCGCGTCGAGCCAGCTGGAATCGCCGTTGTCGGCACGCCAGAGCCAGTACTCGGCACCCCAGAGCAGGATGGTGCCGAACCCCTCGGCGCGGATGCTCGCGAAGCGCGAGTGGATGTCTTCGGCGGCGGTGCTCCGGGGATCGCCGTAGCTGTTCATCGATGCTTCCCAGGGCTCGGCCTGGGCCTCGGTTATCCAGGCCTGCTTGCCCTGCTCGAGGGCGATCCCGCGCCAGTGCCCGGCCTTGCTCGCCCAGTCGGAGCCGGCGTGGCTCACCCCCTCCTGGCCGAGGAAGTTGTAGCCGATCTCGGTGTACACGTCGAGGCCGAGGATGTCGCCTTTGCCGAGCACGCCCAGGCTGTGGGCCTCGGCGGTGTCGGATTCGAAGCCGAGCAGGCTCCTGAGGTCGAAGCCGGACCGGTTCGAGGCCCGGTCGAACAGCATGTTGAAGTGGCCGAAGGCGTTGATGATCGCCGGCCGCCGGTCGTCCACCTGCCTCAGCGCGGCGACCTCCGCCGCCAGAAGGTCCCTGCCGATGAACCAGCGGTGGGGGCCGGCCGGGTTGAGCGGCTCGTTCTCCACCTGCCAGGCGACGATGGCGGGGTTGTCGCGGTAGCGGCCGGCGGTCGCGCTGACGAAGTCGACCGCGGCCGCCCGGAGCACCGGGTCCTGGCCGACGTCGCCGCCGTCGGGTGTCCTCGGCTGCAGCTGCGGCGGGATGTAGAACTCCGGCCAGCCGAGACCCTTCATCCCGACCGAGAGCACGACCGGCTGCCCGCTGCCAACGGACTCTGAGAGCAGCCAGTCGAGCTGGTCATAGCCCTCCTGGTCGACCTGGTCCCAGTAGGCGGAGAGTCGGATCACCTTGAAGTGCATCCCCTCCAGCCGGCGGTACGACTCCTTCCAGTCAAGGCCGAGGTAGGTGGCGTGGCGGGGGCTGAAGCTGGTGCCCACCTGGACGGGGCCCGAGGTCACGACCGGGATTCCCGCCCTCTGCAGCCAGGGCAGGGTGACCGGCGCCGGGAACTGAATGGCAAGGGAAAGGACAACCGAGATCAGGAGCAGTGTCGCAGGACGGCTCGGGGAGGCAGGGGACCGGGACCAGGGATTGCGCAAGGGTGCCTCGGCGGGCCACCTTCCCCTCGCTTGCCCACAAGCTCACAACAGCCTGGTAAATACTTGAGACAGCTTCCGCTGCCTCTCCGGCGCCATTCGCCTGGACAGCGCCGATTCGCCTTCGACTATTGACACCGACAGCTCCTATATGTGTTAATTGGACTATCACTTTTTAGTGATGAGCTGACGGCAGTAACTAGCGGATTCATAAGGGGCAGAAATGGCAGTCAGGTCGGAAGCATGGAGCGGAATGCGAACGCGGGTTGGCAGCATCGCCCGACCGGCAGCTCAGAGCCGCCTCCTCACCCGTGAGGAGCGGGTGGCGAGGATCCAGCGCCGCCGCCGCCTGTCCCAGGCCCAGGCCGCCCTCGAAGGGGCCGTCTGGCTGGCCGGGACCGCGGCGATCACCCTGGTCGCCTTCGCCGGGCTGTTCGGGCTCCGCTAAAACACAACTTCCTTTCCCTCAGACGGAAGAGCGTGCCCCCCCGGCGCGCTCTTCTGCGTTTCACGGCCCGCTAGCGAGGTGCCATCCGCAGCGCACCGTCGAGCCGGATCGTTTCGCCGTTGAGGTAGGGGTTCTCGACGATGTGGGCGGCCAGCAGCGCGTACTCGCTCGGCTTGCCGAGCCGGTGGGGATTGGGCACCGACGCCGCGAGCTGCTCCCGGATATCCTCCCGGAGGCCGGCCAGCAGCGGCGTGTCCATGAGGCCCGGAGCGATCGTGCAGACGCGGATCAGGAGCGACGCCAGGTCCCGGGCGGTCTGGATCGTCAAGCCATGGATCGCAGCCTTGGAGGCGGTGTAGGCGGCCTGGCCGATCTGGCCCTCGAAGGCCGCGATCGACGCTGTGTTGACGATGACGCCCCGTTCTCCCTCGACCGGCTCGGCGGCGCCGATCCGGAAGGCAGCCTTGCTGAGCATGTTGAAGGTGCCCACGAGGTTCACTTCGAGGACGCGACGGAACTGATCGAGCGGGTAGGGGCCCTCCTTTCCGGCGACGCGGCCGCCGCTGCCGATGCCGGCACAGTTGACCGCGATTCGGAGCGGACCCAGCTCGCCGGCGACGGCGAGCGCTCGATCGACGTCCTCCTCGCTGGTCACGTCGGCCGGGGCGAATCGGCCGCCGAGGGCTGCCGCGACAGATTCGCCCTCCGAGCGTGGGAGGTCGACGATCACGACCTTGGCCCCCCTCGCGGCGAGCAGCTCGGCGGTGGCCCGGCCGAGGCCCGAGGCGCCGCCGGTGACGAGGGCGACCGATCCTTCAATTCTCATCCCGCTATTGTCTTTCCGATGGCCCTGATCCGTGGTGAGGACCGGCTGGCGGCCGACCTGCGCAAGCCCCAGGGCGCCTTCACCGGGGACGCGGACCAGCGCACGATCCACGTTCGGGAGGAGCCGACGGCGGTCCGCGTGAGCTTCGTCCGCTTCGCGCCCAGCACTGTGACCCATTGGCATAGCCACAGCGGCGGCCAGGTCCTCCACGCAGTCGAGGGAGAGGGCCGAGCCCAGATCCGGGGCGAGGTGATGGTGATCCTGCGGCCGGGTGACACGCTGGTGTCCGCCGCGGGGGAGGAGCATTGGCACGGGGCAGCGCCCGGCACCGGGATGACGCACCTCGCCGTGACAGTCGGTGAGGTCACCTGGCTGGAGCCGCCTTCCTCCTAGCGTCCTGAGCCCGGGGATTTCGGGCAGGAACGCCCCGTCGACCCGCCTCGAAAGAGCGAGGAGCGCGCGAATCGAGGCCGATTCGGGCTTAGGCTGTCGGCGCCGGGACGGTGCACCGCCGGTGGAAAGTCCCCGGCTGAGCACTAATTTTCAGCCCGCAGAGAGATGATGAGAAGACTCGTTGGCGCCTTCCGGCGGCTGGCAGGGTTCGACCCCACCTCGACGCGCTGCTTCTGGACGGTCGCCGCCATCCTTGCCCTGGCAGCCGCCGGCTACGAGATCGTCATCTATTTCCGGGTCGGTGGCGACACGGCCGCCACGGCCGTCGACGACCTCGGAAGCGCGGTCGCGGCGCTCCTGGCGGGCATCGGCTGCACAGCAGCGGCGTACCGCACCGCCGGCCGGATCCGGGCCGGCTGGCTGCTGATCGGGATCTCCGCCTTCAGCTGGTGCGCGGGGGAGGTCGCCTGGTCCTGGCTCGAGGTCTTCCTGGGGCAGACCGTCCCCTCACCGTCGATTGCCGACCTCGGCTTCATAGCCGCGATCCCGCTCGCGGTCGCCGGGTTGCTCTTCTTCGCCGCCGCCGCTGGACGGCGCGCCCAGCGGGCGCGGACGCTGGTCGACGGGTTGGTGATGGCCACGGCCCTCCTCTTCGTCAGCTGGGAGGCCGTCCTCCGCCCGATCTTCTCCGACAGCACGCAGTCGCTGCTCGGCAAGCTGGTCAACCTGGCCTACCCGGTCGCCGACCTCGTCATGTTCACGATCGTCATCGTCGCCCTGGCCAGGGTTCGATCCGGATCCCGCTTCCCGATGGTGCTCCTTGGCCTGGGGGTGGTCTTCCTCGCCGTGTCCGACAGCGCCTTTGCCTACCTGAATGCGGTGATGGCCTACAACACCACCGGCCTCGACGGCGGCTGGGTCGCCGGGTATCTCCTGATCGCCCTCGGCTCACTGGCCGCCAAGCCGGATCCCGAACGGCCTGCCGAGAAGCGGTTGACGGGTATCGGGAGCCTCGCGGCGCCCTACCTGGCGCTGGTCCTGGCGCTGGCAGACGGAGCCCTGGTCGTGCTCCGCCACGGCAGGATCGACGGGGTCGGGCTCTGGATCGCCGCCAGTCTCGGCATCTTCATTCTCCTCAGCCAGCTGCTGGTGATAATCGACAACCGCGCCCTCCTGCGCCAGAGCCTGGCTGCCCAGCAGGCGCTGGTTGAGAGCCAGCGCACGCTCACCCAGGTGATCGCCAGCGCCCCCGTGGTCCTCTTCTCGATCAGCTCAGACAGCATCGTCACACTCGCCACCGGCCAGGCGCTGGCCGGCTTCGGGGAGCGCGCCGCCCACGTCGCCGGCCGGTCGGTGGACGACGTGCTCGGACGCTTCCCCGACCTCATCGCCGCGATCGAGGGTGCGCAGGCCGGCCGAGCCGGGCAGCTCACCGTCGCCTTCGAGCACGGCGACCTCGACATCCGCCTGATGCCGGTCTTCGATGATGGCGGGGTCACCTCTGTCAGCGGCGTCGCAATCGACGTCAGCGAGCGTCGGATATCGGAGCAGGCGCGCCGCGAGAGCGAGGCGAAGTCGCGCTTCCTGGCGACCATGAGCCACGAGCTGCGGACGCCCCTCAACTCGGTGCTCGGCTTTGCCGAGCTTCTCCTCGGACAGCGGCGAGGGCCACTGAACGACCCCCAGCGCCGCTACGTCAGCAACATCGCCGCCAGCGGACAGCACCTGCTCACCCTGATCAACGACGTGCTCGACCTGTCGAGAGTCGCCTCGGGCGACCTCGAGGTCGCGATCGAGCAGGTCGTGGCCGGGGAGGCCGTGGCGGACGCGGTCACCAAGATCCGGCCGCTCTCGGATCGCAAGCGGCAGCTGCTGCGCTCCGGCCCGAACGGCCGGCTGGTCGTGATGGCCGACCCGGTCCGGCTGCAACAGATCGTCCTCAATCTCCTCTCCAACGCGGTGAAGTTCACGCCCGAGGGCGGCCGGATCGAGGTCCGAACCGAGGCTCGGGATGGGTTCGTCCAGTTCGAGGTGAAGGACAGCGGGATCGGGATCGCACCCGAGCACCAGGAGAAGATCTTCGACGAGTACTCCCAGGTTGACGACTCCTACAATCGAGATCACGAGGGCAGCGGCCTCGGGCTGGCGGTCAGCCGCCGCCTGGCCGAGCTGATGTCGGGGACCCTGACGGTCACGAGCAGGGTTGGCCGAGGCTCGGTCTTCAGACTCCGCCTGCCGTCACCCCCGTTCCTCCCCGCGAACCGGCCGGCCGGCGGTGACGACCAGGCCGAGGAGGTCGTCGCCAGCCGGGCCTAACCTGTCCTGGTGCCGGCCCTCGACCCGATCGTTCCGCTCCGTTTCGCACCCGGCGAGCTGCCGGAAGAGGCGATTGCACTGCGCGCTGAGGTCCGCGGCTTCCTGCGCGACGAACTCGCCGCGGGCGGCTTTGTGCCGCGCTGCGACGCGTGGCTGAGTGGCGCCGACCCCGCCTTCAGCCGCCGCCTCGGCGAGCGCGGCTGGCTCGGCATGACCTGGCCCCGCCGCTACGGGGGTGGCGAGCGAAGTCCGCTCGAACGCCATGTCGTGATCGAGGAGCTGCTGGCGGCCGGGGCCCCGGTGGCCGCCCACTGGATTGCCGACCGGCAGACGGGCCCGCTCCTCCTCCGCTACGGCAGCGAAGGGCAGCGGGAAAGGTTTCTGCCCGGAATCGCGCGCGGCGAGGTCTACTTCGCGATCGGCATGAGCGAGCCGGACGCGGGTTCCGACCTCGCCTCGGTGACAACCTCGGCACGCCCGGTCGAGGGCGGCTGGCGCCTCAATGGGACCAAGGTCTGGACCTCCGGCGCGCACCTCGCCCACGCCATGATCACGCTGGTCCGGACCGAGACCCGGGGTGAGGATCGCCACCTCGGGCTGAGCCAGGTCATCGTCGACCTCAAAGGTGAAGGGGTCGAGGTCCGGCCGATCCGGCTGATGACCGGTGAGCACCACTTCAACGAGGTCCTCCTCAGTGACTGCTTCGTGCCTGACGCGATGGTCGTCGGGGCGCTCGGCGAGGGCTGGAAGCAGGTGACGTCCGAGCTCGCCTATGAGAGGAGTGGCCCCGAGCGATTCCTGAGCACCTTTCCGCTCCTCGCCGCCCTGGCCGCGACCGGCTCCGCCGACGCCGGTCGCCTGGTCGCGAGTCTCTGGGCCCTCCGCCGGCTGTCGCTGGCGGTCGCGGCCGCCCTCCAGCGGGGCGAGGAGCCGGCGACCGAGGCGGCCCTGGTCAAGGATCTCGGCACCCTCTTCGAGCGAGAGGTGACCGAGCA
>DIZV01000067.1 GCA_002427995.1 Chloroflexi bacterium UBA6019
TGCGCGTCGAGATCGGCGAAGAAGGCACTCACCGCCTGGTCGAAGTAGCCCATCAGGTCGTCGTGCCGGTTGAGCTCGGTGTAGTGGGTGTCGAAGCCCCCCAGGGTGACGTGGAGAAGCTTGACGCCGGTGCCCGAGATGATCAGCTCCGCGGCCAGCTGAAGCGCCGAGGCGAGCTGGTTCTTGGAGGAGTAGACGAGCTTGGCCTGGTCCGAGTACTGAGCCATCGGCTGGTACTTCGCCGACGCCGTCTTGAGGCTGGCGATCGTGTCTTTGGCGGTTGCGATCGCGGTGTCGAAGAGGGCGCCGTAGATGCCCGGCGTATCCCGGTAGAGCGCGGTCACCGCGGTCTCGACCGGGTCGCCGCCGGTGAAGCCGAAGTTCTTCGGGTCCTGGATGACGGTCATCGTCGCCTGCAGGTCGCGCAGCGCCCCGGGCACGTCGGTGGCGCCGCAGGCGCAGCCGGTGAGAGGATGGCCGAGGGTGTCGTACTGTTTGGCCGCGAGCTGGCCGAGCCAGCCGTTGATCGAGCGCCGGGTGGGGTCGCCGGTCTCCCAGATCCGGATCGACTCGAAGTGGGAGAAGACCGGGTTCGGGTAGCCGACGCCCTGCACGATCGCGACGCGTCCCTGGTCGTAAAGCTTTTTGACACCCTTGAGGTTCTGGTTCAGCCCGAAGTCGGCGCCGATCGGCAGCGCCTGGGTGACGGAGGGACCGGCCAGCCGGGGACGGTAGTCGTGCAGCTTGGGATCCTGGAGCGGGACCACCGTCCGGAGGCCGTCGTTGCCGCCCGCGAGCTGGACCATGACCAGCACCCGGTCGTTGCTGATCCCATCCTGCTTGGCGGCATAGACCGCCCGCGCGAAGGCGTCGGGCACGGCGGCGTAGCCGGCCGCCAGTCCGGCCGCCCCGGCACCGAAGACGAGGCCGGCGCGGAGGAAGTCGCGGCGCTTGAGCTGGTTGATCCCTTGCTCTGCGTTCATGGCTTGCTTGATCACCTACTTGAGTTGGAATTCCGGCGAGGCGAGGACGGCGGTCCAGCGCTCGAGGTCCGTGGACGTGGAGTTGAGGAGAGACGCGGTGGCGGGGCTCAACACCCCGTCCAGGTGGTGAAGATGGGCGTCGGTCGCCGCCGGCAGGCTGGGTATCGCCTGGAGCAGCTCGCTGACGAAGTTGACGCGGGCGAGGACGGTGTTGGAGGAGATCCAGGACTCGTTCAGCGGCCAGCCACCGACATCGGGTGGGTCGAAGAGCACCTGGCCCATCCCGCTCGCGTGCCGGAGTGCCAGCGCGGACTGGCCGTGCCCGCCCAGCGCCCGAAGGGCGTGGACCATGAACTCGACCGGCTGCTTGACGAGCGACCGGTACCCGGCCGCGGAGTTGAACTCCGGGCTGGTGAAGACGTCGCGCATCAGGTGCTTCACGCTCCAGCCGGACTTGACGAACCCGGCCGCCAGCCGCTTCACCGTCGCGGCCGGCGGATCGGGCAGCGCGAAGTTGACCATCACACGCTGTACGACGTAGGGAGCGGCCGACTCCTGTGCGAAGATCTGGGAGAGGACACCTTTGGTGTCGTAGTTCGCCGCCCGGCCGAGAAAGGAGAGCGGCCCGCCCCGATAGGCGCGAGCCGGGACGAAGACTCCGACCCGCGAGGTGTCCGCGGTCGCCCGCGAGGCGAGCGCCTGCTGGGCCGGCGTCAGGTTGGGGTTCTTGCGGGTGTCCATCAGCATCGCCTGGGTGCGGGGCTCCCGCCAGCCGGCGAGCGCCTTCGCCGCCGCGCGGACGTCGTCCTCGCTGAACTTCCCGGGCCCCAGCGTGAAGAGCTCCATCAGCTCCCGGGCATAGTTCTCGTTCGGCGCCTGGCCGGTCGAGGTGCCGAGATCCAGGTAGCGGAGCATCCCGGGGTCGATCGTGACCTGGTAGAGGAGGGTCCGAAAATCGCCCAGCGCGAGGGTCCGCCAGGTTTGGTTTTGCCAGTACATGAAGGGGTCCTGGAGGCCGACCTTGCGGTAGTCGCTGGTGAAGTGACCATGCCAGAAGAGCGTCATCCGCTCGGCAAAGGGGGTCGGCGTGGCAAGCATGTGGTCGAGCCACCACTTCTGCAGCTGCGCCGGCTTGAGCGGCGCACCGCGGCTGGCGCCGTCGCCTCCGGGGAGGGCCGGCGGCTTGACGGCCGGTGTCTCGAGGAGCCGGTCAAGGGTCTTGGAGTAGCCATCGCTGAGCGCCCGTTCGAGCTCGGCCGGGCCGGCTCCGAAGGTCGCCCGGCGGAGCAGCTGAAGGACCCGGGCGCTCTCCGACCCGAGGGGCGAGATCCAGTCGGTTCCGCCGCTCACCGCCTGGCGGATGGCGGGCGACCCGGCCTGCCGGCCGAGGTCGAGGAGCCGCAGGGCGGCGACGCCGGCACCCCCCGCGAGCGCCGCTCCAAGGACGGCGCGGCGACTGACCCGGCGGGCCGCGCGGGGTGCGGGCGGTACGTTGGCGGCGTCGGTCTCGATCGCCATCCCCAGCATTGAACGGTGCCCTTACTGGCTTCTTCTTCAACCGGTTGTCAAGGCTTTGTAAACCCGCCTGTCACACGCCGCGGCCCGCTGGTGCTTGTAGGTTGTGCAGGCCATAACCGCCAACCCCGTAAGTCGCGTTCAATCCGCCGTGGATCCCTTCGAGCGCCTCTTCAAGGATGAGTACTCCCGGGTCGTGGCAATCGCCAATCGCGTCCTCGCGGACCGGCAGGAGGCAGAGGACGTGGCCCAAGAGGTCTTCGTCGACTTCCATCGGCTGCACCGTGCCGACGCGCCCTACGCCGCCCCCTGGCTGCACCGGGCGGCGGCCAACACAGCGCTCAACGCCGTTCGCTCGCGGACGCGCCGGGCCCGGCGCGAGGCGAACTATGGGGCCCTTGAGGTCCCGCGGTCAGCCGACCCCGCCGAGGTGGCGGAGGTCACCGAGCAGCGGCTGCTGGTGCGGGCGGCCCTCACCCGGCTGCCGCGGAAGGGTGCCACCGTGCTGGCGCTGCGTTACGGAGGTCTCAGCTACGCCGAGGTTGCCTCGGCGCTCGGCGTCAACATCGGACAGATCGGAACCCTATTGCGAAGAGCCGAAGCCGCGCTTCGGCGGGAGGTAGAACGTGGGACATCTCGCTGACGGCGCGCTGCGCCGGCTGATCGACGAGCCGCTTGCCGCCAACGAGGCGGACCGGCAACACCTGGAGGGCTGCGCCGGCTGCAGGGCACGGAGCGAGCGTCTCGCGCGCGAGGCTCAGCCTGGCGGCGACACTGCTCGCCGTGCCCGGCTTCGAGCCCG
>DIZV01000139.1 GCA_002427995.1 Chloroflexi bacterium UBA6019
TTGGCCCGGTTCTTCTGGGCGATCGTGTTGAGCGGGTTCAGTCCAAGCGTCGCCTCGTAGGCCGACTTCGCCTCCTCGAACCGGCCCAGCTCGGTCATCGCCTTGCCCAGCCGGTTGTTGGACTCCTCGTCGGAGCCGAACCGCTCGAGGATGATCTGGTTGATCTCGGCGGCATCCTCCCAGCGCCCGGCGAGGGCGGCCTGGACGGCCTCTTCGACGAATTGGCCCCGGGGCTTGAGATGCTGCTCGTTGAACTCCGTCTTCAAGTACGTGCTCCGATAGGTGGAGAGAGGCGACTGAGCTCCGAGTATACCGGCGGCATCAAATTGACACCTCAGATCCCATCGGCTATACAGTCTGCGGCTTGGGCCGGTAAGATTCCAACCTGTCCAAGAGCAGTTGCGGGGAGTTCTTTTTCCCAGTTCTCGGACAAATCAGGAGGAGAAGCATGCGTACAGCTCGACTAGGTCGGGTCGCGGCCATTGCCGCCTTTGCAATCGTCGCAGTGGCCTGCGGCGGCGGAGGGAGCGGCGGCAGCGGCAGCGGCAGCAAGGGGACCATCTCGATCGGAGTGGACCTTCCAGAATCCGGGGCGGCGGCATCGTCGGGCCTTCCGACCCTTGACGGCGTCAAATTCGCCGTCCAGAAGGCCGGCGGCTCGATCGACGGCTGGACCCTCACGGTCGAGAACCGTGACGACGCCGTGGGCGGCTCCTACAACGCCGACAAGGGCGTCCAGAACGTCACCGACCTCATCAACAACAACAACGTCGTCGCCATGGTCGGTCCTTTCAACTCGGCGGTCGGCAAGGCTGAGATCCCGATCGCGGCCCCGGCCCACCTGACCATGATCAGTCCGTCCAACACCAACCCGTGTCTCACCAAGGACCTCTCCAGCTGCGACTACCACCCGGCGGATCTCCGCAAGGGAAATCCCAACAACTACTTCCGGGTCGTCGCCACCGACGACCTCCAGGGCCCGGCGATGGCCGACTACGCCTTCACCACCCTCGGCATCAAGAAGATCGGCATCCTGGACGAGAAGACCGTCTTCGGCGTCGGCATCGCCAACGCCTTCCAGGCCCAGTACCAGAAGGACGGCGGAACCTTCAAGCGCGACTCCTTCGACCCCAAGACCACCACCGACTGGCGTGCCATCCTCAACGGCTTCAAGGACTTCGGCGCGACCGCCATCTACGTCGGCGGAACCGACGACCAGAGCGCCTGCAAGCCTCGTGGCCAGATGAACGCCCTCGGTATCGGCAGCTGGCCGTACCTCGGCGGTGACGGCATCGAGACCTCGCAGTGCATCGATGACGCGGCCGACTCGGCCAACGGCGTCTCGGCGACCACCGCCGGCGCTGACGCGGGCCAGATCTCTTCCGCGGCGTCCGTCATCACCGACTACAAGAAGGCCTTCACCGGCGCCAACGACTACGGCGCCTACACGATGTCCGCCTTCGACGCCGCCAACATCGAGATCCAGGCCATCAAGCAGGCCCTCGATGCCGGCAAGGACCCGAAGAAGGTCAACGACTTCCGCGAGGCGGTCCGCGTCAACGTGTCCAAGACCAGCGGCTACGCGGGCGTGCTCGGCACAACCACCTTCGACGCCAACGGCGACACCTCGGCCAAGATCATCTCGGTCTACGCCGTGAAGAAGGAGGACGCCGCCGCGGTCGCCAAGGGCGACCTCACCTGCGGCAAGGCCGGTGGCTCCAACGCCAGCTTCTGCTTCGTCTGGGTGAAGCAGTTCAACTTCGGCGCCTAGCAATTCGATAACCCGAGGAGGGGGCCATCGCGGCCCCCTCCTATTTTGTGTAGGGGGAAGCGGAACTTGGATGGCATGCAGCGGCTCCGGGCCACCTTCGCCGGTGACCTCGGAACAGCCCTCTTCTCAACCCTCGGCCTGCTGGCGGTGGGCTGGGTCGTCATCCTCGCCATCCAGAGCCCCCGTTCGCTGATCGCCACGATGGTGATCGGCATCACCGACGGCGCCATCTACGCTCTCATCGCGCTCGGCTACACGATGGTCTACGGCATCATCGAGCTGATCAACTTCGCCCACGGCGACGTCTTCACGCTCGGCGGCTTCATCGCCCTCCCCCTCTTCGCGGCCTTCGGAATCGGCCCCGGCGCGCACTACTCCCTGGTCTTCATCCCAATCCTGCTGCTCGTCTTCGTGCTCGTGATGCTGATCAACGGGCTCGTGAACATCACGATCGAGCGGGTCGCCTACCGACCTCTTCGTGGCGCTCCCCGGCTGGCGCCGCTGATCACCGCGATCGGGATGGCGTTCATCCTCGAGGGGACCATGTACCTGTGGAGGGGCCCGGTGAACCTCCGCTTTCCGGACCTCATCTCGGAGGCGCGCTACACGAACTCGCTGATCGACATCGGGGTCAAGGATGTGATGGTCGTCGTCGTGGCGATCTTCCTGGTCGTGATGCTCTCGCTCTTCATCAACCGGACCAAGCTCGGCAAGGCGATGCGCGCCACTGCCCAGGACCGGGACGCCGCGCAGCTGATGGGGATCGACATCAACCGCACGATCTCGGCGACCTTCTTCATCGGCGCCGCGCTGGCCGGCGCCGGCGGTCTCGTCTACGCGCTCTACTTCAACTCGATCCGCTTCGACCTCGGCTTCTCGGCCGGCCTGGTCGCGTTCACGGCGGCGGTCCTCGGCGGCATCGGGAACATCGAGGGAGCGGCGCTCGGCGGTCTCCTCATCGGGATCATCCGCGCGCTCGTGGACCGTTATATCTCGGCCAGCTGGTCCGACGTCATCATCTTCGCCATCCTGATCATCGTGCTGGTCTTCCGGCCCACCGGCCTGCTCGGCATGCGGGTCCCGGAGAAATGATCTCGACCCTCCGTGATCCCAAGGCTCTCCGGCGCCGGCTGCGGGACTGGTCCCGAGACCCCAACATGATCGTCTACGGCGTGCTCCTGGTCGGTGCCATCCTGTTTCCCCCGATCGCATCCTTCGCCACCGGAACCAACACGCTGACAGGGCTGGCCGCGGACGCCGGGGTCTGGGTCCTGCTGGCGATCGGGCTAAACGTCGTGGTCGGCTTCGCCGGTCTCCTCGACCTCGGCTACGCGGCCTTCTTCGCGATCGGGGCCTACACCTACGCGCTCCTGGCGTCGACGCAGCTGGGGTCGAGCCCGCTCCATCACGCGGTCCACCTGCCCTTCTGGTTTCTCCTCTTCCTGGCCATGTTCGTTGCCGCCTCGGCCGGCGCGCTGCTCGGCGCCCCGACGCTCCGCCTCCGCGGCGACTACCTCGCCATCGTCACCCTCGGCTTCGGCGAGATCGTCCCCCGCATCTTCCGGAACGACCCCGGCCACTTCACCGGCGGCATCAACGCCATCGGCAACATCGACCAGCCGACCCTCCCCGTGTGCGTCGACGGGCCCTGGTCCCGGGGCGACGACCTCCATCTCAACTTCGGGCTCGCGAATTGCTCCTTCAGCATCACCGACCCCACCGCCTACTACGTGCTGATGGTGCTCCTCATAATCGCCTGCGTCATCCTCGTCTCCAACCTCCAGGTCTCCCGGCTCGGACGGGCCTGGGCCGCCGTCCGGGAGGACGAGGTGGCCGCTGCCGCGATGGGCGTCAACACCCGCAACATCAAGCTCCTCGCCTTCGCGATCGGTGCTGCCTTCAGCGGCTTCGGCGGCGCCTACTACGGGGCCAAGCTCTCGCTCGTCAGCCCCGACAACTTCGACTTCACCGTCTCCATCACAGTCCTCGTCATGGTCGTCCTGGGCGGGATGGGCAACATCGCGGGCGTCATCGTCGGTGCCCTGGCGGTCTACTTCCTGGAGTTCAAGTTCCTGACCGACCTGCCCAGGAACACCCACGCCCTGGTCGACGCGATCGGGCTCGGCCCGCTGCTCGACAACAGCAACCCGGCGACCGGCTGGCCGGGCATCGAGGATTTCGTCGGCCGCCTCAACTTCCTGGTCCTCGGCCTGATCTTGGTGCTGATGATGCTGCTCCGGCCGCAGGGCATCCTGCCCAGTCGCGTCCGGGCCCAGGAGCTGAAAGCCGAGGGCGCCCAGGACGACACCGTCTTCGACCAGCGGGCGGGCCAGACATGAGCGTTGAGAGGAGCGGGGAGCCGATCCTCCAGCTGGAGGGAGTGACCAAGCGGTTCCTCGGCCTGGTCGCGGTGGACAACGTCAGCTTCGAGGTCAGCAAGGGCGAGGTCTTCGCCCTGATCGGACCCAACGGAGCCGGGAAGACGACGCTCTTCAACTGCATCACGGGGATGTTTCCGCCGAGCCACGGAGGGGTGGTCTTCGACGGCGTCGACATCACGGGCAGCAAGCCGCACCAGGTTGCTCACCTCGGGATCGCCCGCACCTTCCAGAACATCCGTGTCTTCGACTACATGACCGCCCTCGACAACGTTCGCCTCGGGCAGCACTCGCGGATGACGGCCCAGCTCTGGGACGCCCTCTTCAAGACCCCGCGGGCCCGGAAGGAGGAGGCGCTGGTGACCGAGCGCGCCCATGAGCTGCTCAACTTCGTCGGCATCGATCGCTACGCCCACAGCTATGCCCGCAACCTCCCCTACGGCGCCCAGCGCCGGCTGGAGATCGCCCGCGCGCTGGCCACCGATCCCAAGCTGCTCCTCCTCGACGAGCCCGCCGCCGGATTCAACCCGCAGGAGAAGGTCGAGCTGATGGCGCTGGTCGAGAAGGTGCGGGCGAAAGACATCACGGTCTTCCTGATCGAGCACGACATGCGCGTCGTGATGGGCGCGTCGGACCGGATCGTCGTCCTCGACCACGGCGTCAAGATTGCCGAAGGCACGCCCCAGGAAGTTCGCCAGGACGCCAAGGTCATCGAAGCCTACCTGGGCAAACCGGCTTAATGGCCCTCCTCGAGCTCCACGGCGTGGACGCCTTCTACGGCCGGGTCCAGGCTCTCCACGGCGTCACCCTTGAGGTCGACAAGGGCGAGATCGTGGCCCTCATCGGCTCCAACGGGGCCGGCAAGACCACCACCCTGCGCACGATCTCCGGGCTGATGCACCCGGCCAAGGGCCAGGTGATCTTCGACGGCCAGGACATCACCTTCACCGACGCCGCCAAGATCGTGCAGCTGGGCATCTGCCAGTCGCCCGAAGGCCGGCGCCTGTTCGCCCGCATGTCGGTCCTCGACAACCTGCTGATGGGCGCCTACTCGCGGAGTGACCGCGCCAACATCGCCCGGGACCTGAAGCACGTGTACGAGCTCTTTCCCCGGGTCGAGGAGCGCCGCTCCCAGATCGCCGGGACGCTCTCCGGCGGCGAGCAGCAGATGCTCGCGATGGGCCGGGCGCTGATGGCGCGGCCCAAGGTGGTGATGCTCGACGAGCCATCGCTCGGCCTCGCCCCGATCCTGGTCGAAACCATCTTCGCGGTCATCAAGGAGATCAACGACGAGGGCACGCCGGTGCTCCTGGTGGAGCAGAACGCCTCCAAGGCTCTGTCCGTCGCCCACCGTGCCTACGTGCTGGAGACGGGCGTCGTGGCCAAGGAGGGCACCGGCAGGGAGCTTCTCGAATCCGAGGACGTGCAGAAGGCATACCTGGGAATGTGACCCGGCGCCTCACCGGCGCCCTGGTCATGCTGCTCTGCCTGACCGGGTGCAGCGCCGGTCCCCCGCAGCCTGCCCCCTCGAGCCTCGTCATCGCCGTGGACGTGCCCGCCAACGGCCCCCAGGCGGCCGACGGAGCCGCCGTGGTCGACGCCGTCAATCAGGTCCTGAAGGACGAGTACGGCGGGAGGCTGGAGAGTCTGCCGCTGACCGTCCGGGTCTACGACGACAGCTCGGCCGGGCGTCGCGACCCCACCCAGGGGCAGCTCAACCTGCGCCGGATGGCTGCCGACCGCCGCGTTCTGGGCGTGATCGGGCCCCTTAACTCGGATGTCGCGGGGGCTGAGATCCCGATCGCAAACGCCGCCCACCTGGCGATGGTCAGCCCGGCCGCGTCCAATCCCTGCCTCACCAGGGCGCTGCCGGAGTGCGTGATCTCGCCGCGCGAGCTGCGGCCGGGGGGTCCGAATGACTTCTTCCGAGTTGTGCCGACCGACGACCTCGAGCCGGCGGCTCTGGTCGCCTACGCGACCCGCACGCTGCACGTGACGCGGGT
>DIZV01000115.1 GCA_002427995.1 Chloroflexi bacterium UBA6019
TCGGACCGCCCGGCGAGCGGGCGCAACATTTCCGCTCCCCGCTCCGCGGTCCGGCCGTACGCGCCGCCATGGAACGCGAGCCAGCCGGCGCCCCACAGTCCGCGGCACCGCACTTCCACCGGACAATCGGCGGCGGCGGCGGCGAGCGCCGCGTCGACGGCGTTGCCCCCCGCGCCGAGCACCTCGAGCGCCGCCTCGGTCGCCAGCGGGTGGCTTGTCGCGACCATTCCTCCGGTGGCCACCGAGGGGGACATCTCCACTCTTTCGAGCTTAATGCGCGCGCCGCTCCCGCTGCTAGAGCTTGCCGGCGAGGCTCAGCTGGCGACGGAGGGCGAAGCGGCTGCCGAGGTTGACGGCGAGGACCAGCAGCACCAGCACCAGGGCGGCTCCCCAGGCGGTCTGGTTGAGGTCGTCGTAGGGAGTCAGCGCGTCGTGGAAGACGATCAGGGTGAGTGAGGACATCTGGTGGGTTGGATCGAGGTTGAAGAAGCGGTTGCCGAGGGTGGTGAAGAGGAGTGGCGCCGTCTCCCCGGCGGCGCGGGCCACGGCCAGCAGAGCGCCGGTGATGACGCCCGGGGCGGCAGCGGGCAGGACCAGTTGGAGGGAGACCCGCCAGCGGGGCAGGCCGAGCGCGAGGCCCGCCTCGCGGAGGCCGTTCGGGATCAGGGTCACCGACGCCTCGGTGGTGCGGATGACGACCGGCAGCATCAGCACGGCGAGGGCAATCGACGCGGAGACGGCTGAGAAGTGGTGGAAGGGCGCCACGAAGAGCGCATAGGCGAAGAGGCCGATGGCGATTGAGGGCGCGCCGACCAGCACGTCCGCCGCGAGCCTGACCCAGCCGGCGAGCCGGCCATGGCCGTACTCGGCGAGGTGGACGCCGCCCAACACCCCGACCGGGATCGCGAGTAGCGATGCCAGCCCGACCATGATCGCGGTGCCCGCTATGGCGTGCTCGATGCCCCCGCCCGGGATGCCCGGCGGCCGCTCGATGTTGGTGAAGAAGGAGAGGTGTTCGACTGCCGGAAGGCCCCGCGCGACGGTGTACGAGAGCACCAGGCCGAGGGGGATCAGCGCCAGCAGCGCGGTCAGGTAGACCGCCGCCCGTGCCAGCGCGTTGACCGCCAGCCTTCGTTTGTTCACGGACGGGCGTCGGCGCTTGCGCGCAGGAGCAGCTGAGCCGACAGGTTGACGGTCAGGGTGACTCCGATCAGCACCACGCCCAGCTCGACCAGGGCGGCGGTGTGGAGAGGGGCCGTGGCCTCGGTGAATTCGTTGGCGATCACGGCGGCGAGGGTGTAGGCGGGCTCGAAGAGGGCGGGTGAGATCTGGGCCCGGTTGCCGATCGTCATCGTCACCGCGATCGTCTCGCCCAGCGCGCGACCGAGGGCGAGCACGACGGCCCCGAAGATGCCGGCCCGTGCGGCCGGAAGGATCACTCGCCAGGTCGTCTCCCACCAGGTGGCGCCGAGCGCGACCGACGCCTCCCGGAGTCCGCCGGGCACCGCGCGGATCACCTCGCGGGAGATCGAGGCGAGGGTGGGAAGGACCATCACAGCGAGGATCAATCCGGCGGTGAAGAGGCTGGTCGGACGGGCCGTGCCGGAAAAGAGGGGAAAGCTGCCGAAGCGGTTGTTGAGCGGGGTCTCCAGAGCCTTGAACACGAAGGGACCCATCACGAACAGCGCCCAGAGCCCATAGACGACGCTCGGGATTGCCGCCAGCAGCTCGACTGCGATTCCGATCGCGCCGCGCAGGCCGGCCTGACCGGGCTCGGCCAGGAAGAGGGCCACGCCGATCCCGACCGGGATCGCGATCACCAGCGCGATCGAGGCGCTGGCGACGGTGCCGTAGATGTAGGGAAGGGCGGCGAAATTGAGGGACACGGGGTTCCAGACCCGGCCGGTCAGGAAGCCGGGGCCGAAGTGGACGATCGCTGGCCAAGCCTGCTGGACCAGCACCGTCACGATCAGCAGCAGAGCCAGCGGCGCGAGCAGGCCGGTTCCGCCGGTCAGGATGCGGAAGCGGTCGGCGCGGACCAATATCAGCTGGAGGTCTCGACCGTCTCGGCGTGGCGGTCGAGACGGTAGCCGGAGCCCCGAACGGTGACGATCTCGAACGGAGCGACGCCGGCGAATTTCTCCCGCAGCCAGCGGATGTGAACGTCGACGGTCTTGCTCTCGCCGCTGAAGCTCTCGCCCCAGACCTGCTGCAGGAGCTGGCCGCGCGACTGCACCCGGCCGGGGTTGGCGATGAGGTGGGAGAGGAGGTCGAATTCGCGCGCGGTCAGCCGCGTCTCCAGACCGTTGAGGGTCACCCGCCGGGCGGCGCGGTCGATCGAGAAGTTGCTGATGGTCTCCCGCTCGGGGAGAGATCGCTCGGCCTCGCTCCGGCTCCGGCGGAGGACCGCGTTGACCCGGGCCACGACTTCGCGGACCGAGAAGGGCTTGGTGATGTAGTCATCGGCACCCAGCTCGAGGCCGACGATCTTGTCAACCTCCGCGTCCCGGGCGCTGATCATCAGGATCGGCACGCGGCTCGTCTTGCGGAGAGCCCGGCAGAGCTCGAGGCCGCCCATTCCGGGGAGCATCAGGTCGAGCAGGATCAGGTCCGGCTTGCCGCTCCGCGCCGCACGGAGCCCGCTCGTCCCGTCGCTCGCCTCGAGGACGGCGAACCCGGCCGCGGTCAGGTGGTACTTCAGCATGTCGCGGATGCCCTCGTCGTCCTCGACGATGAGGATCCGGGCGAAGCCGGCCGCGAGCGGTGTGCTGGGGGAGGCGGTCATCCGAGCTCCACAACCTGGCCCGTCTCGAGGAAGACGATGTCTTCGGCAACGTTGGTGACCCGGTCTCCGATCCGCTCCAGGTTGTGAGCCACCAGCATCAGGGTCACGGCCCGCAGCGCGCCATCGCTGTCGGTGCCCTTGGCGACCTCCTCGATGATGTCGTCGAAAACCCGGTGGTAGAGCCGGTCGATCTCGTCATCGCGGGCCGCGACGTCACGGGCCCGCGGTTCGTCCTGCTCGATCAGGGCGTCCAGGATGTCGTGGACCTGCTCGATCGCCAGCTCGCCCATCAGCCCGAATTCCGCCCTGAGCGTGCGGTCGGGGAGGCCGCAGAGGGTGCTCGTCATGCGCGCGATGCGGACGGCGTAGTCGCCCATCCGCTCCACCTCGGAGGCGATGTAGAGGATGGCCATCAGGTTGCGGAGATCGCGTGCGACCGGCTGTTGGGTGGCGATCACGATCATCGACTGCTCCCGGATCTGGCGAAAGCTTTCGTTCATCGCCTGGTCCTCGCGGCGGACCTTCTCGGCCAGGGTCCGGTCCCGCCGGCGAAGTGCGTCGATCGCGTCCGCGATCTGGGACTCGAGCAGGCCCGCCATCCGCAAAAGGGATTCACGTAGCTCTCGGAGCTCGAGCTCAAACTGCTCTCTGGCCATCTGAAAATTAACTCAGCCGAAGCGCCCGGTGATGTAGTCCTCGGTCCGGCGGTCGCGCGGGCGGTTGAAGAGCTCCACGGTCGGCCCGACCTCGACCAGCTCGCCGCACCGGTCTTCGGCGTTCATCAGCATGAACGCGGTGTAATCGGCCACCCGAGCGGCCTGCTGCATGTTGTGGGTCACGATGACGATCGTGTAGTCCCGCGCCAGCCGGTGGATCAGGTCCTCGATCTTCAGGGTCGCGATCGGGTCGAGAGCGGAGCAGGGCTCGTCCATCAGGATCACCTCGGGCTGGACGGCAAGGCAGCGAGCGATCGACAGCCGCTGCTGCTGGCCGCCCGAGAGCCCGGTCGCGGGCTCATCGAGTCGATCTTTGACCTCGTCCCAGAGCGCCGCGCCCTCGAGGCTTTCGCGCACCGCCGCCTCGATCCGCGGCCGCTTCCAGCCGAGCAGCCGGGGGGCGAAGACGACGTTGTCGCGGATCGACATCGGGAAGGGGCTGGGGCGTTGGAAGACCATCCCCACCCGCTGCCGCAGTTCGAGCAGGCGGGTGGTCCTGAGCACGTCCTCGCCATCGATCAGGACTCGGCCCTCGGCCCGGCCGCCGGGGACCAGGTCGTACATCCGGTTCAGCATCCGTAGCAGCGTCGACTTGCCACACCCGGAGGGGCCGATGAGGGCTGTGACACGCTTTTCGGGGACCTCGAGGTTGACGTCTCGGAGGGCCCGAAAACGGCCGTAGAAAAAGCCGGCGTCCTCGATCGTCACCTTCGCCGGTCCGCCGCCGGCCAGCGCCCGGAGCTCAGGCCGCGGCACCACCGATCCCGGCCGGCGTTTGGAATCCACGTCAGCCACCAAATCGCAGGGTAGGCCTCGGCAGGTTAAGCGCGGGTTATCCGGAAGTTATGGCTCCGCCGGGAGCGCGAGGGCGAACACCTGACCCCCGCCCTCGGCGGCGCTGGTCCAGACTCGGCCGCCCATCAGGAGCACCAGGTGCTTGGTGATGGCGAGGCCGAGACCGCTGCCCGGCATCTCGCGCGACCGCGAGGGGTCGACCTTGTAGAAGCGCTCGAAGATGCGGTCCCAGTGCTCCGGCGAAATCCCCGGCCCGTGGTCGCGGACGCTGACCACGTACTCGCCGTCGAGCAGCTGCCCGCGGACCTCGACCACCTCGCCGGCCGGCGAGAACTTGGCGGCGTTGTCGACCAGGTTCGCCAGCGCTTGGGCGACCTTCTCGCGGTCGGCGTGAAGGAGTAGCCCGGGATCGACCTCCACCTTCACCTCGCGCTCGACCGCGATCCGCCGGCCGACCTCGACCACCAGCTCGGCAAGGTCGAAACGCGACCGGCGAAGAGCCCGCTTGCCGGCCTCGATCTCGGCCAGTTGACGAAGGTTGTCCACGATCGCCGCAAGGTGATCTGCCTCCTTCAGAGCGCGTCCGGCGAAGCGCTTGCGGGCGGCCTCGGTCAGCTCGCCGCCGAGGCTCTCGGCCGCCAGGCGAAGCGAGGTGATCGGGGTCCGCAGCTCGTGCGAGAGGTTGGCGACGAACTCCTGCCTCACAGTCTGCAGCCGGCGCAGCTCGGTGAGGTCGGCGAGGAAGGCCACCACCTCCCCGGCTTGGAGCCCGGGGACCACGGTGACCTCCAGGGTCGCGGGGCGGTGAACCAGCCGGATTTCGGCGTGAAGGTCGCCGCCGTGGCGGATGGCCGCCTCCACCCGGAGCTCTCGGGTCAGGATGATGAGGCTGTCAGGCAGCTGCTCGGGGGCGATCTCGAAGAAATCGCGAGCCGCGCGGTTCGCCTTCAGGACCAGCATCCTCGGGTCGAGGACCAGGGCCATGAGAGGAACCTCCTCGAGCAGCGCGTAGCTGCTGAGACCCGCTCCTGCCGGCACCTCGGCAACGGCCCGGCGGTGGCCCCCGCCGAAAGGGTTCCAGCTCACGGCGCGGAGTATATGGCTCGTTCGGCGCCGAGCTCGGCGGGCAGATTTAAGCCGCCCATAACCCCACCTTAACCGGGTTGTTCGTAGCTTGCTAGCGAGGGTCCGGCAGGACCGGGCCTCGGTCAGAACCAGGAAGGAGCAAGCATCGAAATGTCGTTACCGAACAGCCTGCGGACGCCGCTCGTGGCGGTGGTCGCATTCCTCGTGGTCGCCTGCGGCGGCTCCACCGGGGCCGGCACGGCCTCGACGCCGGCCGCCGTCGATGTCGGTTCGGGCAGTCTCAACGGCGCCGGCGCGACGTTCCCCGAGCCCTTCTACACCCAGGCTTTCTACCAGTACAACCAGAAGTTCCCCAACGTCTCCGTCAACTACCAGGCGATCGGCTCCGGCGGGGGCATCAAGCAGTTCACCGCCGGGACCGTCGACTTCGGCGCCTCGGACGTCCCCATGAACGCGGCCGAGCTCACCGCTGCGGGCGGCGCCTCCTCGCTGATCGAGGTGCCGACGATCCTCGGCGTCGTCTCGATCGCCTACAACCTGCCCGGCGTCGACAAGCTCCAGCTCGACGGTGCCACCCTGGCCGCGATCTTCCTCGGCAAGGTCCAGACCTGGGACGACCCCGCGATCAAGGCGCTCAACTCCGGCGTGAGCCTTCCCGGCAAGCCGATCACGGTGGTCCACCGCTCGGACGGCAGCGGCACCTCGTACCAGTTCACCGACTACCTGTCCAAGGTCTCGCCCGACTGGAAGTCCGGCCCCGGCGTGGGCAAGGCGGTCAGCTGGCCGACCGGCGTCGGCGCCTCCGGCAACACGGCGGTCGCGCAGGCGATCAAGTCGACCGAGAATGCGATCGGCTACGTCGAGCTGGCCTACGTGATCCAGACCCACATGCACCAGGCCTATTTGAAGAACCAGGCCGGCAAGTTCCTCCAGGCCTCCATCGCGGGCGCGACGGCGGCCGCCTCGCAGAACACGAACGTCAGCCCGGCCAACTTCTCGATCACCGATCAGGCCGGCGACGCCGCCTACCCGATCGCCTCTTTCAGCTGGATCTTCCTCAAGAAGTCGATCGCCGACGGCGCCAAGGGTCGGGCGCTGGTCTACCTCTTCAAGTGGGTCGTCACCGACGGCCAGGCCTTTGGTACGCCGCTCGACTACGCGCCGCTGCCCCCGCCGGTCCAGGCCTACGCCCTGGATCAGTTGAAGTCAGTCCAGGTCAACGGCCAGGCCGTCCTCAAGTAGCGTTCGCTGTTCGACTGAGAGGCGGCGTCCCCCTACCCCGGGGCGCCGCCTCTCGCGTCGCCTTCGTCGTGCCGAGCGCCCGTCGCTAACGGAGCGAGGGGGGGACCGGCGAGCTGACCGAGCCGGCGCTGGCGCCGGCGTCCACCGGCAGCACGATCCCGGTCACCCAACGGGCGTCGTCGGAGGCCAGGTAGACGACCGCGGCGCCGACATCCCAACCTGTCCCCTCGGTCTGCAGCAGCGAGCGCCGCCGCCGCTCCTCGCGCATCTCCTGGGTCATCCCGCGCGAGTAGACCATCGGGGTGTAGACCATACCCGGCGCGATCGCGTTGACGCGGATCCCGTCAGGGCCGTGGTGCGCAGCCATGGCCCGAGTCAGGCCGATCACGGCCGCTTTGGTGGTGGGATAGAGGAGGGTGGGGTGTCCGCCCTGCAGGCCCGCGACCGAGGCCAGGTTGACGATCGCCCCGCCGCCCTGTTTGAGCAGCTCGGGGATGGCGTGCTTGGCCATCAGCATCATGGAGGCGACGTTGACCCGCATGGCGCGGTCCCACTCCTCCGGATCGACCTCGACCGCCGTGCCCGGCGGGCCGCCCACGCCGACGTTGTTGACCAGGATGTCGAGCCGGCCCCAGGCTTCGACGACGGCCCCGACGGCTGCTCGGCAGGCTTCCGAGTCGGTCACATCGGCGGTCGTCACCAGCGCGGTGCCGCCCTCTGACTCGATCATGCGAAGCGTCTCCGCCGCCCATTCGGGTACGGCGTCGATGAGGCCGACGCGCGCACCCTCGCGCGCGAGCAGGATTGCCGCCGCCCGGCCGTTGCCGATGCCGGAGTCGCGCGATCCCGCCCCGGTGACGATGGCCACCTTGCCGTCGAGTCCTCTGCCCATCTCGCGGAGCAGGATAGCGGGCCGCTAAAAGCGCTCCTGGTAGGGCTCGGCATCGACCAGGGCCTCCTCGTCCGCGCCCCAGCGGAGTGCGGTGATCCGAGGCTGGAAGGCGAGCTGCGCAACCAGTGTCGGCACGATCGCGGTGAGCACCACCACCGTGACCAGGATCGAGTACTGGCGCCGGTCGATGTAGCCGTGGGTCAGCCCGAAGAGAGCCGAGATGGAGCCGAACGTAAGCCCGGTCGACATCATCATCGTGGTGTACCAGGCGGGCTTGCCCCGGAGCCCGAAGAGGCGGGTCGTCGGAAAGACGCCGACGAACTTGGCGGCGACCTTGACCCCGAACAGCACCGCGATGGCGCCGATCCCGGCCACGACGGCGGGGAGGGCGATCAAGGTCCCCGCCCGAAGGAAGAAGAACGGCGTCAGGAAGGAGAACGCTGTGCCCCGCAGCCGGCCCATCAGACGTGGGTCCTCGTGGAAGACGCCGGCCGCGACCAGCCCCAGCAGATAGGCGGGCAGCACCGCTTCCGACCGGGCGGCCGCGGCGAGCCCGCCGAGCCCGAGAAGGAGCAGGAAGACGAACTTCACCTCGGGCTCGCTGGTTGCGTGGCCGAGGGTCCGGAGGACCAGGCGGAGCGAGCGCGGCAGGAGAAGCAGGACGATCGCGGTGGCGACCGCGAAGGCGGCCAGCAGCGCGTTGTAGTTGGCGAAAAGGATGCCCAGCGCGCCGACCGTGCCGATGTCGCAGACAAAGCACGCGGTGAGGATCAGCTTGCCCAGGTCGGTCTGGTTGAGCCCCGTCTCGACCAGCACGGCGTAGACCACCGCGACCGAGGTCGTGCTGAGCGCGATACCGCAGATCTCGCTCGCCTGCCAGTGCCAGCGCAGCACCAGCCAGGCGAAGGCCCAGGCCGCGGCGAAGGGGACCGCGAATCCGACGCCGCCGATCCCGAGGCTCGGGAGGAGGAAGCGCCGGAAGGACTTGGGATCGATCTCGGCACCCGCCAGGAAGGTCAGGAGAACGCTGCCGAACCCGGCCAGGAAGTTGATCCAGTCGGTCGGGCCGAGATGGAACAGGTTGCCGGCGGCGGCACCGAGCACGATCTCGATCAGCGCGACCGAGAAGCCGATCCGGATCGAGATCAGGCTGGCGAGAAAGGCGAGCGCGATCCAGACGAACGCGATCGCGTAAACGTTGTTGAACTGAGCGAGCAATGACATGTGGACCTCCTACCTCGATGCGGTGGTAGGGCCCATCAGCGGGAAGCGTTAGGCGAGACCCATCGCCGGCCGCCGGTGCGGCCGGCAGGAGGATAGCGCAGGCTGCTAATATTGGAAGTGACGCGCTCATTAGATTTGAGCCTCTGGCTATCACCTAGGAGGTTTCCCATGGCCAGCATCAGCAAGGACATCGACCTCGACGTCCCGGTGACCACCGCCTACAACCAGTGGACCCAGTTCGAGACCTTCCCCGAGTTCATGGAAGGCGTGAAGGAGGTCCGCCAGCTCGACGATAAGCGCATGGCCTGGCGCGCGGAGATCGGCGGCAAGGAGGAGTCCTGGGAGGCGGAGATCGTCGAGCAGGTCCCTGACCTCCGGATCGCCTGGCGGAGCATCACCGGCGCGCCGACCGCGGGCTCGGTCGACTTCGAGCCCCTCGACGAGGGGCGCTGCCGGCTGACGCTGATGATGGATTACGAGCCCCAGGGCCTGACCGAGAACGTCGGCAGCGCGCTCGGCTTCGACGACCGCCGGGTCGAGGGCGACCTCAAGCGGTTCAAGGAGTTTGTCGAATCGCGGAGCGTCGAGACCGGCGGTTACCGCGGGCAGATCGAGGGCGGCCAGCTCCGCGGCTGATTCGCCATCCCGGGACGGCGGGGGTTCTCGTTTCGGCCCCCGCCGTTTTGGGGTACTATTTCAGATGCCGGCTCGATGAATTAGGAGCGGGCGCTTGCCGCCGTGGTCGTCATCAGTTCTCTTCTCGAACAGGCCCGCGCGTTAAGGGAATAGCGATTCGTTCGAGAAGAGACAGGAGTACCACGACATGCAGTCAGGAACCATCAAGAAGCTCGTATCCGACCGCGGCTTCGGCTTCATCGCAGCCGAGGACGGGAAGGAATACTTCTTCCACCGCAGCGGCACCGAAGCCGACTTCGACAGCCTCAACGGCGGCGAGAAGGTGACCTTCGAGATCGAGGCGAGCCCCAAGGGGCCGCGCGCGAAGAGCGTCCGGGTCGCCTAGTCCCAGCAGGTAAACCGGAGCCCCGCGCGGTTCACGCCGCGCGGGGTTTTCTTTTCGAGCCCCAATGACGAGATAGCTGAAATGACGACAACCCTCAGGCACGACATCCGCAACCTGGCGATCATCGCCCACGTTGACCACGGCAAGACGACGCTGGTTGACGCGCTGCTGAAACAGAGCCACACCTTCCGGGATAACCAGGAGATGGGTTCACTGATCATGGATTCCAACCCCCTCGAGCGCGAGAAGGGGATCACGATCCTGGC
>DIZV01000087.1:0-3941 GCA_002427995.1 Chloroflexi bacterium UBA6019
GTGACCTTGGCGTGGGTCTTGAGGCCGACCAGCCCGTAGACGACGTGAACCCCGGCCTCCTCCAGCGCCTGGGCCCACTCGATGTTGGCCTGCTCGTCGCCGCGAGCCTTCAGCTCGACTAGGGCGACGACCTGCTTGCCCAGCTCGGCGGCCCTGATCAGGGCGCGGGCGATGGGGCTCGCGGGGCCCGAGGTGCGGTACAGCGTCTGCTTGATCGCCAGGACCCCGGGATCGGTCGAGGCCTGGTCGATGAATGCCTCGACCGAGGTGGTGAAGGAGTCGTAGGGATGCTGGACCAGGACATCGCCGGCCCGGATGACGGCGAAGATGTCGCTTGCCTCGGCGGCGGTGCCCTGCAGGCGCGGCTGCGTCGTCGGGATCCAGGCCGGCGACTTGAGGTCGGGGCGAGCGAGGTCGTAGAAGGAGTCGATTGCGCCCAGGTCGAGCAGGCCGGGCACGCGGTAGACGTCCTCCCAGTCCAGCTCCAGCTCCCGGACCATGAGATCCAGGTACCGGAGGGGAAGGTCGGGATCGACCTCGAGACGGGCCGCGCGCCCCTGGCGCCGGCGCCGGCGGAGCTCGGTCTGAATCGCCGAGAGGAGGTCCTCGGCCTCGCTCTCGACGAGGTCCAGGTCGGCGTCGCGGGTGATCCGGAAGGCATGGTGGTCGACGATCTCCATGCCCGGGAAGAGGCTCTGCACGTTGAGCGCGATCAGCTGCTCGAGGGGCAGGAAGCCGCCCTCGTCGGGTAGCTCGCTGAACCGAGGTAGCAGCGGCGGCACCTTGAGCCGCGCGAAGCGCTCCGCCCGGCGGAGCGGGTCGCGGACGATCACGGCCAGGTTGAGCGAGAGGTGGGAGATGTAGGGGAACGGGTGGGCAGGGTCGACCGCGAGCGGCGTCAGGACCGGGAAGATGTGCTGGTTGAACTGCGCCACGACGTGCTTGCGCTCGGCCTTGCTGAGCGAAGCCGCGTCGCGGATCCGGATCCCCTCCGCCTCCAGCGCCGGCTCCAGCTCGTCGTTGAAAAGATGGACCTGGCGGTCGGTCAGCGCTTCCACCCGGTCGCGGATGGCGCGCAGCTGCTCGGTCGGTGTGGCGCCGTCGATCGCCGACGAGCGCACGGCGGCGTGCACCTGCTCCTGGAGGCCCGCCACGCGGATCTGGAAGAACTCGTCCAGGCTCTTGCTGAAGATCGACAGGAAATGGACGCGATCGAGCAGCGGCAGGGTGGGATCCTCCGCCATGGAGAGCACGCGCTCGTTGAAGTCGAGGCGCGACAGCTCGCGATTGAGGTAGCGCCGGGAGCGCCGATCGCGGGGCGATTCGGCGCCCGCCTTGAGCCTTGCCATTTCCCTTGGCGATGGTACCCGCCCTATCCTGAAGACCGATGAGGTTGGCGGCGGTCGACGTGGGCAGCAACACGGTCCACGCCCTCGTCGCCGACGTCGAGGACGGCCGCCTGGTGGAGGTGGCGCATTTCGTCGAGATGCCCTCCCTCGGCGCCCAGGTCGCTCGCACCGGGCGGATCGGCGAGAAGAGCGACGGGGCGCTGGCCGCCCTCCGGTCGGTCGTCGACCAGGCCCGCGCCCTCGGCTTTGAGCAGCTGGTGGCCGGGGCCACCGCGGCCGTCCGGCGCGCGGCCGATGGGCAGGAGTTCCTTGCTCGCTGCTCCGACGCGATCGGCGTTCCCGTCCGGCTGATCTCCCCGCAGCGCGAAGCCGAGCTGAGTTTCGCCGGCGCCGCCGCCGGTCACGCTGTGCGCCGGCAATGGCTCCTGGCGGACCTCGGCGGGGGAAGCACCGAGCTGGTCGTGGCCCGCGGCCACCGGATCGATGCCTGGCGCTCGCTGCGGATCGGCTCCGGGGTGCTGGCCGCCAAGTACCTCTCGGACCCGCCGCGCGAGGGGGAACGGGAGGCGCTTCGGAAGGAGGCGGTGGCTCTGCTGGAGGACGCGCCGGAATGTGAACCGACCCGGCTCGTCGCGACCGGGGGCACGGCGTCGAATCTGCCTCGGATGGTCTCCGCCCTGCGTCCGCCCGCCGTCCTCGCGCGGGCGGAGCTGATCCGCGCCGCGAGCCAGCTCGACCAGGCTCCGGCGGCGGAGCTGGAGCTGCGCTACACCTTCCGCCCGGGGCGGGTGCAGGCGATGCGGGGAGGGGTGGAGGTGCTTCTGCTGCTCCTCGACTGGGCGGGGCTGGACCGTCTCCACGTGAGCCTCGAGGGCCTTCGGCAGGGGATGCTCCTCGCTTACCTCGAGCGTGGTGACGACTGGTTCCGAGATCTGGCGACGGATGTCACCAGGGAGCCGACGGCGGGGCTTTAACCGCGTAGCCCCGCCGTGTGGAGGATGGCGTACATCACCCAGGCGACCGTTGCCGCCGCCGGGATGGTGACGATCCAGGCGACCACGATGTTGAGCCCGACGCCCCATTTCAGGGCGGAGACGCTGCGGGCCGCACCGGAGCCGATGACAGAACCGGTGATGACATGGGTGGTGCTCACCGGCAGGCCGACCTGCGAGGCGAGCTGGATGACGGTGGCACCCGTCAGCTGCGCGGCCAGGCCACCCACGGGGTCCATCTTGTAGATCCGCCAGCCGAGGGTGCGGATGATCCGCCAGCCGCCGGCGTAGGTCCCGAACGCGATCGCGGTCGCGGAGACGACGACGACCCAGACCGGCACCGCGAACTTGTGGATCTGGCCGCTGGCGATCAGCCCGAGAGTGATCGCGGCCATCGTTTTCTGGGCGTCGTTGCCGCCGTGCGAGAAGGAGACGAAGGCGGCGGCGAGCACCTGGAGGATTCGGAACGATCGGTTGATCGGAGCGGGGCGCAGCCGGTGGACCGCGACCACGAACAGGGTGACCAGGACCGCCGCCACCGCGAGGCCGAGCAACGGGGAGACGACGAGTGAGGTCAGCTGCTTGGCGAAGGACGTCCACTTGACGGCCGACAGGCTCCCCACCGATGCGACACCGGCTCCGATCAGGCCCCCGATCAGGGCGTGGGTGGAGCTGCTCGGGAGACCGAAGTACCAGGTGATCAGGTTCCACGCGATCGCGCCCAGCAGGGCGGCGATGATGACGACCATCCCGGCCTTGAAGGAGAGCGTCCCGGCGATCGTGTTCGCGACCTTGGAGTGGAGGACCAGGACTGTCACCAGCGCGCCGAGGAGGTTGAAGAGCGAGGAAAGGACGACGGCCTGGCCGGCACTCAGCGCCCGGGTTGAGATCGAGGTGGCAATCGCGTTGGCGGTGTCGTGAAAGCCGTTGGTGAAGTCGAAGGCGATCGCGACGACGATCGTCGCGATCAGGAGGCCCTCAAGCATTCTTGATCGCCATCGCCTCCAACACGTTGGCGGCCGTCTCGCAGCCGTCCATGGTCGCTTCCAGCAGGTCGTAGAGGTCCTTCCACTTGACAAGGTCAGCCGCGGACCGCTCCTCGGTGAAGAGCGCCGCCAGCGCCTCGCGGGTCAGCTGGTCGGTCTCGTTTTCCAGCCGGTGGATCTCGATCCGGCGGGGCTCCAGCTCCTTGAACCCCTCGAGGTCCTCGAGGGAGCGTGCCAGCACGTCGCCGGCCTTGGCCAGGTTCTCGCCCATCCGGCGAGCGGCCTCCGAGATCTCCTTGACGTGGTAGAGATCGATCTTGTCGGAGACCTCCTCGGCGAGGTCGACAATATCGTCGAGCGCCGATGCCAGCGCCAGGATGTCCTCCCGCTCGATCGGGGTGACGAAGGTCTTGTTGACCAGCCGGTAGATGTCGTGAGCGACGTCGTCCGCCTCGTGCTCGAGATCGCGCAGGCGCGGATGGCGCGAACGTCCCTCGAGAAGGCTCTTGCTGAGCTCGACGAGCGTGTCATGGACGAGGTGCCCCTGCTTGGCGAACAGGTCGTAGAACCGGCGTTCCTGGGGGACCAGACTGAATTTCATGGGCGTACCTCCG
>DIZV01000087.1:4220-5440 GCA_002427995.1 Chloroflexi bacterium UBA6019
CGGGCGCAGCTGGATTGGTTTCCTTCGACCGGTCGCAGTCGCCTCGATGACCTACGTCGCGCTGCTCCGCGGGATCAACGTCGGCCGCCACCGGAGGATCGCGATGGCGGAGCTCCGGGAGCTGATCACGTCCCTCGGTCACGCCGACGTGGTCACCCACCTGCAGAGCGGCAATGTCGTCTTCAAGAACCGGCGGCACGACGTGAGCAAGCTACGAGGCGAGATCGAGGCGGGGATCGCCTCCCGCTTCGGGCTCGAGGTGCGGGTGCTGATTCGGACCCGCGGCGAGCTCGCGCGGATTGTCGAGACGAATCCGCTCCCGGGGGCCGCCGCCGACCCCACCCACTTCCGGGTGACCTTTCTCGACCCGAGGCCGACCTCGGACCAAGTCGCCCTGGTCGACCCCTCCGAGTTCAGGCCCGACGAGTTCCGCTTCGGCGACGGCGTCGTCTACGTCTGGTATCGCGGCGGCATCCTGGAGTCAAAGCTCACCGACGCGGTCTGGATCCGGCGGTTGGGTGTGACGGCGACTTCGCGCAACTGGAGCACCGTCACGCGGCTGGCAGGGTCGGTGCCCTCCTTGCTAGCCGAGGCCCCGCCTCGAGTCTCCGCCCCGTCGCAAGCCCGGTCGCGCCGCGGTGGCCCGCCCGTCGTGCCAGTTGCGCCAGGCCTTCCGGACCAGGTCGCCCAACTCTAACCAGAGCACCAGCACCATTGTCAGTAGTTCCCCCACCAATAGTGTCAGATTTAGGCGAGGAGCGCACCCTCCTGGGAGAGGATCCGGCGAGCGACCGCCACCGCTGAGGCGTAGGTCGAGTCCATGCCGCGGTAGCTCAAACCGCGGGCGCCGAGCGTCCGCGCCTGGGTGTAGGGGGTGTCCGACGCGTAGTGAACGATGCCGAGGTCGAACCCGAGGCGGGTCATGTTGACGTTCTCGCCGACCGGGTGGCGTCCGGGCATCGAGGCCTCGAAGCAGGCGTCAAGGAAAGGACCGGCCTCCATCTCGACCACCGTGTAGCGGCCCTGGTAGTAGAACTCCAGGTAGTCGCGGTTCTGAAGGAACGTCCCCCGCACCGTGACCGCCCGCTGGTTGTCGAGCGCTGAACCGTAGACCAGGTGGGGCTGGACGTCGGCTGCGGTGAAGCAGTTCTCCAGCCAGTAGGTGTTGTCTGAGTGCTCGTCGTAGACCGAGTTGCAAGATCATCACGTCGCCGACGTCG
>DIZV01000009.1 GCA_002427995.1 Chloroflexi bacterium UBA6019
ACCAGGAGGCCATAGTTGGCGACGCAGAACGGGACCAGGTAGGTCAGCGCGACCTTGGCCCAGGTCGCCGCGCTGGCACGCCCGGCGATCACGCTGTCGAGTTGGTTGATGGCGAAGAGGACGGTCCCGACCACGAGGGCGACCGCCACGGTTTGGCGCAGATTGTCCGCTCTGAGGATGACCGCCAACATACTGGAGCTCCTAATTAATAGGTTAATTAGATCGGTCGATCAATTCAACCACCGGCTCCGCTGTCTGTCAAGGTCGAGGGTGCCTCCACGATGCCCGGGGCTCCCCTGATGCCGTGGGCGCCCGCGGCCAGGCGCTCATGTGAGTGTCAAGCGGCCAGAGTTAGTAACGTGGCGAACGTTTAGTTCAGGGCGCGTTTCGGGGGAGGGTTCGAGCGGATGATCAAGCTGAAGGCAGTACTGGCGTCGTCAATCGTCGTCTTGGCGGGTTGGCTCCTTGCCATGCCGGCCGGTGCGAACGGCCCAAGTTGCACACCGACTGGTTTTACTGGGGACGGCATCGACCTCACCGCAGCTCAGATCGGAGGCACTGTAAGCGGGCCGCTCGACGCCACCGGGTGCGACATCGGCGTCTACTTCCCGACCTCGGGAAGCGTAACGATTGGAGGGGATATCTTCGGCGCCCGCTACTTCGGGGTTGTCAACAATGGAACGTCGGTGTCCGTCACTGGGGCCCTGATCCATGACATCGGCGACACGCCATTCGATGGTGCCCAACACGGGGTCGGCATCTACTACACGAACGGCGCGTCAGGGGCCATCGATGGCAATACGGTCTCGCAGTATCAGAAGGGCGGGATCGTCGTCAACGGCGCCACCAACGCTGGCGTGCCCACGACGGCGACCGTGACGAACAACACCGTCACCGGACTTGGACCGGTCTTGTTCATCGCGCAGAACGGGATCCAGGTCTCTCGGGGCGCGGTTGCCGAGGTGCGGGGTAACACCATCTCCGACAACTTCTACACAGGCGAGGTCGGCGTTGGACCGAATGCCGGTGACAAGAATCCCGAAGGCTGGGAGTACATCTCGGCCGGCCTCCTGCTCTTCCACGCGGGGGCGGGCACGATGACTTCCGATAACCACTTCTCGGGCAACCAGCTCAACTTCGTCAAAGTCCCCTAGCCACCAGGGAGCCGGTCGCTTGAGGGACCGGCTCCCGAATTCTTCGGCGTGTGCCGAGCACTTTGGATCGTGGTAGGGCGAGCAAATGCGCCCGTGGCAATCGAAGCCAGTAGACTCCCCCGCCATGGCCATCGAACCCAAATCGTCTGAGCAGGGCTTCATGGAGGGCGGGGCAGAGGAGGGCGCCCGGGCGGCGAACGAGATCCTCGCGGACTATAAGGCGGACATCTTTCCCTAGCCATGGCCGACGAGGAACGTTGGACGGAGGTCGACCATTACTACGCGGGGCTGCTGGCCCCCGCCGACCCGGCACTCGAGGCCGCCCTCGAGGCGAGCCGCGAGGCCGGGCTGCCGCCGATCAACGTCGCGCCCAACCAGGGCAAGCTGCTCCAGCTGCTGGCGCGGCTGCAGGGCGCCCGGGCGATCCTCGAAATCGGCACTCTCGGGGGCTACAGCACGATCTGGCTGGCGCGAGCCCTACCCGCCGGCGGCCGCCTGGTCAGCCTCGAAGTTGAGGCCAAGCACGCGAAGGTCGCCCGCGCCAACCTGGCCCGGGCCGGCCTCTCGGACCGGGCGGAGGTGCGGCTGGGCCCGGCGCTCGACTCCCTGGCGGCTCTGGTTGCCGAGGGTGCCGGACCGTTCGACCTGGTCTTCGTCGACGCCGACAAGGAGAGCATTCCCGAGTATTTCGCCTGGGCCCTCAAGCTGACCCGGGTCGGGAGCCTCGTCATCGTCGACAACGTCGTGCGGGGCGGCGCGATCGCCGACCCAGACAGCCGCGACCCGAGCATCGTCGGGCTCCGCCGCTTCAACGAGATCGTCGCCGTCGAACCGCGGGTGACAGCGGCGGCGATCCAGACCGTCGGTGCCAAGGGCTACGACGGCCTGGCCATCGTGCTCGTCACCGGGGACTGAGGCGCCGGGTCAGCGACCGAGCGCGAGCCCGCCGCCGCGCGGATCCGACCCTCCCCGGAGCAGGCCGGAGGGCTCGATCGCGATCACCTGGGCCGAGCCGCCCGCCTGCCATGGTCCGACCGTCCGGACAGGGTGCCCGCGCCGGCGGAGTCCCGCCCGGGTCGCCTCGGGCAGCCGTTCCTCGACGGTCAGCGTCTCGGGCGCGTCGAGCGTCCACGGATCGGTGCTCGGACCATGCGTCCAGCGGGGCGCCGAGACGGCGGCCTGCGGATCGCTGCCGTGATCGAGCATGGCGCTCAGCACCTGGAGGTTCCACTGCACCTGGCCGTCGCCGCCCGGGGTGCCGCCGACGATTGCCGGCTTGCCGTCACGGGTGACGAGGTAACAGTTGAGCGTGCTCATGGTCCGCTTGTGAGGAGCGATGCGGTTCGGGTGCCCAGCCTCCAGCGTGAACCCGCGGCCGACCCGGTCGTTGAGCAGGATGCCGGTGCCGGGGACGGTCACCGCGGCGCCGAAGGCGAGCGAGAGCGAGTGCACGAAGGACACGGCCAGGCCGTCGCGGTCGACGACGCAGAGGTAGGTCGTGTCGCCTCCGGCGGCGCCGACCGGCGCCATCGCCCGGGCCTGCTCGCGGTCGATCAGCCGGGCTCGCTCCTCCGCGTGCTCGGCCGAGAGCAGGCGGCCGAGTTCCCATTCGACCAGCCGCGGGTCGCCGGCGAAGCGGAGCCGGTCCTCGATCGCCAGCTTGTTCGCCTCGACCAGGAGGTGGATCGCCTCCTCGCCATCCTCAGCCAAGCTCCCGAGGTCGAACCGCTCGAGGATCTTCAGCTCCTCCAGGACGACGAAGCCCTGGGACGGAGGCGCGGTCTCGTAGACCCGGTCGCCGCGGTAGTCGACCGAGGGCGCGGCATAGACATCGACCCGGTTTTCGGCCAGGTCCTCCAGGGTTAGCAGGCCGCCGGCCTGCCTCAGGTAAGCGGTGATCGCCTCGGCCAGGCGCCCCTGGTAGAGGACCCGGGAGCCCTCCAGCGCGATCGCCTCGATGCTCCGGGCAAGGTCCGGCTGGACCAGCACCGCCCCTTCCCGGACGGCTCCGTAGACCCGGTGTGACTCCGGATCACCATCGAGCCGCCCGGCGTGGGCGGCGAAGAGTGCCGCCAGGGGCGCCGAGACCGGGAAGCCGCGGTCGGCGTGGCGCAATGCCGCGGCAAAATGGTCGCCGAACTCGAGCCGACCGAAGCGGACGGCAAGCTCCTCCATCGTGGCCGGCGCGCCCGGCACGCCGACCGAGAGCGGGCCGCTGGTGGGGATCAGCCGGTGGCCGCGCTCGGCGAACCATTCGGGTGTCGCCGCGAGCGGGGCCAGTCCTGTCTCTTATACACATCT
>DIZV01000099.1:0-2535 GCA_002427995.1 Chloroflexi bacterium UBA6019
GTGTATAAGAGACAGACACCGGGGTCGTGCCCGACATCATGACCCTGGCCAAGAGCATCGCCTCGGGGTTACCCTTGAGCGCCGTGGTGGCCAGCAGCCGGCTCATGGACCAATGGGAGCCCGCCGCCCACGGCTCGACGTTCGAGGTCGACCTCGCCGCCGACCCCGACGGGAGGCTCCGCGGTCTCCGGGGCCGGATGTGGCATGACGTCGGCGCCTTTCCCGCCTCGGGCCCAGCTCAACCCGGGCTGATGATCGCCCACATGCTCTCCGCCTACCGGCTGCCGGCGATCCATTTCCAGGCGACGCTGGTCCACACCAACGCCGCGTCGACCGGGTTCGTCCGCGGCGGCGGCCGCCCGGTCGGGAACTTCGTGATCGAGCGGCTGATGGACCGGATGGCCCGACGGCTGGGACTCGACCCGGCAGAGATCCGGAGGCGGAACCTGGTCGAGGCGGCCCAGATGCCGTTCGACACCGGGTTCCCGGCCGGGCGGCAGACCGTCATCTACGACTCCGGCGACTACCCGGCGCTGCTCGCGGCCGCGCTCGAGGAGATCGGCTACCGGCAGGTGCGCGAGGAGCAGGCAGCCGGGCCGCGCGCCGACGGCAGGTACCGCGGGGTCGGGATCGCCTGCTGTGTCGAGTCAAGTGGCTTCGGCAGCGAGCAGGCCCGCGTTCACGTCGGCCGCGACGGCATCGCGACCGCCTACATCGGCTCCACGCCGCAGGGCCAGGGTCACCTCACCACCACGGCGCAGGTCGTCGCCGAGCGGCTCGGCTGGCCGCTCGAACGGGTCCGGGTCGTCGCCGGCGACACCCGTGCCGTCGAGCACGGCGAGATGACCGCCGGCAGCCGGACCGCCGTCCAGGTCGGCAACGCCTCCTCGCTGGCGGCTCAGTCGGCCCGGCGCTGGCTGCTCGAGCACGCGGCCGAGAAGCTGGAGGCGGACATCGCCGACCTGGTCCTCGAGGACGGCGTCGTCAGCGTCAAGGGGGCTCCGAGCAGCTCGATTCCCGCCGCCGAGGTCGTACCCGAGGCCGGGCTCGACGTCGTCGAGACCTTCCAGCCGCCGCTGCCCAACGCCTACTCCAGCGGCTGCCATGCGGCGGTCGTCGACGTCGATCCCACGACCGGCTCGGTTGAGATCGTCCGCTACGTGATCGCCCACGACACCGGCCGCGCGATCAACCCGCTGCTGGTCGAGGGACAGCTCCAGGGCGGCTATGCGCACGGCCTCGGCTATGCCCTCTTCGAGGAGCTGATCTACCAGCCCGACGGTGGCTTCCAGACCGCCAGCTTCCTCGACTACACGATCGCCAGCGCCCCCGAGCTGACCGTGGAGCCACGGCTGCTCGCGATGGGAACCCCCACCCCGGCCAACCCCGAGGGCTTCAAGGGGGCGGGCGAGAGCGGCACCGTGCCGGTGCCGGCCGCGATCGCCAACGCCGTCGAGGACGCCATTCGCCAGCTGCGGCCGGAGGCGGTGGTCAACGAGCTGCCGATCGGCCCCATGCGGCTCTTCGAGGCGCTCGCCTGAGCGGCAACATGCCGGCTCCACGTCCGCCGGTCGACTGGCGCCGGAACCTTTTCATCCTCTTCTTCGCCCAGTTCACGGCGATCTTCGGCTTCGCCTTCTGCTTCCCCTTCATCCCGCTCTACCTGAGCCACAACCTGGGCGTTCACAACGCTCGCGAGCTGGCGCTCTGGACCGGCGCGTCGGGAAGCGTCACCGGGCTCACCTCGGCGCTGGTCAGCCCGCTCTGGGGCAGCCTGGCCGACCGCTACGGCCGCAAGTCGATGCTGCTCCGGGCGATGATCGGCGGCGGCCTCACGGTCGCCGCCCTGGCCCTGGCCCGCAACCCGCTCGAGCTGGTCGTGCTGCGCGCGCTCCAGGGCGCCGCCTCGGGCACGGTCGCGGCGACAACGACCATCGTGGCCACGGGAACGCCCCGCGAGCACGTCGGGAGGGCGATGGGCATCCTCAGCTCGGCGGTCGCCCTGGGCAGCGCGGTGGGGCCCTTCGCCGGCGGCATCGCCGCCAACTACATCAACCTCCGCTACGTCTTCCTGGGCGGCGGCGTGCTGCTCCTGGTGGCGTCGCTGCCGGTCCTCTTCGGCGTCCGGGAGGCGCCCATCGTCCGCCGGGTCGAGACCGGCCGGGCCTCGCTGCGCGACGTGCTCCGCCTCGCCGGCCCGGGCACGGCCGCCGCCGTGCTGGTGCTGCTCGTCTCGCAGTCGCTGCTCCAGATCAGCTGGAGCGGCGGCCAGCCGCTGATCTCACTCCGCCTGCTCCAGCTCGCCCCCGGCTTCGCCGCCGGCGCGACCGGGGTCGCCTTCGCCGCCTCCGGGGTGGCCAGCGCGCTGGCCGGAATCGGCTACTCGCGGCTCGCGGTGAGCACCGGATACCGCCGGCTCGCGGCCGGGGCTGCCGTCCTCGCCGCGGCCGCGCTGGTCGCGATGGGCCTCGCCCCCTCGATCTTCCTGGTCATCGCCGCCACCTTCCTCGGCGGCCTCTTCATCGGCGCGGCGCT
>DIZV01000099.1:2683-3335 GCA_002427995.1 Chloroflexi bacterium UBA6019
AGCGCCAGCGCCACCGCGCTCGGGTTCGGCCTCGGACCCCTCCTGGCTGGCACCATTGCGGGTGTGCTGAGCGTCTCGACCGGACTCTTCACGATGGCGGCGGTAGCGCTGGTCCTCGCGGTGGTCATCACCGTCGGGGGCCGGGAGCCGGCCCGGTGACCCGCGCCCTCCTGCTGCTCGCCCTCCTCGCGCTGGCCGCGTGCGACACCGGGTCGGGTGGCTCGACCGCCGGCACGCCGTCGACGGCCGCGACGCAGCCGAGCACGGGCGTCTGCCAGAATCTCACCCGCACCGCCTTGAACCAGCAGAATTCGCCGCCCCCGATGCAGATCGACGTGAGCAAGGCTTACACGGCCCGCGTCAACACCAGCCGCGGCTCCTTCACGATCGCCCTCAAGCCAAAGCAGGCCCCGGCCACCGTGAACAACTTCGTCTGCCTCGGGCAGGCCCACTACTACGACGGCCTGACCTTCCACCGGGTGGAGCCCGGCTTTGTCGTGCAGGGCGGCGACCCTCTCGGAAATGGCACCGGCGGACCCAATTACAAGCTTCCCAATGAGACCAACCCGGCACCCTGGAAGACCGCGTCGGTCGCCATGGCCTCCAGCGCGGCGGGCGTCAGCGGCTCCCAGTTCTTCATCCTGCTCGGCGA
>DIZV01000078.1:0-128 GCA_002427995.1 Chloroflexi bacterium UBA6019
TCACGCTCGTCGTGACCGCCGCCCATGCCGGCGCCGCGGTGCCGGCCGACCGCATCGATCTCGTCGACGAAGATGATCGACGGCGCGTTGCCTTTGGCCTGCTCGAACAGGTCACGCACCCGCGAGGC
>DIZV01000078.1:384-2043 GCA_002427995.1 Chloroflexi bacterium UBA6019
AGAACGGCACGCCCGCCTCGCCGGCGACGGCGCGCGCGAGCAGCGTCTTTCCGGTTCCGGGCGGGCCGTAGAGCAGGACGCCCTTGGGAATCTTGGCGCCGATCGCCTGGAACTTGGCGGGGTTGGCGAGGAACTCCTTGATCTCGTCAAGTTCCTCAATCGCCTCGTCGGCCCCGGCAACGTCGGCGAACGTGGTCTTCGGGGTGTCCTTGTTGACGAGCTTGGCCTTGCTTCGGCCGAAGCTCATTACCCGGTTGCCGCCGCCCTGCACCTGGCTCATGACGAAGAACAACACGCCGACGATCAGCAGGATGGGCAGCAGGCCGACCAGCAGCGACACCCAGGAGTTCTGCTTGCTGACCTTGGTGTTGAAGTTCAGCGGCGCGTTGCCCGACTTCGCCTTCTCCAGGTCGGCGAAGATCTCGTCCGAGGAGTTGGACGGGTACTGGGTGGTGATCTTGTCGTGACCCTTGAACGACTTGGTCAGGTCCAGCTGGAGCGTCTGCTCCTTGTCCTTCACGGTCGCCTTGGTGACGTTGCCCGAGGTGATCTGGCTGATGGCGTCGGAGGTGTTCACCCCCTGGTAGGCACTACCGCTGGACAGCAGGGACGGCAGCACCAGGAAACCGACGAGGATCAGGGCAGCCCACAGCCACCATGACCGGAGAATTCGCTTGCGGTTCATATCGTTTATCACGAACGGCAGGCCGCCCGCGTTCCTCCTGCTTCAGACCGTCGGATTCCCTTACGGACGGTACACGTCAGCCGCCGTAAACCGACGGCTGGAGCCGCCCGATATAGGGCAGATCGCGGTACCTCTCAGCGTAATCGAGGCCGTAACCCACGACGAATTCGTTGGGGATGTCGAAGCCCACGTACTTGACCCGAACGTCGACCTTGACGGCTTCGGGCTTGCGCAGCAGGGTGACGATCTCGACGGTCGCCGGCTGGCGGCTGGCGAGGTTCTTCAGCAGCCACGAGAGCGTCAGCCCGGAGTCGATGATGTCCTCGACGATCAGCACGTGGGCGCCGGTGATGTCGCGGTCGAGGTCCTTGAGGATGCGCACCACCCCTGACGAGGTCGTCGCGCTGCCGTAGGAGCTGACCGCCATGAACTCCATCGTCGACGGCCGCTCGAGCGCGCGGGCGAGGTCGGACATGAACATCGCCGCGCCCTTGAGCACGCCGACGAGCAGCGGCTCGCGCGTCGCGTAGTCGGCGTCGATCGCGCTGGCCAGCTCCGCGATCCTCTCCCGGATCGCGTCGGCGGAGACCACCACGGCTTCGATGTCGACGTCAAGCTCGGACACGCGGCTACTCCTGCGGATAGCGGGGCGGGGGGTTCATGACGAGTTTCCCAGACTCCCTCGCGGCGCGACCGCCCGGCAGGTCGAGCGGGCCCTGGCCATGCCATTCGGTGACCAGCGCGTCCAACGCAGCCGTGTGCGCGGCGCTGAGCGGCCCGGCGCCCTGACGACGGGCCCAGTCCCGCAGCAGCCGGGTACGGACGCCCCGCGGCAGGTTCGCCAGGGCCACCACGTCCAACCCGTCATGATCTCGGTCAGAGGTGTCAGAACTCGCAGCTTCGGCCGAGATCATCGAGGAAATGTGGTCGAGGGCGTCGAGGTCGTCACGGACGAGTGCGGCAGTGCGGGCCAG
>DIZV01000078.1:2271-5192 GCA_002427995.1 Chloroflexi bacterium UBA6019
GGATCGTCCCAGGGCTCCAGGCCGAGCGCGGTGCAGGCGGCCACGGTTGTCGCGTGGCGGACACCCAGCAGCGGTCGCAGGTAGCGCCCATCGGCCGCGCGCATGCCCGCGATCGAACGCGGGCCAGAGCCGCGCCCGAGGCCGAGCAGGACGGTCTCGGCCTGGTCGTCGAGGGTGTGCCCCAGCAACAGGCGGGCGCCGAGGGCCGCCGAAGCGGCGTCGAGGGCGGCGTAGCGAGCCGTGCGGGCTGCGGCCTCCGGGCCGCCGTCGGCGCCCACCGTGACGCGCAGTGTCTCCACTGGGTCCAAGCCCAGCTCGTAACCGATCGCGGCGACCCGCGCGGCGTGCTCGGCCGAACCGGGCTGCAGGCCGTGATCGACGATGACCAGACCGGCCTGAAGCCCGAGCCGCGGTGCTTCGAAGGCGGTCGCTGCGGCCAGCGCGAGGGAGTCAGCACCGCCGGAGCAGGCGACGAGGACAGGCCCGTCCGGTGCGGCCAGCGCGGTGCGGACGGCGCGGCGCACCTCGGCGAGCGCCGGATGCGGCCCCATCAGCCCCCGCCCTCCCGCGGCTCAGGCGTGGACGCGGGCGATCCAGCGCCCCGGCTCGGCGATCTCGGCCTTGGTCGGCAGCGTCTCGCGTGAGGTCCAGATCGCGTTGAAGTCGTCGAGGCCGACGCGGTCGACCACCGTCCGCACGAACGCCGACCCGTCGACATACTGGCGCGCCTTGGCCTCCATGCCCAGCAGCTTGCGCAGCAGCCGGTCCAGCGGATTACCGCCCTTGCGGCGGCGCTGCGCGAACCGCTTCTCGATGGCCGGCTGGGTCTGGATGACATCGGGCGAGACGGCGTTCATCACGTATTCGGCGTGCCCCTCGACCAACGACATGAACGCCGTGACCCGTTCGAGGATCACGCGCTGCTCGGGCGTGGCGACCACGGCGATCAGCCCGGAGCCGTCGCCCTGGCCGCGGATCACCTTCACCAGCTCGCCCACGGCGCCGGACAGCCTGCGGCGCATTGCCGCGGGGTCGGTATCGACGGCGTCGGTGAGTGCGGCGACCTCGTCGAGCATGTGCTGCCGTAGCCACGGCACGGCGGTGAACTGCACCCGGTGGGTGACCTCGTGCAGGGAGACCCACAGCCGGAAATCGGCGGGATCGACCTTGAGCTGTCGCTCGACGGCAACCAAGTTCGGTGCGACGAGCAGCAACTGACCGCCGGGACGGTCGAAGAACTCGAACTGCCCGAGCACCTTGCCGGACAGGAAGCCGAGGACCAGCCCGACCTGGATGCCGGTCAGGCGCCCGCCGATGCTCTCGGCTACCCGGCCCACCGCGTTGGCGGCGGCCAGCTTGTCGACGAGCGGAGTCATGAGCGTGCGCATGGCGCCGGCGTTGGTCTCGATCCAGGCGCCCCGGTCGACGACCCTGGTGATCGCGCTGACGGGCGGCTCGACCAGCCGCGTCAGCTCGGCGACGTGACCGGCGGCCAGCGAGGTCGCCTGGTACAGCTCGCCGACAGCGTCGTCGGCCTCGTGCCGCGAGACCTTCGGTGGCGGCGGGCTGAGGCGCTTCGCCGCCCGAACGGCGACGTCCCAATCGATGAGCGAGCTCATGTCCGAACACACTACGTGCCGCTACCTGACGCGACACTGCGATCAGCGGCAGCCACAGCCCGCGAGCGTGGCGGCGATGCGGTCCAGCGCCGCCTCGGCCGCACGGGTAGCCAGCAGGCCGGGGGCCACCCGGTCGGCGAGCAGGGCGAACACGAGCAATCGGCCGTCCGCGTCGTGGACGATCCCGGCGAGCGTGGAGACGGCGGTGAGGGTCCCGGTCTTGGCCCGGACGACGCCGGCACCGCGCGCACCTGCCGAGCCGGGCAGGTAGCGGCCGGTGAGCGTCCCGCTCCACGCGGCGACCGGCAGCGCCGTGACGATGTCGTGCAGGGCCGGGTGCGCGGCACCGACAACGAGGCGCAGCACACCGGCGAGGGCCGCGGCGCTGACCCGGTCGTTCGCCGCGAGCCCGCTGCCGTCGTGCATGCCGGCGCCTGGGTCGACGCCGAGCCGGGCGAGTGCCGAGCGGGTCGCGGCCACCGCCCCGGTGAACGAGGCCGGTTTGGCCGAAGCGAGCGCAACCTGGCGGGCGAGGCACTCGGCGATCACGTTGTCCGAGGCCTGCAGCATCTGCTCGACCAGGTCCGACATCGGCGCGGACTCGACCTTGGCGAGCACCTTGGCACCGGCTCTCGCCGTGCCGCGGGTGACCTGCGCGGCCGGGACGTTCAGGGCCACGGCCAGTTCACTGCCTGCGGCAAGGTCGGGCGTCGCACTGCGGATCGCGTCGCCGGGTGTGTCGCGGCCGCCGTCGGCCATGACCGCGGTGATCGCCGAGGCGAAGTCGCTCGGCACGTCCTCGGCCGCCCAGTCTGGCGAGATCGCCGGCCCGGTGAACAGCGAGTCGTCGACGACGATCCGGTGGATGCTCCCGTGGGAAGCGGCGAGCGCACGGTGCAACTGCCTGGCAAGCTCGCTGATCCGGGCCGCGCCGGCGTACCCGCCGGGTTGCCCGGCGGGAGCTCCGGTGAGCGTGGGGTCACCGCCGCCGACGAGCACGACCGTGCCCACTGCGCCCGCAACCACCTTGGTCGTGATCCGGTCGGTGGGCGCGCGGACGGTGAGCAGCGCGGCCGCGGTCAGCAGCTTGGCGGTCGAGGCCGGCGCTGAAGGCGTCGAGCCAAGCCGGTTGTAGAGCACGGCCCCGGTCGAGCCGTCGACGACCTCGGCGAGTAGCCGGTCGCCCAATGCCGGGTCGGCGACGGCCTGCGCGATCGAAGCGGCGACGGCGGCCGGCCGGACCTGCGGCGCGGTGGCTGCCGGCGTCGGCGTGGCGGGGGCGCTGTCTCTTATACACATCGT
>DIZV01000008.1:0-3120 GCA_002427995.1 Chloroflexi bacterium UBA6019
ATCTTCCAGGAGCCGATGACCTCCCTCAACCCGGTCTTCACCTGCGGCGAGCAGGTGGCCGAGGCGGTCCGCCAGCACCTGAGCATGAGCGACCGGGAAGCGAAGAATCGGGCGGTCGAGCTCTTCAAGCTGGTCGGCATCGCCGGCGCCGAGCGGCGCGTCAAGGACTACCCGCACGAGCTCTCGGGCGGCATGCGCCAGCGCGTGATGATCGCCATGGCGCTGAGCTGCGATCCCAAGCTGCCTGATCGCCGACGAGCCGACGACAGCCCTTGACGTCACCATCCAGGCCCAGATCCTGGAGCTGCTCCGGGGCATCCAGGAGCAGAAAAAGATGGCGATCATGCTGATCACCCACGACCTCGGGGTGATCGCCGAGATGGCGCAGGACGTCGTCGTGATGTACGCCGGCAAGGTGGTCGAGCGGGGCACGGTGGAGCAGATCTTCGAGAAGCCGCTCCACCCCTACACCCAGGGCCTGCTCGCCTCCATCCCCGGCCAGGGCACCAAGGGCAAGCGCCTCAACGTCATCAAGGGGACGGTGCCCCACCCGTTCAACCTGCCGCCCGGCTGCCTCTTCGCCCCCCGCTGCCCGCACGCCTTCGACAAGTGCCCGACCGCGTTCCCGGCCCTGATGGACCAGGGCGAAGGCCACGAGGCCGCCTGCTACCTCTACGGCGACGAGATCGAGCCGGGTACCGAAGCCAAGCCGGCGCTGCCCAGGGAGAGGGCCAGCTAGGTGGCCGAGACAGCCTCGGAGTCGCCGGCCGCGGGCGGCGCCAAGCCGCTCGTCAGCGTTCACAACCTGGTCAAGTACTTTCCGCTCCGGGGAGGCGTGCTCCAGCGGACGGTCGCCGAGGTGAAGGCGGTCGACGACGTCAGCTTCGACGTCCAGGCCGGCGAGGTGTTCGGCCTCGTCGGCGAGAGCGGCTGCGGCAAGACGACGACCGGCCGCCTCCTGCTCCGGCTGATCGAGCCCACCAGCGGGACGATCGAGTTCGAGGGCCGCGACCTGACCCACATGAAGGCCGGCGAGCTGAAGAAGACGCGGTCGGACATGCAGATCGTGTTCCAGGACCCCTACGCCTCCCTCAATCCGCGGCTGCCGATCGGCGAGATCATCGGTGAGGGCCTCGCCAACATGGGCGTGCGTGACCGGCACCAGCGGGAGGAGCGGGTGGCCGCCATCCTCGACAAGGTCGGGCTCCGCCGCTACTACATCAACCGCTACCCGCACGAGTTCTCCGGCGGCCAGCGGCAGCGCATCGGCCTCGCCCGCGCCCTCGTCCTGCAGCCCAAGTTCGTCGTCGCCGACGAGCCGGTGTCCGCCCTCGACGTCTCGATCCAATCCCAGGTCCTGAACCTGATGGCGGACCTGAAGGACGAGCTCCAGCTGACCTACCTCTTCATCTCCCACAACCTGAGCGTGGTCCAGCACATCAGCGACCGGGTCGGCGTCATGTACCTCGGCAAGCTGGTCGAGATGGCCTCGACCGAGAAGCTCTTCAAGAGCCCGAAGCATCCTTATACGCGGTTCCTGCTCTCCGCCATCCCCAAGCCCGACCCCCGCCAGCACCGCAACCGACTGATCCTGACCGGTGATGTACCGAGCCCGATCAACCCGCCCACCGGCTGCCGCTTCCACACCCGCTGCCCGATCGCCCAGTTCCCGATCTGCTCGGAGCAGGACCCCGCCTGGGAGCTGAAGGCGGACGGCCACTACGCGGCCTGCCACTTCGCGGACCGTACCCAGCAGCTCGAAAAGGAGAGCGGGTTCGTCACGCCCGCGATCGAGAAAGCCGGTAAGGAAGTCCGCGCTTACGGTGAGAAGGAAACCGCCGCGGAACCGGCGGAGGACGTGCTCGAGTCGGAGCGCGAAATCCAAGACCCGCGCCATGAATTGGAGCCCCTGGGCGGCGATTAACCGCGGCCGCGGGGCCGGCTCGAAATGACCGCGGGCGCGATCGCGACCCTGGTCGTCCTCGTCTTCCCGCTCTGCCTCGACACCTTCGCTGTGTCGGCGGCGCTCGGCGCCGCCGGCCTACCGGAGAAGGACCGCCTCCGGGTGAGCCTGCTGATGGCCGGTTTCGAGGTCGCGATGCCGGTCCTCGGGCTGTTCGCCGGAAACCTTGCCGGGAGGTTCGCCGGTGGCGCCGCCGAGTACCTGGCGATCGCGCTCCTTGCCGGCCTTGGCCTCTGGATCCTGCGGCCGGGCGGGGAGGACCGGGAGGAGGAGCGGCTGGCCTCCCTCGGCCGTGCGCGCGGGTTTGCCGCTATCGGCCTCGGCCTCTCGATCAGCCTCGACGAGCTCGCCCTCGGCGTCTCCCTCGGCCTTCTTCACCTGCCGGTGGTGCCCGCCCTGGTCCTGATCGCTCTGCAGGCGGTGCTGGCGAGCCAGCTCGGCCTTCGACTCGGCTCCCGGATCAGCGAGACCGGGCGTGAGCGCTCGGAGAAGGCGGCCGGCGTGATCCTGCTTTTGCTGGCGGCATTCCTTCTCGTTATCCGCCTAACGTAGGGACGCATGCGTCCCCGCCAGCTGCTGGGCGCGAGCCTCCTGCTGCCGCTCCTGGCGGCATGCCAGGCGGCCCAGCCGCCGCAGATCCTCCCGACCGCCAGCCCGCCGGTCCAGACCCTGCGGGTGGCGGTCGCCGCGTTGCCGGCGAGCCTCGACCCGGCACTCACACCACCCTCCGACTCGGGCGTCGCCCGAACCGCTTTCGAGGCGCTGCTCAAGCCCCGGCCCGACCTCTCTGACGTCGAGCCGGCGGCGGCCGAGTCCTACGACGTTTCCGCCGATGGGCTCGTCTACACCTTCCATCTCCGCCCCAACGGCGCCTGGAGCGACGGCGTGCCGGTCCGGGCCCAGGATTTCGTGCTCGGCTGGCGGCGGATCCTCGACCCCCGGGTGAACAGCCCGGTCGCGGACCTGCTCGAACAACGCTTGAAAAACGCTTCCGGCTACGCCCTTCTCGACCCTCGGAAGGACGCCGCCAAGATCCCCGCCTTCCTTGACGGCCTCGGTCTCAAGGCGGCGGATGATCGCACCCTGGTCGTCCAGCTCGACCATCCCGCGCCGGACTTCAAATGGGTGGCGAGCGTGCCCGCGGGCGCGCCCGCGCG
>DIZV01000008.1:3186-3873 GCA_002427995.1 Chloroflexi bacterium UBA6019
GAGCGCCGCCGCGGTCGGGAGGGACCCCGAGCTGGGCCGCGACCTGGTCCGGGTGCCGCTGCTGGCCCAGACCTGGGCCCAGTTCAACGTGCACCGGGCGCCCTTCGACAACGACCGGGTCCGCCTCGCCTTCGCCCAGGCGATCGACCGTGACCAGCTGGTCGCGACTCAGCTCGACCTACCGGCGCTGGCGAGCGCCGGCCCGGTGCCCAAGGGGCTCAAGGACTACCGGTCGGCGCTCGCCGCGCAGCGCTTCGACGCGACCGGGTCTCGGGCGACCCTCGACTCCTCCGGGGTCGCCCCGGCCGCTCTCGGGGACGTCCACCTGCTGGTCCGCGACCTCCCCGCCGACCGGCGGTTGGCGACCTTCGTGGCCACCCAGCTGAAGGACCACCTCGGGATCCAGGTGACTCTCGACGTGAAGCCCAGCCCGGATGTCACGGCCGCCCTTCAGAGTGGCGATTTCCAATTTCAGCTCCCGGGCGGGTGGCGGGCCGACTACCCCGACGAGCAGAACTTCCTCGACCTCTTCCGGACCGAGGACTTCTCCCAGTGGAGCCGCTACTCGAGCCCGGCCTTCGACCAATTGGTAAGGGCTGCGGACGGAGCGGCCGAACCCAACCGCCGCCTCCAGCTCTACGCCCAGGCCCAGCAGCTGCTGGTTCAGGACGCCCCGGTGGCCTTCCT
>DIZV01000182.1 GCA_002427995.1 Chloroflexi bacterium UBA6019
GCGAACCGCACCCGCGCGCGCGCCGAACAGCTCGCGCGGACGTTCCCGACCGCCGGCGGGGCCTGGCGGCCGGAGGTCGTCGACTGGCTCCCGCCGTGGGCGGTCGCCGGCGCCGACGTCGTGGTGAATACGACCGCGCTCGGCCTGCACGGGGAGGATCCGCTCGCCGGGATGGCACTGCCGGCACGCCTCGCGGTCATCGACCTCATCCCGACCGCGACCGACACGCCGCTGGTCGCCCGCGCCCGTTCCGGAGGCTGCGAGGTGCTGAGCGGGCTGCCGATGCTCGTGCACCAGGGCGCGCTCGCGTTCGCGATCTGGACCCGGGACCGTCGCGCCGATCGCGGCGATGCGCCGCGCGGTCGGCCTCCACTGATGCGCTTTCTCACCGCCGGCGAGAGCCACGGGCCCGGCCTCACCGTCATCGTTGACGGGGTGCCCGCCGGCCTGGCGATCGACCCGGCGGCCATCGACGCGGACCTGCGCCGCCGCCAGCTCGGGTACGGCCGCGGCGGGCGGCAAAAGATCGAGCGTGACGCGGCGCAGATCACCGGCGGCGTCCGCCACGGCCGCACCACCGGCGGCCCGATCGCGCTCTGGATCGCGAACCGGGACGCACCGAACTGGGAGCGGGTGATGAGCGTGGCCGCGCTCGCCGAGCCGCCGGATGCGGTGACGCGGCTGCGGCCCGGGCACGCCGACCTTGCCGGCGCGCTGAAGTACGGGCACGAGGACGTCCGCGACGTCATCGAGCGCGCGAGCGCTCGCGAGACCGCGGCGCGGGTGGCTGCCGGGGGCGTCGCGCGCGCGCTCCTCGCCGCCGCCGGGATCGCGGTCATCTTCCTCCTCAGCGGCCGGGCCCTGCGCTAGCCGGGAGCGGACCTCGCCGACCAGCGTCGCGAGCTCGGCGCCGGCGATCGAGCGGACCTGCCCCGTCGCCGAGAAGACGAAGTCCACCCCGGCCACGGCGCGGCCGGTCGCCCGCTCGAGGAGGAGGGCGTAGGCGCCGCCCTGGAGGCGGTAGTGGCGGAAGCGCCGGTCGATCTCGGCCGCGGTGGCGTTGTCGGTCTTGTAGTCGACGACTCGCAAGCCAGCTGGGGTCTCGTAGAGAAGGTCGATGAAGCCCTCGACGATCACGCCCGACTCCTCGGCGCCGACGGGGACCTCGCGCCAGAGCCGGCCGGCGGCGATCGCGGCCTGGACCGGCTCCGAGGCGCCGACCCGGCGGACCGCCTCGACGACGGCGGGCACGCGCGCGGCGATGCCCTCCGCGGCTGCCTGGGCGCGCGCCAGCTCCTCGATCCCGGCGAGGGTGTCGAGGGGCACCACCTGGAGCACCCCGTGGACGGCCCGGCCGAAGCTGGTTCCACCCCGGCCGCGGCGCAGGATCGCGACCTCGTCCGGCTCCTGGTCGGGGTCGGCCTCGCGGGCGAGGCCGGTGGCGGTGGTCAGCCGCACGCCGCCCAGCGCCCGGACCAGCTCGCCGCGCTGCCGGAGCCAGGCGACCTCGGCCTCTCGATGCTGCTCGGCGGAGGGCTGCGCCAGCGCCACCGCGACCGGCGCGGCCGGTCGCTCCGCCGCCTCGAGGTCCTGGCGCAGCCCGAGCCCGCCGGAGTCGAGGCTCTCCTCGAACGCACCCGCCTGGGTGGGAGGGTCCTCCGACCACGCCTCCTTCCGCCAGAGGCTCAGGACCAGGTGATCGCGGGCTCGCGTCGCGGCGACATAGGTGAGGCGGACCGCCTCGGCCAGGTCGGCCCGCTTCTCCCGCTCGGCCGCCAGCTGGTAGCCCGGGGTCCGCCAGCTTTCGCCGATCCCGACCTCGAGCCGGCCCTGGATGCGGTCGGGGATCACCTGGGTGCGCTGGGGACGGCGGCTCGAGCCCCACCCGGTCATGATCACGACCGGGAACTCGAGCCCCTTGGCGCCGTGGATGGTCAGCACCCTAACCGCCTCGTCGTCCTCCTCGGCGGCGGCCACACCGGAGTCGTGGTACTGCTCGCGCTCCAACCCCTCCATCCACTCGACGAAGGAGCGCAGCGTCGCGCGGCCGGTGCCGGCGAAGTCCCGCGCCCGCTTGGCGACGTAGCGGTAGCGGCGCCAGGTCTCCCGCGGCCGGGGCTGGCCGAAACCCTGGGCAACCAGCAGGCGGCGATCGATGAAGGTCTCGACGAGGGCCGGCACCGAGAGGTCGTGGCGGAGCCGGTGGAGCTCGGCGAGCTCGAGCAGGGAGTCCCGAACCCGGGGCGCCTGGCCATCGCCCGGCGCCTCGTAGCTGAAGCGTCCGCCGGTGTCGCGCCAGATCGCCAGCTCCGCGTCGCTGCAGCCGAAGGCGGGCGATCGGAGCGCCGCCACCAGCGCCACCTGGTCGGACGGATCGTCGATGGCGCGGAGGCAGGAGACGAGCTCGCGCACCTCCTGGGTCATGACGATCAGCTCTCCGCTCTCGAGCCGGTAGGGCACGCCCCAGGTCTCGAACGCGCGTTCCAACTTGCGCAGGTTGGTGCGGGTGGGGATCAGGACGCAGATGTCCTGCCAGCCGGCGGCCCGGAGGTTCCCGTCCCGGCCCCGGACGCGCCAGCCCTGGTCCTTCACCACCCGGCAGCTGCGGGCGACATCCTCCGCCTCCCGGCGCCAGATCTCGGGCTGCTTGACGCCCGCGACCTCGGCGCCGAACGACCAGAGGCCGCCCTCGCGGCTGGGCTCCGCCACCAGCGCCCGGTACTCGGGCTGAACGTCCGGCTCGAAGTGCATCGCGGCCCCGAAGTGGGAGTTGACGAACTCGATCACGGCGGGAACCGAGCGGAAGTTCTGGACCAGCGCCACATCCTCGCCGACGCGCTGCTGGATCTTCTGGTAAAGCGCGATGTCGGCTCGCCGGAAGCGGTAGATCGACTGCTTGGGATCGCCGACCAGGAAGAGCTTCCCGGGGACCAGCTCGGCATCGAGCCAGAGAGCGGGGAAGGGCTGGTCGGGCCGTGCCGCGAGGTAGAAGGCGATCTCGGCCTGGAGCGGATCGGTGTCCTGGAACTCGTCGATGAAGATGCGCGACCAGCGGGCCTGGGCCCGGGCTCTCACATCGGGATGGTCCCGAAGCAGGTCACGAGCCCAGGTCAGGAGGTCGTGGAAGGTGGCGACGCCCCGCTGGCGGCGCTCGGCGGCGTACTCGAGGACGAAGTCGCGGAGGGCCTTGAGCAACCCGTTGAGGATCTCCGCCCGGCGGCTGGCGAGGATCGTCGCCGCCTCTTCGAGGCACTCGCCGAGCTCGTTGCGGAGCCGCCAGAGGCTGTCCGCCCGCCAGTTCGCCTTCTTGCCGATCTTGAGGTGGAAGCCGTCCAGAAGAAGCAGCGCGTTGAGCGCCTTGCCCTCGGTGTCCGCCTCCTCGAGCCGCTCGGCCGACATGAAGAGGTCGCCCATGCGGTCGTACATCCGGTCGGAGGTGTCGAGGCAGTCGTCCCGGTACGCGGCGAGGCCGCGCAGCCGAGCGGCGAGCTGGGCCGCCGCGGGCAGGGCGGGCTGGGGCGGCGGAGCGGGCCAGGAGGCACCCGAGTCGAGAAGGTCGTAGTGCTCGTGGAGAGCCCGCGCGACGCCCTCGATCCGGTCGGGGCTGAGGCCGAGAAGAAGCGCGTTCTTGATCGAGATGCTGGGCAGGTCGCGGAGCGCGGCGGCCTCGAACCAGCTCCGGAACCGCTCCCGGAACTCCAGGTCCTGCTCGATCTGGTCGAGGGTGTCGAAGTTGGGGGGCAGGCCGGCCTCCAGCGGGTAGGTCCGGAGCAGCGACGCCGCGAACGAGTGGATGGTGTCGATCGAGGCCTCTTCGAGGGAGGCCGCGGCGGCGGCCGTCTCCGGGGTGCCCGCCTTCTCGAGGCCCTCCCGAACGCGGGCGCGAAGCTCGGCGGCAGCGGCTTCGGTGAAGGTGATGGCGACCAGCCCGGCGGTGCTGAGCCGCCCCTCCGCCACCAGGGCGACGATCCGGTTGACAAGGGTCGTGGTCTTGCCCGTGCCCGCACCCGCCTCGACGAAGAAGGTGGTGTCGAAATCCTGCCGGAGGCGCTGGCGGACGTCGTCGTCGGCGGGAACCTGGACGATCACGACCGGACCAGATGCTGGTGGAGGGAGGCGCCCGGCTGGTCCCGCTTGCGTTCACGGATCTGGTCGCGGCCGGTCGGACAGATCCGGTGGTAGTCGCAGAAGACGCAGTTGGCGAAGGCGGGCCGCTTGGGGATCCCGCCCTGGTCCTCGCCCGGGACCTGGGGGAAGGCGCCGGCGGTCAATCCCTCGTTGACGACTCCCATGATCTCGGCCAGCCGCGTGTCGGCAGCTTCGCCACCGGAGACCTCGGTGCGCAGGAAGTTGCCCTTGGTCGAGATGAACCAGTAGGAGGCGGTGACCTCGCCGGCGGCCGCTCCGCGCTCCTCCAGGAAGCGCCGGACCGCATTCGAGTAGACGGCGAGCTGGACCTTGGTGCCGGCCACGACCGGGTCGTCCTCGAAGTCCTTCTTGCCGTAGTTGGACCCGGTCTTGTAGTCGGTGACGTAGGCCTCGCCCGCGCCGAGGTCGACCCGGTCGATGTAGCCGCGGAGGCGGACGACCGTCCCGTCGGCGAGAGCGACCTCGGCCGCCGGCCAGCCCTCGGCCCAGCCGAAGCCCTGCTCGAAGAACTCGGGCTTGACGGCGAACCGGGTCCGGAACTCCTCGTCCTTGGTGAGCACGGTCCGGAGGTCGAGCAGGATCGCGGTCTGCTCATTGAGCCAGGCCAACCGGTAGCCGGTCTGACCCAGAGACTCGACCCTCTCGAAATGCTGCCGGGCGAGCTGCTCGAGGAGCTCGCGGTCGGCCTGCGTGTAGGTCTCGGCGAGCGCCGGCCGGGCCGCCGCCAGGAGGGTGCGGAAGAACTCCTCCAGGATCGCGTGGATCAGCGACCCGCGGTCGATGGCGCTGATCGCCCAGGACTCATCGTCCTCCGGCCGCTCGGTCGGCTCGATGTCGAGCACGCGGCCGAGGAAGTACCGGAAGGGGCAGGCGGCCCAGGTCTCGACGCCGCTGGGACTGATCGGATGGAGCCGGGACAGTCCCCCTGCCAGCTTGGTCAGCCCGGGCGCGACCGCAGCCACGTTGCCGTCGAACTCGGTGAACTCCCGGGAGGCGCGGGCGGCGGTCGCGGCGAGCCCCCGGCCGAGGGGCAGCTCGGCCCGCGCCGCCAGCGCCGAGGCCTGGAGGTCGCCGTTGCTCTGGACGATCTCGCGGGCCTCGTTGACCCGCCGCTCGGGCAGGTTCAACATCACCGGCCCGTGCCGAAGGGCGGCTTCGGTGGAGACGAGGCTGGTCAGCCAGGGGTGCTCCTCGCCCGAGCCGCGAAGCTCCCTCAGCTCGGCCGGGCCAATCCGGCGGCCGGCCAGCCTCGCGACCGCGTCGAGGAGCCAGCGGGCGGGGTAGGCCGGGCGCTGCTCGGTGTCGTGGGTGGGGAAGCAGAGGACCGCCCGGCCGCCCGCCGCGAGCGCCCCGAGGTAGCTCATCCGCTCCCCCGCCAGCCGGCGCTCGGCCCGACCGAGGGGATCCTCGCCCGCGTCCTCGGGAAAGATCGGGTCCACCGCCGCCCGAGCCGGGTACGCCCGCTCGGTCATGCCGAGGATGTGGATGCGGTCGAAGGTCAGGCCGGCGATGGCGGCGATGGACCCGGTCACGACGCCCTGGCCGAGCCGGCCTTCGGGTCGGCGGCGGGCTCCCAGCAGCATCTCCAGGGTCTCCACGAAGCGGTCGACCAGGACCTCGCTGTCGAGCAGCGCCGCGGCGGCGAGGGAGCTGATCGTCTCGTCGACCAGCTGGGCGGCCTCGGCCTGCTCGGCGGGCCAGCTCTTGAGAACGGGGATGTAGCGCGCGCGCAGCTCGAGCGCCCACTTCGCCAGTCCCGCCCAGCCCTTCTCGGTGGCGGAGTGGGGCGGCCGCGTGCGGCGGTCCATCTCCTCGACTCGCCGCCGCATCTCCTCGGTCGCGCTCGCCTCCGAGCGGAGGTAGTTACGGAGCGGCTCGGTCGCGTCGTCGTCCTCCTTCTCCAGCTTCTCGATCGTCGAGCGGTTCTCGTCGAGCTTGCGCTGCAGGCGGTCGGACCATTGGTCGACGCCACGGACGACACCCGCCCGGCGGCTGATCCGGTCCCACTGGGTGAGCGAGGGGCCCTCGCCCCCGTGGGGCAGCGAGCTGAGCCAGTTGAGGACGGCCCCGCGCGAGAAGCGCTGGCCCTGGAGGTGGAGGAGGCCGAGCAGGCCGCGGCCCGCGAAGCTCTCGGAGATCCGCTTGCCACCCAGCCCCACCCAGGGCAGCTGGGCGGCCTCGAGCGTCTCCCGGACCAGCTGCCGGTAGGGCTCGTCGTGGCGGTAGACGAGGGCGGTGCGATGGAGGGGGACGCCGCCTTCGAGGTCGGCGATGACGCGCCGGACCGCCGCCCGGACCTCCTCCCCGGCATCGGGCGCGAGCAGGACCTCCGACACCGGCAGCGGCGATCCGGCGCGGGTTGGGATCTCCTCCCATTCGAGTCCCAGGACCCGGGCCCAGCGGCGCGGCTCGGCGTCGGCGACGGGGTCGTCGAGCCAGCCCAGGCCCGCCTCGAGCCGGCCGGCCCGGCCCAGCGCCGCCAAAAGCTGGAGCTCGGGAACGGAGAGCCGGCTCGGGAGGTAGAGGACGATCGGCCCCCAGTCGGCGAGCAGTGCCGCGCCGTCGCGATCGACAGCCGCGACGGCGGCCCGGCAGAGCTCGGCGCGGTCGTAGAAGCCGCGCTCGGCGAGGAGCCGCCGGTATTCGTCGTGAGCGGAGATCGCGATCCGCGCCAGTTCGCCACGCGACGCCAGCTGCTGCGACCGCTCGCCTTCGACGCCACCCTCCGCCAGGTCCCGGAAGAGGGCCTGGAGAGTGCTCACCACCGCGCGGTGCTCGGTCTGCGGGCCGAGGCCGCCAGCCGCCCTCAGCGCCGTCCGGATGGCCGCCTCCTCGGTGACGGCCGTGAGCGGCACTTTGCCCTGCGCCGCCAGGGAGGGCGCTCCGAGCGACTCGGCGAGCCGGGCGATGACGTCATGGCGGACGTTCGCGTAGCCACTCCGGGCGAGCCGCCGCCGGAGGGCGAGCTTGGCGTGGTGGTTGGGCACCACGACCGTCAGCGGGCCGAGCGGGTCGGTCCCCTTGAGCTCGCCGACGGCCGAGTCGAGCCAGGCCTCGGCGGAAGGGCCCGGCGTCAGGCGGGTCGCCCGGACGCTCACTCGGAGCCGACCCGGCTGGCCACGACCGGCAGCCGGTGGGTGACCGGCAGCGGCGCTGGGTCCTCGACCGTGAAGTAGAGGACCTGGCGCCCGCCGGCGATCGCGGCGAGGAGCCCATGCAGCGCCTGGCGGCGGTCGGCGTCGGCGTAGCGGAAGGGATCGTCGAGGAGGAGCGGCGGGCGTAGTCCCCCGAGCAGCACGTCCGCCAGCGCCAGGCGGACCGCAAAGTGGAACTGGTCGAGGGTGCCGTCCGAGAGCTGGCGGCGACCGAGCTCCTCGCCCCCCGGCATGGCGGGAACGAAGCCGAGGCCGGCACCCTCGGCGAGCAGCACGGTGTAGCCGGGCGCGACCTGGCCGAGGAGGCGGGTGGCCTCGGCGGCGAGCTCGGGCCCGACGTTCTGCCGGATGTCCTCGATCGCCGCCTGAAGCTCCTGCCGGGCGAGGCTCATCGCCGCCAGGCGGAGGCGGAGCCGCTCGACGCCGCGGCGCGCCACCTCGACCTCGTCCTCCAGCTCGGCGGGCGAGCCACCGGCGATCTCGAGCGACTGGAGCTCGACCTCGCACCGGATGCGCGCCTCGGCGGCGGCGCGGATCAGCGCCGGGAGCTGCTGGGCGCGGATCTCGAGCCGCGCCAGCTCGGTCGGTTCGAGCCGGTGGATGGCCGCCTGCGCGATCGCCGCCTCCACCTCCTCGAGGTCACGGCCGAACCGCGACCGCTCGGCGGCGAGCTCGGTCGCCGGGCGCTGGTCGAGCTCGCGGGCGGCCCCCTCGGCGAGGTCGCGCTGCCGCTCGACCCTCGCGCGCCTCACGCTCGGCCGTGGCGTCCGGGGCCGGCGCGACAAGCGCCACCACGGGCGGGCGGCGGAGGTTCCAGCCGGCGGCGGCGGCCACGGCGCCCGCGAGCAGGCCGATGAGCCCGGAGAGCGGCCGGCCGAGGACGACGGCGGAAAGGCCGGCGAGC
>DIZV01000016.1 GCA_002427995.1 Chloroflexi bacterium UBA6019
CCGCTCGGCGGCGTGGGCGATGCCGCTGAGGGGCGAACGCAGGTTTCTCTCGACGTCCACGGTCAGGGCCTTGAGGGGCGAGACATAGAGGACCCGGCAGCGCCGATCGGCGTTCGGCTGCGGCTCTGCCGCCAGCTGGTCCAGGCACCAGAAGAAGGCGGCCAGGGTCTTGCCGCTTCCGGTGGGCGCGGTCAGCAGGGTGTGCCGCCCCGCCGCGACCTCCCGCCAGCCCTGCTCCTGGACCTCGGTCGGGGCGACGAACGCGGATTCGAACCAGGCTCGGGCGGGACCTGAAAAGAGGTCGAGAGAGGGCATGTCTGCCCGCTAAGTATTGCCCCCCGGCGGATCTTCAAACGGGGGCGGATGCGGCGCCGGAGGCACCATCGCAGCCGGGGCCGGCGGGTGTCCCCAGGCAAAGAAGTCGCCCTGCTCGATCCTCGTGCCGAAGCGCGAACCGAGCGCGCCGCCGAGGGCGATCGAACCGCCGAGAAGGCCGAGGGGAATGCCGACCAGCGGGACCAGGGCAAGCAGCGCGAAAAGCGCTCCACCGACGACGACGGCGAGCAGCGGCTGAACGCGCCGGTCGGCGGCGGCGAGCAACCGCCGCCCGGCCACCAGGTAGACCCCGGCCCACCCGAAGACCCAGGCCGCCAGCGTCGCAAGCGTGAGCAGAAGGGTGACGGGGAGCAGGATGACGGTGATCGCGCAGAGGATGGCGATCGCGATCGCGGCGATGATGCCGAAGCAGCCGAGCCCGAAGCTGGCGATGGGCCGAGCCTCGACCAGGGCCGCGGTCACCGCGAGCTGGCGGGGAAAGACCGCCATCGCAAGGACAGCCAGCAGCACCATTACGGCGCTCGGGAAGAGGCCTCCCGGGCCGCCACCGAAGCCTGAGAGATCAAGGCCGCCCGTTCCGGGCCAGCCGACTCCGGTCCGGTTCCGGCCGACGGCGGCGCCGGGGTCGACCGAGCTGCCGCCACCGACCACCGTGAGGTCGCGCCCCACGCTCGCCTTCGGCCCGAGATGGAGGTAGCCCCCAACATCGACGGCGTCCCTGCCGACGGGACCGAGGATGTCAGCGTTGCCGCCGACCACCACCAGGTCGCGGGCGATGATCCCCTGCGAGAAGACCGAGCAGCCGATGCAGACGACGTCCCGCACCGTTTCGCCGGCGGCGAGGTGGATGTCGGACCCGAAGGAAACCTGGTCGCGCCCGCCCTCGTCGAAGGCGGACGGCGAGGCCGCGCTGGCAGGGCTCGGCGGAGGCGAGCCTGGCGGCGAAGGCGAGGGGTCCAGGGCGGCAACCGGAAGCGCCGCCAGGAGAGCGAGCGCAGCGGCTCCGACGACCCCGAACAGCGCGCGGCGGATCACCGTGCCCGCCCCCGCGCCGGACGGCCGAGCTCGCGGTAGAGGAACCCGGCGACGGTCATCGCGAGCAGGGACAGCGCGGCGAGCCCGACCAGGCCGGAGAGGTTGTCGAGGAGAAGCTCGCGGGGACCGGCGAACCCACCGAGCACCGGGCGCGAGTACTCGCCTGCCGTCACCAGCAGCGCGGACTGATAGACCGAGAGGGCGAATATCGTGGCGGCGACGAGGACGGCAGCCGCCCCTCCGAGCAGCGTCGGAGTGACCCAGCGGCGCCGAGCCGGCACCCAGCCGCGGAGCACGCCCTGCCGAAGGCCGGCCGGGGCCGGCAGGGACTCGGGCCGGGCGGCCCGGAAGCGGGCAATGACCCTGTCCTCCGCCTCCAGCCAATCGCCGCAGGCGGCGCAGTCTTCGAGGTGGGCGTCCGCGGCCGGATCGCCGGCGGCGAGCAGGGGACGGGCTTGCGAGCAGTTCATGCGCCGGTCTCCATTGTCGACAGCTGGCCCGCCAGCGCCCGGCGGGCGCGGTGAAGCGCGACCCGGGCTGCCCCCTGGCTGAGCCCCAACGTCCCCGCGACCTCATCCAGCGGCCGGTCCTCCCAGTAGCGGAGGAGGAGGAGCGCGCGGTCGCGCGGGGACAGCCGGGAGAGAGCGCGCCGCACGCCCTGGGCCTCCAGGTTGCGGATCGCATTCGACTCGGCATCAGGCACGGCCGACGGTTGAACCGGGTAGGCGGCCGCGCCCCGCGACCGGATCCGCAGGAGGTCGATGCAGCGATTGCGGACGATCCCGTGGAGCCAGGCGCCGAACGGCTCGCCCTGGCGGTAGAGGTCGATCCGCATGAAGGCGCGGAGAAGCGCGTCCTGGGCGGCGTCCTGGGCCGCGGCCGGCTCGCCGAGCATTCGCAGCGCCACGTTGTAGACCTCCTTCTGATGCAGCTCGAGCAGTGCTTCGACCCCCCGTCGGTCACCCGACTTCAGGAGGACCAGCGCCTGCGGTTCATCCAACAGCTCTGACCGGTTTACGTCCACGGCAGGGAGGACGTTACGTGCTGTAACGCTCCGGGCCCATCCGGCGTAGAGCTGACATGGCCGACATCAACCTTCCCTCCTCGACTCCGCTCCCGCCTCCCGCCCCCTCGCGGGTCCGGCGGCCCCTCTTCTGGCCGCTGGCGCTGATCGTGTTCGGCGGCATCGCCCTGCTCGTCAACCTCGGGCTCCTCGACTGGGAGCGCGTCGCCCGGCTGCTGTCCCTCTGGCCGCTGCTCCTGATCGCGCTCGGCGTGGGGATCATGCTCCGGGATCGGCTGCCGGGGCGCCTGGCCGGCGCCTTTCTGGCCGCAGTCCTGGGCCTGTTTCTGGTCGCTGCGGCCGCGGGGCTGGCGGCGGTCCCCGGCTTCCTTTTCGGCGCCCCGGCGCCCGTGGTGACCACTTCGTTCTCGGCCCCCGCCGGCGAGGTGACCGCACCGCGACTCGACCTCTCGGCGGGTGCGGCCCGGTTCTCGGTTCGCGCCGGGCCCACGAACGGAGAACTCTATCGAGGGACCGTCTCGGCTCCCTCCGACGAGAAGCCACAGGTCACTCTCGACGCCACCAGCGGTACCCTCCGGGTCGCCCTTCCCGACCGACAGGGCTTCCAATTCGGGAACGAGGGCGAGAAGCGCACGATCGATCTGACACTCGACGACCAGCTGCCCTGGGTGATCGGGCTCTCCGCCGGCGCTTCGCGGGGCACTCTCGACCTCTCCGGCCTGAAGCTCACCTCGGTCGCGCTCTCCTCGGGAGCCAGCACCCTCAACCTGACTCTGCCGAAACCCTCGGGCACAGTGCCCGTCACCATCTCCGGAGGTGCGCTGCACCTGGCCGTCCACCGTCCGGCCGGGACACCGCTTCGAGTCTCCGGCAGCGGGGGAGCCTCCAGCCTCACCGTGGACGGTAGGAATTTCGGGGGTCTCTTTCAGAGCGGGGAGGAATTCACCTCGGCGGACTATTTCGGCGCCACCGATCGTTTCGACATCACGATCGACAGTGGCGCGAGCAGCACGACCATCGACTGAAGGGCCGCTGGCCGCCTTGACAGGCGGAACCGGGACTTGGTTGACTGACCAACCGATTTGCTCGGGCGACCAACCAAGGGGCGAGACCGCAGCGTGAGAGGAGGAAAGAGGTGCCTCAGGACACCAAGAGGAAGATCGTCGCGGGCGTCTACCGGGCGCTGGTTCGCGACGGCTTCGCGAGCTCGACGGTGAAGGACATCGCCGCCGAGGCGGGCGCGGCGCCGGGTCACGTCCACACCGGCCGGGAATCGAGCTAGATGTTCGCCGCCTGGGGTCGCTTCGTCTTCCGTCGCAAGTGGTGGGTGCTGGCCGCCGGCCTCCTGCTCCTGGCCGGCATCGCGGGGACCGGCTTCAGCCTCAAGGGCCAGCTGACCAACTCCAGCCGCGTCCAGGTCGAGTCGCAGCGGGCCGCCGACCTGATGACCGCGCAGCTGCCCAAGGCGACCAACGCCGGCGGTTCGACCTTCGAAATCCTCTTCTCCAGCCCCTTTCTTTCCGTCTCCGACCCCGCCTACCGTTCGGCGGTGGAGAAGACTCTGGCGCCGCTGCGGGCAGACTCCCGGATTCGCGACATCCAGACCGCCTACAGCGTTCCGACCGCCGAGGCGGGCGGCATGATCTCAAGGAACGGCAACCAGATGCTGGCGATCGTCACCGTCAGGGACGGGTTCGGCAAGGCACGCGGCTACTTCACGCAGATCCGCGACGAGATCCGTTCCAACGGAGGGGTCCAGACCTACGTCACCGGCAACCTGGCCATCAACAGCGACTTCGACAGCTACCTCGCCGCTGACCTGAACCGCGCCGAGCTGGCGTCGATACCGCTCTCACTGATCTTCCTGCTGCTCGTCTTCGGCACCCTGGTGGCGGCGCTGCTGCCGATCGGCGTCGGCGGCGCCGCTGTCATCGCGGGAGTGGCGGGCACGCTGCTCCTGGCACGCTTCACCGACGTCTCCACCTACGCGATCAACATCGTGACGCTGGTCGGCCTCGGGGTGGCGATCGATTACTGCCTCCTGATCGTCAACCGTTTCCGCGAGGAGCTGCTCAACGGCGCCACCACCGAGCACGCCCTCGAGCGCTCGCTCGCGACCGCCGGGCGGGCGGTCGCCTTCTCCGGGGTAACAGTGGCGATCGGCCTCGCCGGGATGCTCTTCTACCCGGGCACGTTCCTCGTCTCGATGGGCGTCGCCGGGTCGATCGTGGTCGCGATGGCGGTCGTCTTCGCGCTCTCCCTCCTCCCCGCCCTGCTCACCCTCGCCGGCGGCTGGGTCAACCGGGTGAAGCTGCCGTGGTTCGGCAACGTCGGCGGCGGTGGCTTCTGGAGAGGCCTGGCGAGCTGGGTGATGAAGCGTCCGCTGCTCGTGCTGCTGCCCACCCTGGCCGTGATCCTGCTCGCCGCCTCACCCTTCGCGCAGATCCGGATCGCCAACGGGGACGAGCACATGCTCCCGCCGCAGGCCGGCTCGCGCCAGGGCGGCGACATCATCGCCCGGGACTTTCCGGGCCAGGACCAGAACACCTTCGTCGTCGTCGTCCACTACCCCGCCGGGCTGACCCTCAGCCAAGAGCGAGTTGACCAGCTGTACGGACTACGGGCGTCAGCTCCAGGACAGGCCGCACGTGATCCG
>DIZV01000065.1:0-5067 GCA_002427995.1 Chloroflexi bacterium UBA6019
ATCACGCCGCCCTTGAGCATCTCGGCCAGGCCGGCCTTGACCTTGAAGGTCGCGTTGTGGGTTCGACCGGGAATGGGCTTTCCGTTGCCTTCGCTCATTGCGCCCTGAATTCTACCCCCGGCTTTCCCCTAGGCTCACGGGAATTGAAGCGGGCGCTGCTCCTCGTGCTGCTCCTGATCGCCTGCCAGGCCGGCCCGGGCCCGGCGAGGCCGACGCCGTCACCCGCGGGCGCCTACTCGCCGGAGGCGGTCACGGTGAAGGGGGGCAGCCTGGTCCTGGCTGACTGGGAGGCGCCCGCCAGCCTCGACCCGATCCACGCGACGACCGCCAACGAGCTGCGCCTGGCGAGCCTGCTCTTCTCGCCGCTGTGGGGCCTCGATCCCCAGCTCCGGCCCTATCCCGACCTCCTCCGCGAGATGCCGTCGGTGGCCAACGGGGACGTGAAGGCCGGGGCCGACGGCCGGACGATGACCGTCGACCTGAAGCTCCACCGGGGCCTGCGTTGGTCGGACGGCGCGCCGATCAGCGCGGACGACCTGGTCTTCACCGTGGACAGCATCTGCGCCGCCGGCGTCCCGGCCGGTGGCACCGCCGGCTTCGACCACATCGCGTCCCAGGAGCGGCTCTCGGACACCGAGGTCCTCTGGCACTTCGGACCGCGACCGCGCGGCTCCTGCGGCCTGGCCGAGGATCTCCCGAGCGGTCTCTATCCGGCCTACCAGTCCCTCGGCCCACGGGTGCGCCTGCTGCCGGCCCACAAGCTGGCCGGCATCCCCGTCACCGCCTGGGCCGCCGCCCCCTTCTTCCAGCGCCCGGACGCCACCTCGGGCCCGTTCGCCTACGCGGGCGGCGTGGCGGGCCGCCTGGTCGACCTCGCAGCCAACCCGCACTATGCCGACGGCGGCTCGGCCTTCCGTCACGCCCCCGCCCTTGCGGGGCTCAGCTACCGCTTCTACAACGGCAGGGCGGCACTGATCGCCGGCCTCCAGAGCGGAGACGCGGACCTCGGCTTCCACCTCCTTCCCGACGACGGGAGCGAGCTCAAGGGCGCCCCCGGGTCGGTGACCGTCACCTCGGTGACCCTCCAGGGCGAGTTCCTGAACCCCAACCATTCCACCAACACGGCGAACGGCAGGCCACCCCCTTGGGTGGCCGACCCGGAGATTCTTCGCGCCCTCGATGAGGCGATCGACCGTCCAGCTCTCGACGCGGCCGCCTTCGGAGGGGCGGCGGCGATCACTCCCGGGCTCTACCCGGCGGCCCTGAAGGGCTACGGGTCGGCGGCCGCTCCCCGGCGCGACCTCGCCGACGCCAGGCGCATCCTGGCCGGGCGCAGGCCCGCCTTCACGCTGCTGACCGTCTGCGACAGCGCGCCTCGCCAGCTCGAGCAGGCGGCGCTGATCCGGGAGTGGGCAGAGGCCGGCGCCCAGGCGACTGCCGCCTGTGCCCCGCGGGCAGAGTTCTTCGGCAGCGCGGGCCCCAACGCGACCGGGGCCTTCGACATCAGCCTCTACTCGAACGGTTGGGCACCCGACCCGTCGGCCTGGGCGCCCTTCGCCGCCGGGGAGCGCGACTGGAACCGCTGCCACGACCCCGCCCTCGACCAGGCATTCGCCGCCGGTGCGGCGACCCTCGACCCGGTCCGGAGGCGCACTTCCTATTCGAACGCGCAGGCCGAATGGCTTCGCTACCGCTGCACGCTGCCGCTCTTCGAGTGGCCGGCCGTCGTGCAGCGACCCGGCCGGCTCCATAACTTCGACCCCAACCCGACCCTGACGACCGACGCCTGGAACGCCGCCGACTGGTGGCTCGGCTAGACGGGCCGGCTAGAGGACCTCGAGCAGCTGGGAACGCTTCGACTGGTACTCGGAGTCGCTCAGGAGGCCCCCCCGGTGGAGGCGGCTCAGCGCGTCCATCTCCTCCAGAACGTCGAGCAGCGGCGCCATGGTGCGCCGGGCGAGGTACGCCTCGGAGGGAAGGCCGTGCTCCTCATCCAGGCGGCCGTCGAACTCGCGGACGTAGAAGAGCGCCTTGATCGCCGAGAACGGGACCGCCAGCCGGCGCGGTGCTCCCGAGACCTCGGGGTGGAGGTTGAAAGAGAGCCCGTAGCGGTGGCGCTTGATCTCGCCCGCCGTATGGCCCCGGAGCACCTCACCGTCGAGGAACCGGATCGCCACCTTGCGGCCCTGGGCTTCGACCTCCTGGTCGATCATCGGGAGTTCCACCATCTTCACCGCCGAGAGCGGAATCCAGGCGATTTCCGAGTTCTCGAGCCCGCCCGGATCGTCGATCTCGAGGATGAAGTCGGGCTCGTCGAGATCCAGGTCCTGGGCGTTGCCCTCCAGGGTCTCGTCGTCGAAGAAGCGGACTTTAACCATTCTGCGGATCCTCAGACGATAACGTGCGGCTCGGTGAAGGCTTGCGTTTGGGCAGTTTTCGCGAACATCTGACGCACTGCGCGAGGTGCGCGCGAACGGCGTCGGCCTGGTTCTTGCGGAGCTTCCCCGCCAGGTACGGCTTGAGCATCGCGAGTACGTCGCGGTGATCCATCTCGTCCCCGGCCTGTTCGGCGACGAACTCCTCCTTGAACCGGAGGCGGGCGCGGTAGACGAGCGTTTCGACCGCGCTCTCGGAGATGTTCATCACCTTGGCGATCCGGCGATAGCTGAACCCCTGCAGCTCCCGCAGGGTGAGGACGAGCCGGTACTTTTCAGGCAGCCGCTGGGCAACGTCGTAGACCTGCCGGCGAAGCTCGTGTGCCTCCGCCTGGATCGCCGGATCGAAGCGTTGGGCCGGGGCCGGGATCTCATACAGGATCTCGCGGTCGGCCGGCTGCTTCTCCTCCACCCGCGGATCGCGGCGGCGCCGGCGAAGCTCGTCCCGGCAGAGGTTCTGGGCGACTGTGTGCAGCCAGCCGCCGAAGTTGAAGGACTCGTCCATGCGGTCGAGCGTCCGGAGCGAGCGGATGAAGGTCTCCTGGGCGATGTCCTCCGCCAGGAAGGGGTCGCCCAGGGTCCGGTTGACGAGCCGGTAGATGCCGCTGACATGGCGGCGGTGAAGCTCTTCGAAGGCGTGGACCTCGCCCTCCCGATAGGCGGCGACGAGCTCAGCGTCGGTGCGCTCACCGGGCTGAACGTTCACGCCTCGAGCTCCCGGACCGCTTTCGCCGCCGCCAGCTCGATCAGCTCGGCGGCGTGGGTCTCCCGGTACTCGAGCGACTGCTTCTCTTCTCCGATCTGGTACACGCGGTAGCCGAGAGTATCCCAACCGTCGCCGAGGCTACCTGCGATCAACACCGCCGGGACCCCCACCCGGCCGGCCCGGCGAATCACCTCCGCCGGCCCCTTGCCGTAGCTCGTCTGGCGGTCGACTCGACCCTCCCCGGTGAACACCGCCCGGGCACCGGGGAGAACCCGGTCGAGGCCGGACGCCTCGACGACGAGCGGCGCGCCACGGGTCAGACGCGCGCCCAGGAACGCGACCAGCCCGGCCCCGGCCCCGCCCGCCGCACCGGCGCCGGGGATCTCCGCCACCTCCCGGCCGAGGTCGCGCCGAACCACTTCGGCGAAGCGGGCGAGGGCGGCGTCGAGCTCCTCCAGCACCGCCTCCGAGCCGGCTCCCTTCTGGGGCCCGTAGACCCGGGTCGCGCCCTCCGGACCGCAGAGCGGGTTGGTGACGTCCACCGCCACGTCAACCTGGAGCCGCTGCCACCCCGGGTCGACACCCCTGGCGTCGATCGAGGCCAGCCGGGCCAGCGCGGCACCGCCCGGCGGGAGGTCGCGGCCGGCTTGATCGAGCAGGCGGAAGCCGAGCGCCTGGCCCATGCCGGCTCCCGCGTCGTTCGTCGCAGACCCGCCGATGCCGGCGATGATCCGGATCACTCCGCTCCTTCTTACCTCCTCGAGCAGTTGCCCGAAGCCGTATGTGGACGTAACGCGGGGATCCCGGCGTTCCTTCGCCAGCAGGGGAAGGCCGCTCGCCGCGGCAAGCTCCACGACACCCGTCCGGCCGTCCTCGATGAGGCCGTAGACGGCGTCCACCGGGTCGCCCAGCGGGCCCCGGACGGTGGCCATTCCGAAGCGCCCCCGGCCGGCCGCGACGAGTGCGGCGACGGTCCCTTCGCCGCCGTCCGCGACCGGCACCTCGGCAACCTGCGCCTCGGGCAGGACGGAGCGGATGCCACGGGCGATCGCGGCCGCCGCCTCGGGTGAGCCGAGCGACCCCTTGAAGGGGTTGGGGGCGGCTACGAAGCGACCGGCTTCCCTAGTAAACGGGAATGGACCAGTTCGAATACTTGGGATTGTCGCCCCGGACGGCCCCGAAGTAGATCCCCTGCAGCTCCCCCGTCAGCTCTCCGACGGTGCCGTCGCCGACCGCGCGGCGGTCGACCTCGATGACCGGGGAGACCTGGGCGCCCGTCCCGCAGAGGAAGAGCTCGTCACAGGTGTAAAGCTCGGTCCGGTCGATCGACCGCTCCACGACCTTCTTGCCCAGCTCGTCGGCTAGCAACCCGATCAGCAGCCGCCGGGTGACCCCCTCGAGGATGTCGTCGGTGACCGGCGGGGTGACGAAGACGCCGTCCTTGTACATGAACAGGTTCTCGGCGCTGCCCTCGGAGACGTGGCCGTCGGTCGTCAACACGATCGCCTCGTCGAACCCGTTCTCCTCCGCTTCCGCCTTGGCGAGGGCCGAGTTGGCATAGGCGCCGGTGATCTTGCCCCGGGCGGGCAGGGACTGGTCGGAGACGCGCCGCCAGCTGGAGACCATGCAGCGGATGCCGGCGTCGACCTCGACGTAGTTGCCCATCGGCGCGGTGTAGATGAGAAAGCTCTCGGCGATCCCCGCGAGCCGGACGCCGATCACCTCGCTCGACTTGAAGAGGAGCGGGCGGACGTAGGTGTCGGTGCGATACTCGTTCCGCCGGAGCAACTCCAGGGTGAGCTTGACGAGGTCCTCCGCCGAGTGCGGGAGGGTCATCTTCATGATGCTCCCCGAGCGCCGGAGCCGGTTGAAGTGGTCGGGCGCCTGGAGCAGGAAGAGCTGCTCCCTGGGCGCGTTCCAGTAAGC
>DIZV01000065.1:5222-9899 GCA_002427995.1 Chloroflexi bacterium UBA6019
TCGTGGTAGCGCCGAAATTCGCCGTTCAGGTAGACCCAGCTGTTGGGGTGCTCCGGACCGCCCGTCACCTTCCGGGCGGTGTCGGTCTCAATGCTCATCCGACCTTGATTGTAATCTTGTGCTCGCCGATGACCCTCTACGACATCATCGCGGACCTGCGCCGCGAACACGCCAACGAGACCGCCTCGAAGACCCTCGACCTGGTCATGATCGAGCTCGGCCACAGCCGCGACAATCTCCGTGATTCACTGAAGCGGATCGACCGCCAATCGGTCCCGCCCGGTGGCGACGCGGTGTTGAAAGAGCTCGAAGAGCGCGCCCACCGCGGCCACCTCGACAACCTGACCTATCCGGTGGTTCGGCTCCGCGGGTTCCGGCCGCCGCCCGAGCCGGTCGACGAGGGAATGTTCGGCATTGCCATGCTGCTCGGCGGGACCTCCCTCTTGCTCGTGGTCCTGGCGGCCGCGGCCGTGGTCGCCGGCCTGAACGGCATCTATCACTTTTTCTAGATGGCCGAGTTCTCATTCGACGTCGTGTCCGAGTACGACGGTGCCGAGCTGACCAACGCGATCGACCAAGCCCGCCGCGAGACCGGCACCCGGTTCGACTTCAAGGACAGCGCGACCACCTACGAGGCCAAGACGGGCCAGCTGATCATCGAGTCCTCGAGCGAGGACCGCGTCCGCGCCGCCTACCAGGTGCTGATCGAGAAGGCAGCGCGCCGCAACCTCTCGGCCAAGCTCTTCCAGCCCGGCGAGCCGAAGACGATCGGCAAGGGCCGCGGCCAGCTCGAGGTCAAGCTCAACGCCGGGATCACTGACGAGCTGGCAAAGGATCTCCGAGAGCGTGCCCGCTCCGCCAGCCCCAAGGTCCAGGTCCGGATCCAGGGCGATCAGCTCCGGGTGTCGAGCAAGGATAAGGATTCGCTCCAGGCGGTCATCAAGGTGCTCCGCGAAGCGGAAGACATCCCCGTCCCGCTTCAGTTCACCAACTATCGGTAGGTTGACGCCGCGGTGGACGTGATCCCCGCGATCGACATCCGTGGCGGCCGCGCAGTGCGGCTCACCGAGGGCGACTTCCAGAGCGAGAAGGTGTACGGCGACGACCCCCTCGCGATCGCCCACCGGCACCGCCAGGCGGGCGCGCGGCGCCTCCACCTGGTGGACCTGGACGCCGCCCTCGGCCGCTCCGGCACCAACCGGCAGATCGTCTCCCGGATCGTCTCCGAGGCCGGGCTCGAGGTCCAGGTCGCCGGGGGCGTGCGCGACGAGGCGACCGCCTCCGAGTGGCTCCTTGCCGGGGCCGCCGCGATCATCATGGGCACCGTCGCCGTCCGCGAGCCTGAGCTCTTCGCCGAGGCGGCGCGCCGCCACCCGGGGCAGGTCCTGGGCGCGCTCGACCTCCGCGGAGGTACCCCGCAGGTTGAAGGCTGGACGGCGAGCGAGAAGGTGGAGCTTCGAGAGCTCCTGCAGAGCTGGACGGCGCTGCCGCTGGCGGGGATCATCCTGACCGTGGTGGAACGCGACGGGACCTTCGCCGGCCCGGACCTGGAAATCCTCCGCCAGGTCATCGGCGCCACCCGCCACCGGGTCCTTTATGGCGGCGGCATCGCGAGCCTCGCCGACATCCGGGCGGTGGCGCGCGCCGGCGCGTCGGGGGTCATCGTCGGGAAGGCGATTTATGAGGGCAGGATTGACCTGGCGGAAGCTCTCAGCGCTGGTTAGCGTCCTCCTCCTCGCGGGCTGCGGCACCTCCACCGACCGCAGCTCGCCGGACGATGCGGCGCTCCACCAGGACATCGCCGCGGGGCGCGCCGGCGCCGAGGTCACCCTCGACGGCACCCTCGCCGCCGACCCGATCCAGGTCGGCACCCACGAGCACCTGCTGGTGCGCACGCCGGCGGGGGACTCGATCGAGGTCGACCACAACACGACCCTGGCTCCGGCGGTGCCCGCTCACGCCGGCGACCAGGTCATCGTCCACGGCCTGCTGTACATCGACCCCGGGCCTCGCGCCGGTGTCCACTGCACCCATGCCCACACTTCGCACGGGTGCCCACTCCCGGGGTGGATCGAGTTCGCGGGCGGCTACTACGAGTGAGGCACGGCGCGGTCCCTCCGGACCGCGCCGTCACCTGCTTTCGGATCCTCAGCCACGGCTGCGATTGAGGCAGCCCTGCAGGCTGTGGGCAGCGCAACTGGCCGCGAACACCCCCGAGTGGCGGCCCGCCGGATGGCCCGCCTGTGCCCGAAGAGAGTAGGTTCGGCGGCCGCTTGTGGCATGGTTGAATTGTGGGCGGCAATGTGCGCGGGGCATGAGCACAAGCCGCGGGAGGAGGCCAACCTGGCCTCGTTCTACCGCAACCTCGCCCACGGCGAAGGACGGCTGCCGGGCCGTCTCCTTCGGGCGGCTGCGAACCTGGTCCGCCGCGGCACGCGGAGGGCGGGCTGCTGCGGGAACTACGGCGAGCCCGGCTGTTGAATGACGCGACAAGAGGCGCGTGACGCCGGTCTGATCAGCTAGCCGTCCCCCGGCACGCATCCGCCGGCGGTTCGCCGCCGCGGGCGCGTGACGCACGTCGATCCGCCGGCCGATCTCCTTTGAGCCAAGCTAGTCGGGGCGGTTCAACCAGTTCCCCACGACGAGAGACATCCCGGTCCGCTCCTCCGCAAATCCGAGCCGCGCGTAGAAGTTAGTACGCTCCTCGGTGAAGAGCGCGACGTGGTGCCCGGGCACTTTTTCCAGTAGGCGGCGGACGACCGCCGAGCCGATGCCCCGGCGGCGCTGGGCGGACGCCGTCCAGACGTCCACCAGCCAGGCGTTGCAGACGCCGTCGGCGAGCAGCCGCGCGGTGGCGATGACCGCGGCCCCGCCGCCCACGATCGCGGTCGCGTAGCTGTTCTCGAAGGAGGCGACGCAGCTCGACCGGAGTTCTCCCGTTGTTGAAACGGTCGGCGGTCAGCGCAGCGCTGAGCGCGTCCCAGTCGACTCCCGCGAGGTCAGCGCGGACGGTTATCGGTGCCGCGCTCATACCGCCTGGCCGTTGGGCCTCATCTGGATCTGGTTGAGCACCACATGGGCGGGCTGGGCGAGGGCGTAGACGCAGGCGGCGGCCACGTCCTCGGCAGTCAGGGGCGCGAAGTTGCGCGCGATGACGCCGGCGCCCTCGTGGCGGACGGCGACTTCATAAAAGGGGGTGTCCACCGTCGCCGGTTCGCACAGCGTGACCCGGATCTGCTGCTCGGCGAGCTCCTGCCGGAGCGACTCGCCGATCGCCGTGACGGCGAACTTGGTCGCCGCGTAGACGCCCGCCCCGAGCCGCGCGCCCCGGCCGCTGATGGAGGACATCAGGAGGATGTCGCGGACGCCCTCGGGGGCCAGCTTCCGGTAGCCGTAGTAGACGGTGTAGAGGACACCCATGACGTTGGTCTCGACGACGTCATGCCAGTCTTTCGGGTTGCCCTTGGTGATGTGGCCGTAGAGGCCGTAGCCGGCGTTGGCGACGATCCCATCGAGGTGGCCACCGAGCGCTTGCGCCGCCCGGTCGACGGCGGCGCGCACCTGGTCCTCGTCGCGGACGTCGCAGCGGAAGCTGTGGATGCCGTCCTGGAAGCCGTCGGAGAGGCTCCGGGAGAGCCCGGCGACGGAGGCCCCGGCGGCGACCGCCTGCCGGGCGAGCGCCTCGCCGATACCGGTGCTGGAGCCGGTGATGAGGATCCGGCGGCCCTTGAGGTCGGGGTTGCTGGCCATGAGCTGTCAGTCCTCCTTCGCGAAGCGTGGTTCGAAGCGCTCGAGGTTCTCGGCCGTCCGCCTCGGAATCAGCACCCGGCGGCGGAAGCTGCAGACACGCTGGCCGGACTGGTTGTAGGCACGGGTCTCGACCAGGATGGTCCCGCGGTCCGGCCGCGACTTCGACTCGAGGACCTCGAGCACCGTCGTCTCGGCGTAGATGGTGTCGCCGTGGAAGGTCGGGTTCTCGTGCTTGAGGGCGTCGACCTTCGAGGTTGGCGATCGCCTTGCCCGAGATGTCGGGCACGCTCATGCCGAGAGCGAGCGAGTAGACCAGGTTGCCGACCACCACGTTGCGCCCGAACTGGGTACGCTCGGCCGCGAAGTGAGCATCGGTGTGGAGGGGATGGTGGTTCATCGTGATCAGGCAGAAGAGGTGATCGTCCGACTCGGTGATCGTTTTTCCGGGCCAGTGCTTGTAGGTGGCCCCGACCTCGAAGTCCTCCAGGTAGCGCCCGAACTGTCGCGAGATCTCCTTGCCGCTCATTTCTCGGAGACCCTCTCCAGAGCTCTGCCGATAACCCTCAGCGCGAGCACCTCCTCGGCGCCCTCGAAGATGGCGAGCACGCGCGCGTCGACGAAGTAGCGCGAGACGTCGGTCTCCTCCCCGTAGCCCATGCCGCCGAAGAGCTGCATCGCATCCCGCGTCACATACTCGGCCATCCGTGAGGCGTAGAGCTTGGCCAAAGACGCCTCGACCTGCCCGGCTCCCTGGTCGAGCAGTTCGGCGGCGGCGTAGGAGAGCCGGCGGGAGGCGTGGAGACGGGTTCCCATCCGGCCGATCAGCCGCCGCGCCAGCTCATGCTCCGCGATCGGCCGCCCGAAGACCCTGCGCTGGGCGGTGTAGGCGAGGGTGTCGCGGACCGCGGCGTGCATGACGCCGACCGC
>DIZV01000065.1:10075-12812 GCA_002427995.1 Chloroflexi bacterium UBA6019
GCCTCGGGCGGCAGCCGGTAATCCTCGAAGACGAGCTCGAACGTGTGCAGCCCGCGGTAGCCGAGCGTTGGGATGGCGCGGCCGCGGAGCATTCCCCCGCCCTCCTGGCGATGTTCGAAATCGTGGCCGGTGTGGCTCGGCTTCTCGGCGACGAATAGGCTCAGGCCCCGGTGGCCGGCCTCTCCACCGGTCCGGCAGAGCAGCATCACAAGGTGGGCGCGACCGGCGAAGGTGCACCAGAGCTTGGCGCCGTTGACAGTCCAGGAGCCGTCGGGGGACCGCGTGGCTCGGCACTGGATCCCCGCGACGTCGGAGCCCTGGTCGGGCTCGGTGACGGCCACCGCGACGAGCAGCTCGCCGGACGCGATCCCGGGCAGCCAGCGGCTCTTCTGGTGCTCGTCGCCGCCGCTCAGCAGGGCGCGGACCAGGATCTCGGGCCGCGTCATGAGGGAGCCCCCAGCGGCCAGCGAGGCGGCCGAAAGCTCCTCCGTCCCGATCAGCATCACGACGTGGTCCGGCGTCCCGGCCAGCGTCCCTCCGTAGGCCTCGGGGATCGACAGCCCGAATAGGCCCAGCTCCGCGATGCCGGCGATGACGTCGTCGGGGACATCGCGGTCTTCGCGGTGGATCTGCTGCGCCCGGGGCGCGATCCGCCGGGCGGCGAAGTCGCGGAGGGTCGCGCGGAGAAGGCGATGCTCGGCGGAAGCGCCCAGGTCGTCGCCCGAGTGGCCCGCCAGCAGCAGCTCCGCGACCCGATCGAAGGCGGGGTCGAGCACCTCCGCGCCGGTGTCGGCGGCGGTCGCGGCGGCGATTGCGGCCGCAAGCGGGTCGCCGGTCTCTTTCGCCCAGGCGCGGGTCGCGGCGGCGGCCGCCGCGCGCGCGGCGGTCCAGGCCGCCAGGTAGGTCTCTACCTCCCCGGCGATGGCGGGCTCCAGGGGTTGGCCTTCATCCCGAACGACTCGCCTCGCTCGACCATCACGACCGCCATCTTGCGCGACGCCTCGTCGATCATCTCCTCACCCAGCATCACAGCGCCGGTCTGCTCGACGTCAGTCGCCTGGCGGTAGGCCGCGAGAATCGCGACCGCCTTGTCGAAATCCTCCTGCCGGGGCGAGAAGACCTCGTTGAGGACGCCGACCTGGTCGGGATTGAGCGCCCACTTGCCGTCGAAGCCGAGCATCGCCGAGCGCCGGGCGAAGGTCCGCAGCCCCTCGGCGTCGCGAACCTGGGTATAGGGGCCGTCGATCGGCTGGAGGCCGTTGGCGCGGGCGGCGACGGCGACTCGGGCCAGGAAGTAGTGCCAGAAGTCCCCCGGGTAGTCGGGTTGGAGCCGGCCCACGGTGAGCTCCGGCAGGCGGAGGTTGGCGGAGAAGTCGCCGGGGCCGAAGATCAACGTCTCGGACCGCGTTGAGGCGCCGGCGATCGCGTTGATGTTCTCCATGCCGCGGGCGGATTCGATCTGCAGCTCGAGGCCGATCCGCCGCTCGAGGCCCAGCTTCCACTCCAGCTGGTTCAGCAGGTGGTCGACGAAATGGACGTGGGAGACGTCCTCGACCTTGGGGATCATGAGGCAGTCGAGCCGGTCGCCGGCCCCCTCGACCACGCTGACGATGTCCTCGTAGCACCACTTGGTGTCACAGGCGTTGACCCGGACCGTCCTCACCTTGCCCGCGAACTCGTAGGTCCGGAGGGCGTCGACCACCTGGCCCCGGGCCTCCACCTTGGCCCCGGGCGCCACCGAGTCCTCGAGGTCGAGGAAGATCTGATCCGCCGCCGACTGGTCCGCCTTGGCGTGGAACCGCGGGCGACTCCCGGGAACCGCCAGGCAGGAGCGACGGCCCCTCACACCCCCCTCAATTCTCGGCTTCACCGCTTGGCTTTGAGGCGCGGGCCCTTGCCCGCCTCGACATAGCGCTTGAGGCTCGCCAGCGTCCGCGCCACGTCACCCGGGAGCTGCTTCTCGATCAGACCGAAGAAGATCCGGGCGGCGAACCCGTTGGGCTCGTAATCCATCGCGTAGGTGACTTTGGTGCTCCCGCCGCGGTCGGCGTAGGTGTACTTCCAGGTGCCCTTGATCGGTCCCTTGACGAACTTCCCGGCGACCGTCTTGCCCGGCGTGACGGTCGTATGCTCGACCTCCAGCTCCTGCCTGCCGCCGGGGGTCTGGATGACGTACCGGAGCTCGGTTCCCGGGCCGAACGGCCCCTCGCTCAGGACCTCGATCCGCTCGAGGTTGCTCGACCATTGATTGGCGTTCTTGAAGTCGCCGTGGACGACCGCCCAGACCTTCTCGACCGGCGCCTCGATCTCGACCGACTCTCGAATCGTGGCCACTGCCATTGAATTATCGGCGCTGACCGCCCGGCTACGATGGGAAGCAAGTGCGCGAACCAGTGACGCTGCCCGCCGAGCCGAGTCGGGGGCGACCGCTGGGGGCGCTGCGCCACCGCAACTTCCGGCTCTATTTCATCGGCCAGGTCATCTCGACCGTGGGGACCTGGATGCAGAGCGTGGCCATGCCCTGGCTCGCCCTGACGCTAACCCACGACGCCTTCCATGTCGGCCTCGTCATCGCGACCCAGTTCACCCCGATGCTGGTCGCCGGCCAGTTCGGCGGCATCCTTGCCGACCGCTTTCCGAAGCGGCGGATCCTGGTCTGCAGCCAGCTCGCCTTCATGATCCCCGCCTTCACGATGTACTACCTCACCTCCCACGGCCTGGCCCAGTACTGGATGGT
>DIZV01000065.1:12956-20474 GCA_002427995.1 Chloroflexi bacterium UBA6019
CTCTTCGCGATGAACCGGTTCACCCTGCTCCCGATCTTCGCCGACCAGGTCCTCCACATCGGCGCCACCGGCTTCGGATTCCTGACCGCGAGCCAGGGCGTCGGCGCGCTCGTGGGCGCGCTCTCGCTGGCAGTCCTCCAGCGGCGGCTCACCAGCGGCAACATCCAGTTCGCGGTGGGGCTGGCCTGGTCGGTCTTCCTGGTCCTTTTCAGCTTCAGCCGCCTCTATCCGCTCTCGATCGCCCTCCTGATGCTCGCCGGCTTCTGCCAGATCATCTTCGTGGCGACGGCCAACACCCGGATCCAGGCGGCCACCCCCGACCACCTGCGGGGACGCGTGATGGCGCTCTACGCCCAGGCGCTGATGGGCGTCGGCCCGGTCGGCAGCTTCCAGGCGGGGACCCTTGCCCACTTTTTCGGTGCGCCGGTCGCGCTCGCCTTCGGCGCTGTCGTCTCGGCCGGCTTCGTCGGGGCCACGCGGCTGGTCCGGCCGGCGGTCTTCAAGGCCGACCCGCGCGACCGGGGAAAAAGCTAGGCGCGCTAGCCCAGGTAGGCCTTGAGGATCGCGCCGAGGAGGATCAGCGGCGCCAGCCAGAGCAGTGCCTTGGCCAGCTCGGCCTCCGCCGCCAGCAGCCGGCGCGTCCAGCCACCCTCCCGTTCCATGTGGATCACGGTCGCGCCGATGTGGATGGCGAGGCCACCGGCTATCGCCGCGATCGGGATCTCGACCAGCGCCGCGGGCAGTATGCCGGTCAGGGCCAGGCCCCAGGAGGAGGCCGCGGCCAGGTAGCCGAGCACCGCTCCCGGGACGGCGGTCAGGAGGTAACCGGTCAGCCCCACGGTGACGGCCGCCAGCGCCCCAGCGAGGATCACTGCGAAGAGGTCGTGGCCGAAGATCCCGAGCGCCGCCGAGGCCGGGTCAGAAGGGGCGCCCGCCGACCGGACGCCGGCGACCAGCGGACGGGCGATGCCGGCCGGGAGGAGGCCCGCGGCGAGGTAACCGAGGACGGCGCCGAGGGGGAAGGCGGCAAGAGCGGAAAGGATCGGCCCCGCCCGGGCCCGGAGCAGCGCTGGACCGCTGGGCGCGTTCCGAAAGGCGGCGGCGACGGCGCGGAGGGCGCCGCGGAGGCGGTCGCGGCCGCCGGTCTCGCGGGAGAGCAGAGCCTCCCGGGAGAAGCCGCGGAGGCCCATCCGGAGGAGGATGAAGGCACCAACCGCCATCGCCGCGGCGAAGCCCCAGAGCAGCTCGCCCCGGCCGACCAGGATGAGGCCGGCCTCCACCTGGAGGACGACCGACATCGGCAGGATGATGAACGAGGCCATCACGTTCGCCGCGCGCATGGTGCGGGCGTTGGCGCTGACGATCACGGCACCGGCGACCATGGCCGCGACCTGGCAGATCGTCGACACACCCAAGGAGACCAGGATGCCGAGCGGGAAGTAGCCCAGGCCGGGGAAGGTGACGGCGCAATAGACGAAGAGCGCGCCGAAGCAGAGGACCAGCGCGATGCCGAGCACCGAGGCAACCTTGCCCGCGTAGATCTCGGCCTCCCGGAGCGGGGTCGAGAGGAGAACCTCGAGCGTCGCTCGCTCGCGCTCGCCGACGAAGGACTCGAGCGCCAGCACCAGCGAATAGCTGGCGGGGAGGAAGACGACGAAGAAGGCACCCACGATCGACACCCGTTGGACGAGGTCGGTGAGGCCCCCGCCGAAGACGACCAGCGCCCGGATGGCGAACCCGACTCCCACCGGGACGACGGCGGCCAGCCCGGCCATCGCCAGCGCCAGGCGGAAGTCGCCGGCGGCGTCGCGGAAATCCCGCTCGGCAACGAGCAGGACCTTACGCCGGTCGAGCTTCACTCTCGGTCCGCTTCCCGATGATGGCCAGGTAGACCTCTTCCAGCGTGGGCCGTTCGATCACCTGGCGGTGCTTTTTCAATCCCGCCGCGCGGATCAGCCGCTCCCGGTCGCCGGCGGCGAGCAGGAGCCCGCCGGCCATGATCCCGATCTCCCCCGCCAGCGCGTCCGCCTCCTCCATGTCGTGGGTGCAGACGACCAGCGCGGAGCCCTCCCGGCGGAGCCCTTCGAGGTAGCTCCAGGCGACCCGGGCGCTGTCCGGATCGAGCGCCGAGGTTGGTTCGTCGGCGAGCACCAGCCGCGGACGATGCATGGTGGCGCGGATCAGGGCGACCTTCTGGCGCATGCCCTTGGAGTAGGTGCCCAGCCAGCGATCGGCAGCCGCGCTCAGCCCGAAGAGGTCCAAGAGCTCGCCGATCCGCCGGTCGCGGGTCGGCCGGTCGAGCCCGTAGACGCGCCCGAAGTAGTCGAGGTAGGAGCGCGCGCTCATTCGCTCGTAGAGGCCGGGCACCTCGGGGACGAGCCCGACCTGCGCGCGAACCGCGTCGGGGTCCTCGCGGCTGTCGACACCGCCCACGCGCACCCGACCCGAGGTGGGTTCGAGCAGCCCGGCCATGCAGCGTAAAGCGGTTGTCTTGCCCGCCCCGTTCTGGCCGAGGAGGACCAGGCAGGTGGCCGCCGCCACCCTCACTGTGATCTCGCGGACGGCCCAGACCTCGCCGTAACGCTTGGCAACCTGCAAAACCTCCAGCACGGACGCGATTATGCGGCCCTAGAATTTCGGGAGCCTTTCAAATGCCGCGCAAGACACCTGCCAAGTCACCGCTTGACGTGCTGCTGGCCGATACCCAGCTGCTGGTCGCTCGCCTGCTCCGCGAGAACCGATCCCTGAAAGCCCACAACCAGCGCCTCGCGTCCGAGCTGGACCGGGTGAGCCGGGGCTGGGACAAGATCAAGGAGCTCGCCCGCCAGGCCCCCCGCAAGACCCGCCGCTAGCCGAGCCATTCGAGGAGCGCGGCCAGCACCGGCGCGGTCGTGTCGGGACGGGTTCGGGGTCGTCGCCGCCTGCCCGCGACCTCCAGCTGCAGGGCCACCCCGCCCGCCACCTGGACCGTGGCGGTGATCGTTCCCGGCCAGGTCGCGTCGAAGGGCCGACCGGTCCTGGCGGCCAGGCCGTGGGCCGCGGCGACGGCCAGGAGGCGGTCGGCAAGCTGGCGCACGGCAGGTGACGACGTCGGCCCGAGGCCCAGGATCAGGTCTTCCGGCAGGTCCTCCCTGAACCCATGGACGTCGACCACCACCAGGCCCGGACGGCCGAGGACCTCCCGCTTGAAGGCGCCGATCTCGACGTCCCAGTTGGGATCGCCGGTCTGGCGCCCGACCACCGTCAGGGCGGTCGACGCCGTCAGCTCGGCCAGCGTCTCGGCCAGCCCGCCGGTGCCCATGTCGGCCTGCTTCAGCTCGCCCCGGCGAATGCTTCGGACCGAGTGGGGGGCTGTGAACAGGTACGGCCCGGTGCCGGGGCCGCAGACGCGGAGCCGGTCCGGCTCCTCGGTGCCGCGGTGGTCGGTGGCTCGATAGGCGAGCTCCCGCCGCGCCCAGAGCTGGAGGCCGGCGGTCAGTCCCTCGGCAGGCAGCGCGGCAGCTTCTCCAGCGAGGCGATCCCCTCCCGCTCGAGGTAGGCGGCGATACCGTCGTGGACGGCGGCGATCGCCCCGCCGTCGATGAAGGTGGCGGTCCCGACCTGGACCGCGGCACAGCCGGCGACGAGAAATTCGAGGGCGTCCTCGGCGGTCGCGATGCCGCCGATCCCGACCACCGGAATCCTGACCGCTCCGGCCGCCTGGTTAGCGAGGTGGACCGCCAGCGGGCGGACCGCGGGGCCGCTCAGGCCGCCGGTCCGGTTGGCCAGCCGCGGGCGCCGGGTGCGGAGGTCGATCGACATCCCGACGAAGGTGTTGACCGCGCAGAGGGCGTCGGCGCCCTCGGCTTCGACGGCGCGGGCGATGACGCCGATGTCGGTGACCATCGGGGTGAGCTTGACCCAGACCGGCAACCGGGTCCGGCGCCGGACGGCGGCCGTGACCCGGGCGGCGGCGACCGGGTCGTTACCGAAGTACATGCCGCCCTGGTCGACGTTGGGACAGGAGATGTTGACCTCGAAGCCGGCGACGCCGGGCACCCCGTCGAGCCGTGCCGCCAGCTCTCCGTACTCCTCAACCGACTCACCGTTGAGGTTGACCAGCACTGGGAACTCCCAGCCCGCCCAGGCCGGCGCATAGTCGCGGATCAGCGCCTCCACGCCCGGCCCCTGGAGCCCGATCGCATTCAGCATTCCGGAGGGCGTCTCCACGATGCGCGGCGGCGCCGTCCCCGCGCGAGGCCGCAGGAAGATCCCCTTCGAGACCATTCCGCCGAGGGCACGCCGTTCGAGCAGCGGGACCTCGGTGCCGTAGCCGAAGGTCCCCGAGGCGGCCAGCACCGGTCCGCGAAGGGCGAGGCTGCCCAGCACGACGCCGACGTCGGTCACGCGGTCAGCCGGTAGTGGAGGTGGTCGGGTAGCGCGGGCCAATCGATGTCCCCGGCCCGATAGACGGGGCCCTCGCTGCAGGCTCGGTCGTAACCGCCCGCGGCCTTGGGCACCGCGCAGCCGAGGCAGACGCCGGTCCCGCAGCCCATGTACGTCTCGACCGCCACCTGGGCCTCGGGCCAACGCCGGGCCACCGCCGCAAGCATCGGGTTGGGGCCGCAGGCGAGGATTGCCCCAACCTCGGGGACTGCGTCGACCGCGCTGCCGGCGAAGCCCCGGCTCCCGTCGTCGGTCGCCCAGACGACCCGGTCTCCCTCCCACTCCGAGCAGAGATCGGCCGCGGTGCGGGCGCCGTGGACCCAGGTGACCTCGAGGCCGGCTGCGCGCGCGGCCTGCGCGGCGAGCGGGAAAGGGGCGACACCGAGCCCGCCGCTGAGCAGCGCGATCGAACCCCAGGCCGCATCGAGCCGGAAGCCGGCTCCGAGGGGGCCGAGCAGCGAGACGCAGTCGCCGGGTCGCAGCGCCAGCAGCCCCGCGGTGCCGGCTCCGACCGCCCGGAGCAGGATCTCCACCCGGCCCTCGGTGGCGCGGTGGACGCTGAAAGGGCGCCGGAGGAGCGGACCCGGCCGGAGCAGGAGGTTCACGAACTGGCCGGGCAGGGCCGCGGCGGCAACCTCCGGCGCGGCGAAGGCAAGGACGAAGAGGTCCCGTGCGACCTGGCGGCGCTCGACCAGGGGCGCCTCAGGCTGGAACACCGGCCCTCCACTCGGCGACCGTCCGCACCGTCAGCGCCTCCCCGCCCTGGACCGTCGATTCGAGCAGCGCGGCCGCCGTGTCGAGCGAGGTGAGGCAGGGGATGCGGCGCTCGACCGCCGCCCGCCGGATCTCGAACCCGTCGCGGATGACGCCCGCGCCGGACTGCTTGGTGAGGTGGCTCATCGTATTGATCACGAGGTCGACCTCTCCCCTCTCGATCACGTCGAGCACGGTCTCGCCCGGCTCCCCGATCTTCGCCACCACCCGGGGCGAGAATCCCGCCGCCCGCAGCATCGCGGCCGTCCCCTCGGTGGCGAGGATCGGGCAGCCGAGCTGGACCAGGCGGGAGACGATGGGCAGGATCTCGGGCTTGTCGGCATCGGCGATGGTGAGCAGCGCCCGGGCCCGCGGCTTGACCCGAAGGCCCGCCCCCAAAAACGCCTTCTCGAGCGCCCGGTGGAGCGTACGGTCGATTCCCATCACCTCGCCCGTCGACTTCATCTCGGGGCCGAGGTAGGAGTCGACCGAGGAGAGCTTGGCCATCGAGAAGACCGGAGCCTTGACGGCCACCAGCGGCGCCGCCGGAACCAATCCGGTCGAGTAGCCGAGGGAGTCGAGCGTCTCCCCCAGCATGACCCGGGTGGCGAGCCTGACCATCGGCACGCCGGTGACCTTGCTCAGGAAGGGCACCGTCCGCGAGGCCCGCGGGTTCACCTCCAGCACGTGGACCCGGCCCCGGTGGACGACGAACTGGATGTTGAGCAGCCCCCTGATGCCGAAGTGACGCGCGATCCGGATCGTGTAGTCGATGAGATCCGCCTGCTCGGCGGGCTCGATACCGGGTGCCGGGTAGACGGCGTAGGAGTCGCCCGAGTGAACCCCCGCCCGCTCCACGTGCTGCATGACGCCGGGGATGACGACGGTGGCGCCATCGCTGATCGCGTCGACCTCGACCTCCACCCCCTGCAGGTACTTGTCCACCAGTACCTCGCCGCGCGGGTTGGCGCCCAGCGCCCAGGTCATGTAGCGCTCGAGGTCGCGGGGGTCGCGAACGATCTCCATCGCTCGGCCGCCGAGCACGAAGGAAGGCCGGACCAGGACCGGGTAGCCGACCCGATCGGCGACCGCGACAGCGGCCTCGACGCTGGTCGCGGTGTCGCCCAGAGGCTGCGGCACGCCGATCGAGTCGAGGGCGGCGGCGAACTGCCGGCGGTCCTCGGCAAGGTCGATGGCGGCGACGCTGGAGCCGAGGATCGGGGCGCCGGCGGCCGCCAGCGTCTCGGCGAGGTTGATCGCGGTCTGGCCGCCGAACTGGACGACGACGCCGGTCGCGCCCTCGGCGGCGATGACGTCCGCCACCGCCCGCTGGTCGAGCGGCTCGAAGTAGAGGCGGTCGGAGGTGTCGAAGTCGGTCGAGACCGTCTCCGGGTTGGAGTTCACCATCACCGCGGCTCGGCCCGCGTCGCGCAGGGCCCAGGCGGCGTGGACCGAGCAGTAGTCGAACTCGATCCCCTGGCCGATCCGGATCGGCCCCGAGCCGATCACGACCGTGCTCTCCCGGCCTTGGTCGGTCCGGGCCTCGTCCTCCTCCTCGTAGCAGGAATAGAAGTAGGGCGTGGCGGCCTCGAACTCGGCGGCGCAGGTGTCGACCAGCTTGTAGGTGGGGCGGCGATCGGGCAGGACGAGTCTCGGGATCGCCTCCATCCGTTCGAGGAACCAGAGGTCGATGCCACTCCGGCGGGCGAGCTCGGCCGGTTCCACCCCCGCCTCGAGGGCGTGGAGGAGGGCGTGGAGCCGAATGTCGTTGGGACGGTCGACGAGGGCTGGGTCCTCGAGCTCGGCCGCGGTCGGGGGCTTTTGCTCGAGCGAGCGCAGCGCCTTGGCCAGCGCCTTCTCGAAGGTACGCTCGATCGCCATCACCTCGCCCGTCGACTTCATCTGGGTGGTCAGTGTCCGGTCGGCGTTGGGGAACTTGTCGAAGGGCCAGCGGGGGATCTTGACGACGCAGTAATCAAGGGCCGGCTCGAACGCCGCGAAGGTCCTGCCGGTGACCTGGTTCGGGATCTCCTCCAACCGCCGCCCGACGGCGATCTTGGCGGCCACCCGCGCGATCGGGTAGCCGGTCGCCTTGGACGCCAGCGCCGAGGAACGGGACACCCGAGGGTTGACCTCGATCACGTAGTACTGCGCTGAACGGGGGTCGAGGGCGAACTGGACGTTGCAGCCACCCTCGATGCCGAGCGCCCGGATGATCCGCAGCGCCGAGGTCCGGAGCATCTGGTACTCGCGGTCGGTCAGCGTCTGGGAGGGCGCGACAACCACCGAGTCCCCGGTGTGTACCCCCATCGGGTCGAGGTTCTCCATGTTGCAGACGGT
>DIZV01000065.1:20532-27054 GCA_002427995.1 Chloroflexi bacterium UBA6019
CAGACGGTGATGCAGGTGTCGGCGGCGTCCCGCATCACCTCGTACTCGAGCTCCTTCCAGCCGATCAGCGAGCGCTCGACCAGGACCTGCCGGATGGGCGAGGCGTCGAGGCCGCCGAGCACGACCCGGCGCAGCTCTGCGGCGTCGCCGGCGACGCCGCCGCCGGTCCCGCCCAGGGTGTAGGCGGGGCGGACGATGAGCGGGTAGCCGATCCGCGCGGCGAGGCCTTCCGCCTCCTCGAACGAGGTGCAGACGAGCGAGTCGGGCACCGGCTCGCCGAGCCGCTCGAGCATCCGCTTGAAGGCGTCGCGGTCCTCGGCCATCCGGATCGACTCCAGCGGCGTTCCCAGGAGCCGGATCCCGTACTGCTCGAGCACGCCTGCCTCGGCCAGCTCGACGGCGAGGTTGAGGCCCGTCTGGCCGCCGAGGGTGGGGAGGATCGAATCCGGCCTCTCGCGCTCGATGATGGCGGTCACCGCCTCGACCGTCAGCGGCTCGATGTAGACCCGGTCGGCGACCTCGTCGTCGGTCATGATCGTCGCGGGGTTGGAATTGACCAGGACCGTCTCGACCCCCTCCTCGCGGAGGGACTTGCAGGCCTGGCTGCCGGCGTAGTCGAACTCCGCCGCCTGCCCGATCACGATCGGCCCGGAACCGAGGATGAGCACCTTGCGCGGCTTCTCCGGCGGCGCTGCGCCGGCGACCGTCCGGGCCAATGGCCGGGCCGACCGGACCATCTCGGTGAAGCGGTCGAAGAGGTGCTGGTTGTCCTGGGGCCCGGGCGCGCCCTCGGGGTGGTACTGGACGCTGAAGACGGGCAGGGAACGGTGGGCGAGGCCCTCCACCGAACCGTCGTTCAGGTTCAGCTGGGAGACGAAGAAGTCGCCCGGCGGAATGCTCTCCCCATCGACCTGGAACTCGTGGTTCTGGCTCGTGATGTGGGTGAGCCCGGTCTCCAGGTCCTTGACCGGGTGGTTGGCGCCGTGGTGCCCGAAGGGCAGCCGCGAGGTCCGCCCGCCGATCGCCCGGCCGAGGACCTGGTGGCCGAGGCAGATCCCGAAGAGCGGGATCCGCCCGATCGCCTGCCGGCAGAGCTCGACCGGGCCGTCGAGCACGGCCGGGTCGCCGGGCCCGTTGGAGAGGAGCAGCCCGTCGGCGCCGGTGGCCTCGACCTCCGCCCAGCCGGCGCTGTGAGGCAGCACGACGACCCTGAAGCCCCGCGACCGCAGGGAGCGGAGGATGTTCGACTTGACACCGTAGTCGACCACCGCCACGGTGAGCCCGGTCGCGTCGGCGGCGTCGCGGCGGCGGAGCTCGGGAGGGAGCGCCTCAAACCATTCGACCTGCCGCCGGCGGGAGACCTCGGCGACGAGGTCCTGCTCGGCCAGCGGGGTGACCCGGCGGGCGGCCTCGGCAAGCTCCGCCAGCCGGCCGGCCCCCGGCTCCTCCGCCTCATGGCTGAGAATCGCGCGGAGCGCCCCCCGGGAGCGGAGGTGGCGGGTCAGCGCGCGGGTATCGATGCCGTGGATGCCGGGGATCCGGTGTCGCTTCAGGTAGCCGTCAAGCGAGTCGAGCGAGCGAAAGCTGCTCGGCCGGTCGCACTCCCAGCGGACGATGAAGGCCCTGACCCAGGGCTGCACGGACTCGGCGTCGGCATCGTTGACGCCGTAGTTGCCCTGCAGGGGATAGGTCATGCAGACCATCTGGCCGGCGTAGGAGGGGTCCGTCAGCACCTCCTGGTAGCCGGTCATCGCGGTGTTGAAGACGACCTCGCCTTCGCCAACCGCATCGGCCCCGAAGGGCTCGCCGACGAAGGAGCGGCCGTCCTCCAGGACCAGCGCCGCGAAGCGCTTCACGCACCCGACTCCTGGAGGATCACGGCCCGGTCGACGCCGTCGAGCTCTTCGAGCAGGACCTGGACCCGCTCGCTGCCGGCGGTGGGGATGTTCTTGCCGACGTAGTCGGGCCGGATCGGCAGCTCGCGGTGGCCCCGGTCGACCAGCACCGCGAGCTGGATCGAGCGCGGGCGGCCGAACTCGATCAGGGCGTCCATCGCGGCGCGGACGGTGCGCCCGTGCCAGATGACGTCGTCGACCAACACCACCGTCTTGCCATCGATGTCGGGCACGCTGGCCTCGCCGTCCTTGGCGCGCGGTGGCCCGAGGTGGAGGTCGTCGCGATGCATCGTCGGGTCGATCGCACCGACCGGCACCGCGCGGTGCTCGAGGTTGGTGAGCAAAAGGGCGAGCCGCCGGGCGATCGGCGCCCCCTTGGCCATGACCCCGATCACCACCACGTCCTCGACCCCCCGATTCCGCTCCACGATCTCATGGGCGATCCGGGTCAGCGAACGGCGGATGGCCTCGGCGTCCATCACGGTCGCCTTGAGGGCGCCGGAGACGGCCACCTAGCTGAGAACCATGTCGAGCAGCGCCATCCGGATGAAGAGTCCGTTCCGCGCCTGCCGGAAGTAGGCGGCGCGGGGGTCGGAGTCTACCTCCGGCGCGATCTCGTCGACCCGCGGCAGGGGGTGCATCACGATCGCCTGCGGCCCGAGCTTGTCCATCGTCTCCGGCGTGATCCGATAGACGCCCCGGACGGCCTGGTAGTCGGCCGGGTCGGCGAAGCGCTCCTTCTGGATCCGGGTCTGGTAGACGACGTCGACCTTCCCCAGCACCGAGTCGAGGTCGGCCGTCTCGCTCCATTCGACCTTGTGCTCGTCGAGGTGGTCCTTGATGTCCTGCCGCATCGCCACCGCCGGCGGCGCGACGAACCAGATCCGGACATCGCGGTACTTGCTCAGCAGGTAGGTGAGGGAGCGGACGGTGCGCCCGTTGGCGAGGTCACCCACCATGGCGATCTCAACCCCGTCGACCCGGCCGAGCTCGGCGCGGATGGTGTAGATGTCGAGCAGCGCCTGGGTCGGGTGCTGGCCGCGGCCGTCGCCGGCGTTGATGACCGGCACCTCGCTCACGGCCGCCGCGCGCCTGGCCGCCCCCTCCTCGTCGTGGCGGAGGACGATGACGTCCGCGTAGCCGTTGACGATCCGGATCGTGTCCTCCAGGGTCTCGCCCTTGGCGGCGCTGGAGAACTCGCGCGCGTTGTCGGTGCCCATCGCGCTGCCCCCGAGGCGCAGCATCGCCGCCTCAAAGCTCAGCCGGGTGCGGGTGGAGGGCTCGTAAAAGAGGGCCGCCATGACCCGGCCCTGGAGCCGGCCGGCAGCGCGGTGTGGCTCGCGCTCCATCTCGGAGGCGCGGGTCATGATCCGCTCGAGGAGCTCGCGAGAGAACTGCTGGCTCTCGACGACGTGCTTGAGGCGCTGTCCGATGGCCACAAAAAAACCTCCTTCTCGGCCTCTCAGGACCGGCTTAAAGGGCGCCCGCGGCTTTGGCTCGCGGGGTTTCTGGCCGCTATCTTAGCGGCTCGGCAGCGCCTCGGGCGAGGGTCCTGCGCATCAGGAGGATGACGCCGGCCAGGCCGATCGAGAGGACCAGCAGGCCCGCCGGCAGGCCGGGTCGGCCACCGCTGGGCGGCTGTCTGAAGGCGTGCGTCGTATAGAGCCGGCCCTGGTAGACGATCGCCAAAAGCCGGCCGTGACCGCCGCCTCCGAAGCCGGCGCAGCTGCGCGGATCGGTGAAGATCGTCACCTGCTCGCCGGCGTTGAGGTCGGTTATCACGGGCAAGCCGGCCTCCTTCGCCCAGCTCTCGAGGTAGTCATAGTCCCCGCAGGGTGCTCCCGTGACCGAGACCTGGTGGTTGCGGTCGGGCCCGGTCGGGGTCGCGACGCTCTCCACCGTGATGTCGTGAATCTGCCCCCGGACCCGGTCAAAGGCGGGCGCCGCCGGGGCCAGGAGCGCCAGGTAGAGCCCGGCCCCGATCAGCCCGAGGCAGACCAGCCAGGCTCCCAGGCGGAGCCGGCCCGTCAAGGCTTCGGTTCTTCCGGGAACACCTCGGAGGAGTCGCGGATCTCAGCCCGTGGCCTGGTGCTGTAGAACCGGCAGGGCGGCGAGTCGGCGGTGGTGAAGAAGTTCCAGTGCTTGCACCAGGTGTGGCCGTCGAACTTCCGGCAGCTGCCACAGGTGACGCTGGGATTGTGTTTTTCGAGCTTCTTCACGCCTTGACCGCCTCCGCGTCCCAGGTGTTCGGCGTGACCCCGGCTTCCCTGAGGCGGTACTTCTCGACCTTCTCGGTCGGCGTCAGGGGCAGGGAGGGCAGGAGCTCGATGTAGCGGGGCACCATGTGCCGCGCCATCAGCCGCGAGCACCATGCCGCGAGGTCCGGCTCGCTGAGGCTGAAGCCAGGTCGGAGCACGGCACAGATCTTGACCTCCTCCTCCATCAGCTCGCTGGGCACCCCGAAGGCTGCCGCCTGGAGAACGGCCGGGTGACTCTCCACGACCTGCTCGATCTCGAACGCGCTGATGTTCTCGCCCCGGCGGCGGATGGCGTCCTTCTTGCGGCCGAGGAAGTAGAGCCATCCGTCCGGATCGAGCCGACCGAAGTCGCCGGTGTGGAACCATCCGCCGCGAAAAGCCTCCGCCGTAGCCTCCGGCATGCCCTGGTATCCGAGAGCCAGGAGGCCCGGCTCCTCGGAGCGGACGAGGATCTCACCATCAGCCGCGATCTCGACCTGGTAGGGGGGCACCACCCGGCCACAGGAGCCCGGCCGCCGCGGCTCCCCGAGCGGCTGATAGGCGGGCACCCCGCAGTCGGTCATCCCGTAACCCTCGACCAGTCGCAGCCGGAATCGCTCCTCGAAGCCGGCGGCGAACTCGGGCATCGGCACGCCCCAGCCGAGGCGAACCGGGTTGTCGGTGTCGTCGGCCCTCGGCGGCTGCTTCCAGAGCATGGTCAGGGTCGCGCCCATGTAGTCGAAGACGGTGGCTCCGACCTCGCGGATCTCGTCCCAGAAATTGGAGGCGCTGAAGCGCTCCCCGAGCGCGGCGGTGCAGCCGGCGACGATCGCCGGCCCGAGCGTCAGGACGGAGGCGTCGATGTGGAAGAGCGGGAACGGGTTGTAGAGGACGTCGTCGGCCCGGATCCCCTCCCCGGCGACGAACAGCTCTGCCTGCCGGACGGCGTAGCGGTGGTCGAAGAGGCAGGCCTTGCTGGGGCCGGTCGTGCCCGAGGTGAAGAAGATCTGCGCGACGTCGGTCTCGGCCACCCGCACGCCGGGGTCGGTCGGCGCGCCCCGGAGCTCGCCCAGCTCCCCGCGGGTGACGACCCGCTCCAAGCGGGAGAGGCCTGAGCGGACCTCGGCCAACCCGGGCAGGAAGGCCTCGTCCACGACCAGCAGCCGGCAGCCGCAGAGGTCCAGGAGGTGGGCGAGGCCCGGCCCCCGGAAGGCGGTGTTGACGGGCGCCTCGACCGCACCGATCCGGAGCAGGGCGAGCCAGAGGAGGGCGAACTCGGGACAGTTGGGCAGCATCACCCCGACCATCTCCCCCGGCCTGACGCCGGCGGCCAGGAGGCCGTTGGCGAGGCGGTTCACCTCGCGGTCGAAGTCGGCGAAGGTGAGCGTCCGGCCCGGCATCCGGAGGAGGTCGCGCCCGGGTAGCTCCGCCGCCCGGGCGGCGAGCAGCTGGGCGAGCGTCACCCGCGCTTGCGGGCGGCCCAGCGATCCAGCTCGGACCGGAGCGCGGCCACCACCGCGGGGTCGGCGAAAGCGTCCAGCGTCGCCTGGGTCTCGGAGGCGAGCGCGGCCTCCACCTCAGCATCCTCGACCCGATTCAGGAGGCGCTTGGTCATGCGGACGGCCGCCGCCTGGTTGGCTCCGATCTCAGCCGCCATCTCGAGCGCAGCCGGCACCACCTGGCCCCGGGGAACCACTCGATTGACGAGGCCCGAGCGCTCCGCCCACCCGGCGTCGAAGCGGCGGCCGGTGAACATCAGCTCCCGGGTCCGGCCCGACCCGATCAGCCTCGGCAGGAGGCTGGAAGAGCCGTTGCTGAGCAGCAGTCCGAGGTGGACCTCGGGGCAGAAGAACACCGTGTCCTCGGCGCAGATCCGGAGATCGCAGGCCGCCGCGATCTCGAGGCCGCCGCCCGACCGCATAACCCTCGATGGCGGCGATCACCGGCATCGGCATCGCCCGGAGCGCGGTGGTGATCGCCTGAAAGCCCGCGATCATCGCGCCGAACTCAGAGGCGCCCATCGCCGCCGTCTGGGTGAGGTCGTCCCCCGTCGTGAAGGTTCCACCCTCCCCGGCGAGCACCGCGCAGGCGACCTCGGCCTGGGAGCCCACCCAGTCCAGCGCCGCCCGCAGTTCCACCAGCGCGGCGGGGCTGAGCGCGTTGCGGACCTCGGGGCGGTTGATCTTGACGAGCGCCGTCGAGTCTCGCCTCTCGACCCGGACCAGCTCTCCCATGCCGACTCGAAATGCTACTTCGCGTCAGAGCTGGGAGCGAACCTCCCAGAGCTCGGGGAAAAAACGCTTGTCGAGAGTGCCCCGCAGGTACTGCGCGCCTGTCGACCCGCCGGTGCCGGTCTTGCCGCCGATCTGCCGTTCGACCATCAGCACATG
>DIZV01000029.1:0-359 GCA_002427995.1 Chloroflexi bacterium UBA6019
CTTCTGAACTACTGGGGCTACGACTCGATCGGCTACTTCGCTCCCGAGGCGCGCTACAGCTCGGGCGGGGCCGACGGGCAGCAGGTCCACGAGTTCAAGGCGATGGTCAGGGCACTTCACCGCGCCGGCCTCGAGGTGATCCTGGACGTCGTCTACAACCACACCGCGGAGGGCAACCACCTGGGCCCGACGCTCAGCTTGCGAGGCATCGACAACCCCGCCTATTACAAGCTGGTGGAGGACGACCCCCGCTACTACTGGGACGTCACCGGCACCGGCAACACGCTCAACGTCGGGCAGCCGCAGACCCTCCAGGTGATCATGGACAGCCTTCGCTACTGGGTCAACGACATGCACGT
>DIZV01000029.1:505-10778 GCA_002427995.1 Chloroflexi bacterium UBA6019
TTCGACCTCGCCTCGGCGCTGGCCCGCCAGTTCTACGAGGTCGACCGCCTCTCGGCCTTTTTCGACATCATCCACCAGGATCCCGTGCTCTCCCAGGTGAAGCTGGTCGCCGAGCCGTGGGACGTGGGGCCGGGCGGCTACCAGGTCGGCAACTTCCCCGTCCGCTGGGCGGAGTGGAACGGCCGCTACCGGGACACCGTCCGCGACTACTGGCGGGGCCAGTCGGGCGGAGTCAGCGACCTCGCCTACCGTCTGACCGGATCCTCCGATCTCTACCAGGGGGACGGACGGCGCCCCTCGGCAAGCATCAACTTCGTCACCTGCCACGACGGCTTCACCCTCCGCGACCTCGTCTCCTACAACGACAAGCACAACGAGGCGAACGGGGAGGAGAGCCGCGACGGAGCCGACGACAACCGCTCCTGGAACTGTGGCGCCGAGGGCGCCACGGACGACGGCGAAGTGCTCCGCCTCCGCGCCCGGCAGGCCCGCAACTTCCTCGCGACCGTGCTCCTCTCCCAGGGCTGCCCGATGATCTCCCACGGCGACGAGGTCGCGCGGACCCAGGATGGCAACAACAATGCCTACTGCCAGGACAGCGAGCTGACCTGGGTGGACTGGGCCAACGCCGACACCGAGCTGCTCGACTGGACCCGCCGCCTGATCCGCTTCCGCCGCGAGCAGCCCGTGCTCCACCGCCAGAAGTTCTTCTTCGGCGCGGTCGGCCGCGGCCATCGCCGCCAGGACCTGGTCTGGCTGCGCAGCGATGGCCAGGAGATGAAGGACCCCAACTGGCGCAACCGAAGCCTGCTCTCGATCGGCATGCTGCTGAACGGCGACATGATCCCGGACCGCTCCGAGCGCGGCGAGCCGATCCGGGGCGACACCCTCCTCCTCCTCTTCCACGCCCACCATGAGCCGCTCGATTGGAGGTTGCCGGGCGAGGAGTGGGGAGGCGAGTGGGAGATCCTGGCCGACTCCGCGATCCCGGGCGAAACGCCGGGCGCCCGCCGCTGCCGCGCGGGAGGGGTGCTTCGACTGGTGCCGCGGTCGGTGGTGGTCCTCAAGCGCACCTGAGCCTGTCGGGCGAATCGAACGGTTCCGATGAAGTGATAGCAACGCAGCAACAAGAAGTGGTGGAGCTGTCCACACTTGTGGGTAAACCTGTGGAAAGAAGGCCGGCACCTCCCCTCGACGGCCCCGAGGGAGCGGAGTTCAGACCTGGAGCAGGCTCACGTCGACGTCGCGGAAACGGGTCGGCGGATCGACCTGGTGGTCGTACATCTCCTTCAGCAGGGCCAGGATGTAGCGGGCGCCGGCGAGGTTGACGCCGTGCTTGCGGGTGAGCTTTTGGATCGCCTGCAGCTTCATTACGTCGCGGGGCGAGTACCGCCTCCGGTTGGTCGGCGTCCGCTGCGGCTTGATCATGTCCAACTGCTCGTAGACCATGAGCGTCCGGGGATGCGCGTCGAGCATCTCGCTGGTGACCCCGAGCGTGTAGATCGGCTTGTCGAGGTCGAGCTGCGGCAGGCGCCTTGAGGTCTGCTTTTCGATTGCCATGCGTTTACACCATTTACCTGTAGGACGAACTGTTATTAAACATTATATCAATACTTCCATGAGGGCGGCTGGATCCAAATCCGTTTCAGGCGTTGCCGCTGAGCCTCCAGCTGAGATCGATGCGATCGTCGAGCCGGGCCCAGCGCTCGCAGCGGCGGACGTGGCCGATGAGCTCCTCGAGCTGGGAATGGTGGTCGGGGACGTCGGCGATCGGAGCCGGCTCCGGCTCGACTGCCGAGGCCCCGATGGGCGCCGTCCGACGCCCGGGAAACGGAAGGGGGAACCCTGGCCACTGCGGGTATGCGGGGGTCATCGGACCGCACCTCCAATTCGGTGTCCGGCAGGCGCCGACGGCCACCCTGGCAGTGCTGGCGTCCCCGGCTTTTTCATGATATCCATTGCGTGGTTGACTTGATAGTAAAACTATCATATTTATTCAAAGCCAGTGGTGAAAAGGGCGCGCTATCCTGAACCTGGTGAAGGAGTGAACGGCAAAGCCGATGCGCAGCGCCCGCTCTGAAGCCCTCGCCGCCTTCCACGACATCTCGGCCCGGATGGTCGGGAGCCTCGACCTCGACGAGACGCTGGGTGCCATCGCGCGCGCCGCGACCGATGTCCTGGCGGCCGACATCGGCGCCATCTTCCTCCAGGACGCGGAGCCGGGCCTGGTCCTCAGGGGGGTCTTCGGCGCCCGGTCGACTGCGTGGCGCGGCCTCCGCCTCGACGCCGACCGGGGGCTGAACTGGACGGCTTTTCGCACCCGCCGGGCGGCGCGGGTCGATGACTGCCAGTCCCTGGTCGAGTCCGACGCGACGCTCTCCTCCCGCCAGGTGATCGTGGAGGAGCCGGTGCGTTCGGCGATGGCGGTCCCCGTCCCCCGGCGCGCCGCCCTGGTGGGCACCATCGGCGTCTATCGCCGGTTCGTCGAGCCCTTCGACGAAGAGGACGAGTTCCTCCTCAACCTGCTCTCCCAGCAGGCCGGCATCGCCCTCGACAACGCTTTCGCCTATGGCGAGCTGGGGGCGACCCGGGACCGGCTGGAGGCGCTGATCGAGACCACCGACGCGATCTGGCGCCAGTCCTCCTTCGAGGAGGTTGCCCAGCGGGTCGTCGACGATGCGTCGCGCCTGCTGCCCAACGTCGCCTGCCTGGTCGGCGTGGTGCCACCCGATCGCCCCCACCAGCTGGTCTTCGTCGCCGGAACCCCGGGTTGGGCGGCCGAGCAGCTCGGCACCGTTCATGACCTTCGGGAGACGCGGATCGCGAACCGGGTTCTCATCGGCGGCGAGCCGATCGAGTCTCATTCCTTCTCCCAGGCCAGTCCGCTCGCCACCTCGATGACCAGGGGCACGGCCATCGACACCGCCCGGCTGATCCCCCTCGGTGAGCCGTTGCCGGATGGACGGACCCGGCTTGGCGTCCTCGGCTACTACCGCCCGGGCCGGCGTCCGTTCAGCGACGACGAGCGATTGGTTATGGACGAGTTCGGCAAGCGGGTCAGCATCGCCCTTCACCGCGCCGAGCTGCTCCGGCTGACCGAGAGCACCAAGGCTCGGCTGGAGACGGCGGTCGAGGTCGCCGCCGACCTGAGCGAGTCGCTCGATCCCTCGGAGGTCATCCGGCGGGTGCTGGTGCGCGCGGTCGAGGTCGGCCGCGCCGACCGTGGCGTGCTGCTGAGGGTCGATGGCGAGGACACGGTGGTGGAGGACTTCCATGACCTCACCGACCTGGAGGACATCATCGGCTACCGGCACCCGATCGCCCTCCAGCCGCTGATGCGCGAGGCCGTGACCAGCCGGCAGGCGGTGATCGGCGGGCGCTATGACGTGAGCAAGATCCTCTCGCCGCTGGAGGGCTCGCTGGCCGCCGTCCGCCACACGGCCACCATCCCGCTGATCCTCGACGGCGAGGTCACCGCGGTGATGGTCCTGAGCCGCCGGGAGGACAGCCCCTTCGTCGCCAGCGACCTCGCCCTCTTCCAGCTGATCGGCAATCAGGCCGTGCTCGCCCTGCGCAACGCCCGCCTCTTCGCCCAGGCCCAGGCCGTGACGCGCGCCCAGAGCGACTTCCTGAACATGGCCGCCCACGAGCTTCGAACCCCGCTCTCGGTCATCGCCGGCTACGTCTCGATGATGGAGGACGGAACCCTGGGTGAGGCCCCGCGCCACTGGAAGGCGCCTCTCGAGACCCTCCGGAGCAAGAGTGCGGAGCTGGAGACCCTGATCTCCGAGCTGCTGATCGCGTCGCGCCTCGAGGCGGGCACCATCCCCTTCCAGGCCGGCGAGATGGACCTTCGGGACGCGGCCTTCGCCGCGATCGAGAGGGTGCAGCCGAGGGCGAGCCTGCTCGGCGCGCGGATCGTGGACCGCTTCCCGCCCGAGCCGGTGGTTGTGATGGCGGACCCGGACCAGGTGGGGCGGATCCTCGACAACCTGCTCAACAACGCGCTCAGCTACAGCTCCGGGCCGCCTCGGGTGACGGTCACCGTCCACGCCGACGAGCCCCGCGTCGAGGTCCGCGATCGCGGCCGCGGCGTAACGGCGGAGCAGCGGGAGCGGATCTTCGAGCGCTTCTACCGAATCGACGATCCTTCCTTGCCGCACGTCCCGGGCACCGGGTTGGGCCTTTACATCAGTCGCCAGCTCGCCTCCCGGATGGGTGGCCGGCTGACCCTCGAGCGGACCGTCCGCGGCAAGGGCAGCACCTTCACGTTGAGACTCCCGCCCGTCCTCTAGCTGAAGTTAGTTAGTAGCCCTGGCTGGTCAGGTCGCCGCTGCCCCGGGAGAGGGCGACCGCGGCGGCGATGTGGGTCAGGTGGGTCAGGGCCTGCGGGAAATTGCCCAGCATCCGCTCCGCCCGGGGGTCGTACTGCTCGGCGAAGAGGCCCAGCTCGGTCGCGGTCGAGGAGGCGCGGTCGAAAAGCATTCGAGCCTCGTCGAGCCGGTTCTGCCGGGCCAGCACCTCGGCCAGCCAGAAGGAGCAGGCCAGGAAGGTGCCCTCCTTGCCGTGGAGCCCATCGTCGGTCTCCCCGACCTGGTAGCGGAGGATCAGACCGTTCTCCTGCAGGTCGGCGAGGATGGCGTCGGCGGTGCGGATCATCAGCGGGTCGTCGAAGGCGAGGAAGTCGACCATCGGAAGGATCGTCAGCGACGCGTCGAGCTGGTGGGACCCAAAGGACTGGACGAAGACCTTCCGGCGCCGGTCGACCCCCTCCGTCATGACCGCGTCGTGGATCTCCTTGCGAACCTTCTTCCAGCGCTGGACCGGCGCCTTGCGAAGGCATTCGCGGGCGAGCTCGATGCCGCGATCGAGGGCGCTCCAGCACATCACCTTGGAGTGGACGAAGTGGCGCGGCTTGCCGCGGATCTCCCAGATCCCGCGGTCGGGCTCCGACCACCTCGCCGCCGCCACGTCGACCAGCTCGACCAGGAAACGCCAGTAGTCGTCGTCCGGCGAGTGGCCCCGGCGGTGCCAGCGCCAGCTCAGGTCGAGCAGCGTTCCGTAGGCGTCCAGCTGGAGCTGCTCGGAGGCGGCGTTGCCGATCCGGACCGGGCGCGAGTGCTCGTAGCCGTCGAGCTTGTCGAGGATGATCTCGGTCAGCCGGCGTTCGCCGCCCAGCCCGTACATGACCTGGAGGTCGCTCGCGCTCCCGGCCGCGCTGCGCTGGATGAAGCGGCGGAAGCCGTCGGCCTCGTCGTCGGCGCCGATCGTTGTCAGCGCGCGGACGCTGAGCGCCGAGTCACGGATCCAGCTGAAGCGGTAGTCCCAGTTCCGCTCGCCTCCGATCGTCTCCGGCAGGGAGGTCGTCGCCGCCGCGGCCATCGCCCCTGTGGGGGCGAAGGTCAGGCCCTTGAGGACGATCGCGGAGCGGACCACGCCGGCCCGGTGGGAGCCCTGGAGGTTGATCTGCTTGGTCCACCGCCGCCACCAGCGGATCGTCTCCTCGAGCCGGCTGTCGAGCTCGGCCGCATCGGCGACGACCGGGAGCTGGTACTCGAGGTCCTCCGGCCGGACAAAGGAGATCGAGAGGCGGAGCCGCTCCTCCGCCCGGATGGTGACGCGGGCGGAGAGGTCGTGCGCCGCCGCGTCCACCTCGAGCGGCGCGTCCGACGTGATGACGATCCCGTCGTTGCCACCGATCGCGGAGTGGCAGCGGGTCGAGTGGCGGCGGATCCACGGCTTCACCTCGCCGTAGTCGAAGCGGGGGCAGACCTCGACGTTGAAGTCGATCCGGCCGCGCACGCCTTCCACGATCCGGATCAGCTGCAGGTGGGGCTGGGTCCGGCCGCCGGTGTGCATCGCGAAGCAGTCGAAGACCTTGGCCTCGCCGCCCTCCGTGCGAAAGGTGGTCTCGAGCACCAGCGTGTCCTCGACGTAGGCCTGGAAGCAGCTCGAGTCGACGTCGATCGGCGCGATCGAGCAGTGGCCGCCCAGCTCCCAGTCGAGCAGCCGGCCGAAGATGCTGGCCGAATCGACGCGTGGCATGCAGCACCAGTCGATCGAGCCGCTGCGCGAGACCAGCGCCATCGAGTGGCAGTCGCTGATGAAGGCGTAGTCGGAGATTGGCGGGTAGCCGGACGCGGCATGCCGGGTCGCCTCCCCCTGGGGCTGGCGCGGGCCGGCTGTCGAGTGGATCGTCGGGGGCTTGGTCTTCGACATCGGAGGACTCAGCTTTAGTGTCGAGGATGCCACCCCCGTCTGCGTCGCCGGCCCCCCGTTTCTTCCATAATCGGAAGCCAGAGATGGCAGCCACCCGCGGCGTCGAGGTCCGGGCCAAGGTCCCTTCCGGGCTGGAGGGAATCCTCAGCGGGGACGCTCTTGACCTGGTCGCATCACTCCAGCGCGAGTTCGGCGGTACCCGTGCGGCGCTCCTCGAGCGGCGGGCGGACCGCCAGCGGCGGCTGGACGAGGGTGAGCGCCCCGACTTCCTGGCCGAGACCCGCGAGGTGCGCGAGCGGCCGGACTGGAAGGTCGCCTCGATCCCGGCCGACCTCCGCGACCGGCGGGTCGAGATCACCGGCCCGGTCGAGCGGAAGATGATGATCAACGCTCTCAACTCGGGCGCGAAGGTCTTCATGGCCGACTTCGAGGACTCCAACTCCCCGACCTGGGAGAACCTCGTCCAGGGCCAGCAGAACCTGATCGACGCCATCGACCGGACGATCAGCTTCGAGACACCCGAGAAGCGCTACTCGCTCAACCGCGAGGTTTCGACCCTGCTGGTGCGGCCGCGCGGCTGGCACCTCCCCGAGCGCCACCTGCTGGTCGACGGCGAGCCCGTGTCCGGCTCGCTCTTCGACTTCGGGCTCTACATGTTCCACAACGCGAAGCGGCTGCTGGAGAAGGGCAGCGGGCCCTACTTCTACCTGCCGAAGCTGGAAAGCCACCTCGAGGCGCGGCTCTGGAACGACGTCTTCAAGTTCACCCAGAAGGCCCTCGACATCCCCCAGGGCAGCGTTCGCGCGACGGTCCTGATCGAGACCATCCTCGCCGCGTTCGAGATGGAGGAGATCCTCTACGAGCTGCGTGAACACTCCGCCGGCCTCAACGCGGGTCGCTGGGACTACATGTTCAGCCTGATCAAGAAGTTCCGGAACCGCTCCGACATGGTTCTCCCCGACCGGGCCCAGATCACGATGACGGTGCCCTTCATGCGCGCCTACACCGAGCTCCTGGTCCGGACCTGCCACCGCCGCGAGGCCTTCGCGATGGGCGGCATGGCCGCCTTCATCCCGAGCCGGAAGGATCCCGAGGTGAACCGGGTCGCGCTGAGCAAGGTTCGGGAGGACAAGGTCCGGGAGGCGGACGATGGTTTCGACGGCACCTGGGTCGCCCACCCCGACCTGGTCCCGGTTGCGATGGAGGTTTTCGACGGCGTCCTCGGCGATCGGCCGAACCAGATCGACCGCAAGCGGGAGGACGTGCAGGTCACCGCCGACCAGCTGCTCGACTTCCGGGTGCCGGGCGGCAAGGTGACGGAGGCGGGGCTGCGCAACAACGTCAGCGTCGCCCTCCAGTACCTCGCCAGCTGGCTCGGGGGCAACGGCGCGGTCGCCATCTTCAACCTGATGGAGGACGCGGCCACGGCCGAGATCTCCCGCTCCCAGGTCTGGCAGTGGCAGCGCAACGCGATCCGGCTCGAGGAGGGACCGACGGTCAGCGCCGACCTCGTCAGGGAGATCGAGGACGAGGAGCTGGACAAGGTCCGGGAGAGCATGGGCGACGGGTTCGGGCGCTTCCGCTGGGAGGAGGCACGCCGGCTCTTCGAGACGGTCGCGCTGGCCGACCAGTTCGACGAGTTCCTGACCCTCCCCGCCTACCGGGAGATCGATTAATACGCCGTACTAGGGAGCGCCTGCCGCCAGGGCGCGGGTGACCACCCGGTGCTTGACCGGGGTGTTGAGGATCACCGAGGTGATGGTGTCGCCCTCGAACGGGGCGAGGCGGTGGAGGATGTCCTCCAGGTGCTCGACCGAGCGGATCGCGACCCGCACGACGTGGCTGTCGTGGCCGGTGACCCGGTGGCATTCGAGGACCTCGGGGATCTCCTGGACCTGGTGGAAGATCTGGTCGGCCAGCTTGCCGCTGGCGATGATGCGGATCACCGCCTGCATCGGGAAGCCGAGCTTGGCCACGTCGACCTCGGCGTGGTAGCCGGTGAGCACCCCCTCCTGCTCGAGGCGCCGGACCCGCTCGGCGATCGCCGGCGGGCTCAGGGATACCCGCCGCCCGAGCTCGGCGAAGGTGAGCCGGGCGTCAGCCTGGAGGAGTTCCAGGAGCTTCCAGTCCTGGGCGTCGAGTCCATTCTGTGATTCGAAGGCCATGAGGGCGATCTTACAGGCTTTCCAAAGCAATACGGCCGTAGTTCGATCGTTAGATGGTTCAAAGAGCCGACACAGCCGCATATGATGATTTGGACGAGGTGATTCAGGAAATGTTTAACCAGGTGATCCTTCCGTTGTTGCTGGTCCTGCTCGGGCTGGGACTGCTGTTGGCGGCCGTGCTCTGGGGCGACGACTCCGCCCTCGCCGCCGGCGCCGCTCGCGACGGCCGCGCCGTTCGCTGGGCGCTCAGGCCGGAGAAGCGCTAGCCGCCTGCCGGCGCTACGCGACCCGCCGCCGGAGGGTGGCGCTGGCGAGGACGATCATCGCTCCCGCGAAGAGGATGGCGACCCCGAAGTCGAGCAGCAGGCCGGGAGAACCGAGCCCGGCGCCCTTCAGCATCACGTCCCGCATGCCGTAGACGGCATAGGTCAGCGGCAGTACGGCCGACACCAGCTGGAGCGGCCCCGGCTCGTTGGCGATGGGGAAAAGGATGCCGCTCAGCAGCACCTGCGGCAGCAGCACGATGGGGATGAACTGGACCGCCTGGAACTCGGTCCGGGCGAACATGCTGAGGAAGATGCCGAGGTTCACGGCTCCGATCGCGAGCAGGGCCTCGAGCAGGAAGACCAACAGCACGTTGCCCTCGTTGTGGATCCGGAGCACGGCCAGCGCGAAGACGAGGACGAAGAGGCTCTGGACGAGGGCGACCAGGCCGAAGCCCGCCATGTAGCCGAGCACGATCTCGCCGCGCCGCAGGGGGCTCGCCATCAGCCGCTCCAGCGTTCCCTGGCTCCGTTCGCGGAGGAAGGAGACCGAGGTGACGACGAAGACGAGGAAGAAGACGACCAGGCCGACGAAGGCCGGTCCGAAGTAGTCCAGGGTGTCGAGGCCGGAGCCGCCGTGCAGGTAGCTGAACTTTGGGGTCAGCCGCGGCCCGGCGCCCGCGAGCGCCCCGATGATCGCCTGGTTGAGGGCCTGGACCAAGTCCGCTCCGGGCCCTGGCTGCGTTCCCTCGAGGTGGATCTCGGGGCTCAGGGCGCCGCCCGCCAGCGCGTTCGAGCTGAGGTCGGCGGGCAGTACGACGTAGCCCGCGATCGCCCCGTCGGCCAGCTTTTGGCGGGCCGTCGCGAGGCCCATCCGGGACGCGTCGACATGCTTGGATTGGGTGAGGTTGGCGGCGATGCGCCCGCCCAGCGGCCCCTGGTCGAGGTTGACGACGCCGATCGCGGTGTGCCCGCCGCCGCCCCGGAGGAGGTAGCCCAGCAGGGCCAGGATCACCAGCGGCGCGACGAAGAGCAGCGCCAGCGTGCGGCGGTCGCGCCGGAACTGCTGGAGGATCCGGCGAGTGACGGCGCGGACGCGGCCGGCCTTCATGCCGGCGCCGCCGAGAGCTTGAGAAAGGCCTGCTCGAGATCCGAGGTGCCGGCCAGTTCTTTAAGCTCGGCGGCCGATCCCTCCGCCAGCAGCTTGCCGAGGCGGACCAGCCCCAGGCGGTCGCAGCGCTCGGCCTCGTCCATGACGTGGCTCGAGATGACGATCGAGATCCCGCTCCGCGTCATCACCCGGAACCCCTCCCAGAACTGGATCCGGAGCTGGGGGTCGAGGCCGACCGTCGGCTCGTCGAGCAGCAGCAGGCGGGGCCCGTGCACGATCGCGCAGGCGAGGGACGCCCGCTGCCGCATCCCGCCCGACAGCTCGCTGACGATGCTGCGTCGGCGGTCCCACAGCTCGACGAAGTGGAGCGCCTCCTCGACCTGCGACTCGGCCTGGTTGACTGCCGCGAAAAAGCGCACGTTCTCCTCGACCGAGAGGTCGGGGTAGAGAGCTGCCTGCTGGGTCATGTAGCCGACCCGGCCGAGGATGGCCACGTCCGGCATCCGGGTGCCGAG
>DIZV01000171.1 GCA_002427995.1 Chloroflexi bacterium UBA6019
GATCGGGGTGTAGCCGAGCTCCTCGTTGATGTGCAGCATGGGAGCGTTGCGCTCGTCATTGTCGGTTCGCACCAAGGCCACTCCGAGCTCGATCGCCTGGGCCAATGTCTCCATCTTCACCGCCCGGGCGATGCCGCGTCCGCGGTGGCTGCGGACGGTCCCGGTGAAGTTGGTCCAGACATTGCCGCGGACCGGCGGGTAGCGCAGGTTGGAGAGGCCGACCACGCGGTCGCCGTCGAGGGCCAACCATTGCCGGTCGGGGCGCTGGTCGGGCGCGCGGGTCCAGACCAGGAACTGCTCGAAGGGGACCGGCATCATCTCGTGGCTCCGGGGCGCATCGAGCCGGGAGTCGGACCAGGCCTCGTAGAGGCTTCGCACCGGGTCGGCTGCGGCGTGGTCGCCGAGCGGAAGCAGCCGGATGCCCTGCCGCGTCATGGCCTCTCGCGACGCGGTGGTCAGGTCGAGGAGTCGTTCGCGGTGGCGCCGCAGGTCCAGCTCCCAGGCGCGGGCCAGGGTGTCGAGTTTGAACTCCCGGGCGATGAGGATGGCGATGATCGCCATCTCATCCTCGCGGCAATAGACGGACAGCCGCTTGCCGCCCTGTTCACGGGCACGCTGCTCGACGAACTCGACCAGGCCCCGCAACTGCTCGGAGTCCCTTGGCCGCCAGCCGATGAAGGCGATGCAGTTCCGCTCCTGGGCCAACGCCCACGCGGGGTGGGAGAGGATGCCGTATCCCGCCGGCCCGTCCGGCGCCTCGAGGATCCACCGCTCAGTCACCATCGAAGGCTCGACGGCTGCCCAGTGATACCTCTCCACCTCCGGGTCGAGCGGCTCGTCCGGGCGAAACGCGGCGTCGATGGCGCAGACCGCCGGCACGTCCTCGACCGTCGCCGGGCGGATCCTCACGATCGCTTTCGGTAGCTGAGAACCCCGGGGATCCGCTGGTAGCCGAGCTCCTCGTTGATGTGGAGCATCGCCTCGTTGGCCTCGTCGTTGTCGGTCCGGACGCGCGCCACATTCTGCTCGATCGCCTGCTTCAGGATGGCGAGCTTGACCGCCCGCGCTATGCCGCGGCCACGGTACTCGCGGATGACACCGGTGAAGCCGGTCCAGACGTTGCCCTGCACCGGTGGGAAGCGCAGATTGCTGAACCCCACCACGCGCTCGCCGTCCTTGGCCGCGAAGCACCAGAAGGGACTGACGTCGGGCGTTTCCATCCAACTCATGTACTGCTCGTAGGTCGGCCGGTGGTAGGGACCGGTGCGCGGCATGTCCTCTCCGGCGGCGGCTTGGACCTCGTGACACCGGGTCCAGATGGTGGGATCGGCGTCAGCGGCGATGGCGACGCAGGTGATGCCCTGCTCACGCATCATCGCCTCGGCCCGATCGGTGAGGAGGAGGAGCCGGTCGCGGTGCTCGATCAGATCCAGCTCCCATGCCTTGGAGAGGCGATCGCGCCGGTAGCCGAGCGATTCGAGGACCTCAACCTCCCCGGCGTCGTCCTCCCAGACGTCGGCCGTGAAGGTCCGCACGCCCGCCGCCGCCGAGCGTTCCTCGATGAACTCGAACGCGCCCCGCAGCCGCTCCGCGGACATCGACCACGGGGCCAGGAACGCGCTCACCTCCCCGTTCCGGTCGGGATCGGCATCCAGCGGTCCCTCAAAGTGCCAGGTGTAGCCGGCGGCCCGGCCGCCCAGCTCGATCATGTAGCGCTCACGGGTGTAACCCGGCGTCGGGTGCGCCCAGCCATGCCGGGTCACCTCGGGGTCCCCCGGTTCGTCCGGCCGGTGGGCGAGCGACAGCTCGGCATAGAGGCGGGCGTCCGCGACCGTGGCCGTTCGGAATTCAAGGCCGGCGTGCGTGCCTGCCAATTCGTGAGTGTCGGAGGTTGACACGACCGCCAAAGATAGCTGAGCGGGCCCCTCGGAGGGCGGCTGCGTCAGGGCGGAAGTGGTGGGCCCGGCTGGCTTCGATCCAGCGACCAGAGGATTATGAGTCCCCCGCTCTGACCAGGCTGAGCTACGGGCCCGCGGCTCCCGAGTCTAAGGCGGAGCTGCCCGTCTCTCAAGGCGGGCATCCGTCGGCGCATCGACGGCCCACCGGCGCCGTACGCTGTCGATCCGCCGGCGGATCTCTCCGGAGCCAGGGTCAGGCGCCGGCGCCGGCATCGGCGCCTCTCTTGGGAGCGGAAGATCTAGCGGCCGGCCAGGATCCTCGCCGCGGTGCGGCTGGCATAGCCGGCGAGCCGAGCGAGCTGCTCGGCTTCGTCGGCCCGCTTCTTCCGCGCTCGGTAGACGTCGGCCGCGCGCCGGACGCTCCAGTCCGGGTTCGGCCGCTCCAGCAGTTCCACGGGCAGGCCGGCCGCGACAAGGCCCTCGTCAAGGACCCGGAGATACCAGCCGTGGCGGCCGCTCGCCTCGCAGCGGCCGAGCAGGTCGGGACGCTTCCAGCGGTACGAGATCTTGTAGCAGGGGCCACGAGGCTGGCTGACCTGGACCCGGGCCCCGCCGACCCGGTACACGTCGCCGATGCAGACCGAGAGCTCATCCTGGCCGCTGATGGTGAAGTTCTCCGCGAATCCACCCGGCCCCATCTCGGCGATGCCGAGCTCCTCCCGCCAGGCCGGGTAGTGGTCGGCCGAGTACGCGAGGACGGCCATCTCGGGGCCGCCGTGGACCCGGGGATCGGCCTGCCGGTCACCTTCCAAATTGGTCGAGCGAAGCATGACCGGGCCCGCGACGGGCTCCTTGAAGAAGGCGCTTCGCCAGCGGTGGTCGAGCTGCTCGGGCAGCCCGGCGTCGGTGCCGAGGAAGCGCGGCCTGCCCACCTGGACCGAGACCAGGATCGCCGCGTTCACTCGCGGGGTGCGATCACCTCCACCTCGTTGCCCTCGGGGTCGTCGACGTAGAAGGTGCGCACCCCCTTGAGCACTGGGTGGACGCCGCCGCGCACCTCCAGCCCGGCCGCGGCGCAGCGGTCGCGCAGCTCCTCGTAGCCGCCCGGGGAGACTTTGAAGGCGAGGTGGTGGAGGACCCGCTCCCGCTTGGCCGGGGGAAATGCGCCGGCAGCGCCGTCGGGGTGGGGCGAGAGGACGATCATCCCCGGCACCCCGCCGGAGAGCTCGCCGGTGCTGAGAAAGCACGCCGGCACCTCGGGCGGCGAGATCAGCTCGAGGCCGAAAAGGTCCCGGTAGAAGGCCAGTGAACGGTCCAGGTCGTGGGTCCAGAGGACGATCTCGGCGAGCCCGACGACGGGCGAGCTCAAAAGGCCACCGGCTTCATCATCGCGTCCAGGTTCTCGGTCCGGGCCCCGGGCGGGACCGAGCAGCCGGGGGCGAGCAGGAAGCCGCTGCCGCCGGTCTGCGCCAACGCCGCGCGGGCCTCCTGGGTCACCTCCTCCGGCGTGCCCCGGTAGAGCGTCGTCCTCTGCCCGAGCCCGCCCATCACCGCCTTGCCGGAAAGCTTCCGGCCCTCGGCGAGGGATGGGTTGCCGGGGTCGTGGATCGACCAGCTCACGACCTGCACCGGGAGGCGGCGGGCGATATCGAAGTGGAGGTTCCCGCGGCAGAGGTGGAGGACATTGAACCAGGCCGCCTCGGGCAGGGCCCGCAGGATCCGCTCGTCCAGCGGGAAGAGCCAGCGGTCGTACTCCTCGGCGCTGAGCATCCCCGCGCTGGCGTAGCCGGAGATGGCGTAGAAGACCCCGGCCGCGCCGGCCTCCACCGATCGGCGGGAGAAGTCGATCATCGCGTCGGCGATCAGGTTGAGAGCGGGGAGCACCTCGTCCGGGTTCCGGCGCAGGTCGCGCACCGCCCGCCGCTTGTCCTTGCCGACCAGGTAGCCGGCGACCGTGATGGGTGAGAAGACCGTCTGCAGGACGGGTACCTCCGGCCCCAGCTCGGCCACCGTCAGCCGGAGGGCCTCCACCTGCTCGGCGAGCGACGGCGAGTTGGCGGCGGCGCGCTTCAGGCCGGCCCAGTCGGCGTGGCCGTGGATCGGGTGGGCGGTCTCTTTGGGCGCGCGGAGGCTGTGGTTGGAGGTCCGATACTCGGCGCCGAACGCCTCGGCGAAGCAGGAGGCGCGGGGTTGGAATTTTACGAAATCCCAGCCGTAGCGGCGCTGTCGCTGGGCAGTGACCTTGGCCAGCGCCTCCGGCGACCACTCCTCGCGGTAGGTGTGCCCCCAGGCGCCGGCGGGCGGACGGTCGACCTTGCCCCCGTTGAGGGCGGCCTCGACGCGCGAGCGTGAGTTCACGCTCGGAGTTTAGCTAGCAGCCGACCCAGCCGATGAAGCTCTCCAACCGGGTGCAGTCGAGGCCGCGGACGATCCGCGTGCTGTCGATGGTGATCACCGGCGTGATCTGCCCATCGAGGTCCTCCCATTCCTGCCGCGCCTGGCCATCGACGTCGATCGGGCGCATCCGGTAGGCGATGCCGCGGGAATCGAGGTAATCCCGCATGGTGTCGGAGTCGGGGTCCCCGCTGCGACCGTAGAGCAGGATGTCCATTGCCTCAATCTAAGTCGTATCCGATCGGAATAGCTATCGGCATAGACGATTTCGATATAACTATCGGTGCGGCTGATGGGCTGGCCGAGGCAGCCTCGTATGATCGGCAGGTGGATCGAGGCTCGTGGCCGGAGGAGGCGGCGCGGCTCCGCACCGAGGCGGAGGCCAGGCCACTCAAGCTGCCCGTCAACCGCCGGGTCGATGAGAAGCACCGGGCCCTGACCGGGGACGGTCTCGCCGTCTGGTACACGATCCAGGTCTCCCCTCACAGCCGGATTTACGACGTGCTCTTTGAGAGGACCGACCGCATGCCCTCCGACGAGGAGTGCCGCGCCTGGCTCGACCTTCTGATCCCGGGCCGAGCGGTGGTCGAGTCCCCCTCCCTGCCGGGCAGCTTCGACCGCCGCTTCGACTCCTTCGAGCGGGATCCGACCCGCGAAGCGCCCCTGGCCTGAGTCGCGGAGCCGAGATGAACCGGGGCGCCCTCGAACAGCTGCGGAAGGCGGTGGGGTCTGAGCACGTCATCGCCGATCCCAACGACCTGGTGATCTTCGAGCGCGACGCATCGATCACCGGTTCTCTGCCCGATGCGATCGTCTTTCCGGCGAACACCGCCGAGGTGGTGCGGGTGATGCGGATCGCCCAGGCTCACGGCCTTCCCGTCGTCCCCCGCGGCGCCGGCACCGGGCTCTCGGGCGGAGCAGTCACGGTGCGGGGCGGGATCGCGCTCTCCCTGGCCCGGATGCACCGGATCCTGGAGATCGACCCGCGCAGCCGGACAGCCCTGGTCGAGCCCGGCGTCGTCAACGCCGACCTGAGCGTGGAAGCGGCCCGGCAGGGGCTCTTCTATGCCCCCGATCCCTCCTCCCAGAAGGCCTGCACGATCGGTGGCAACGCCGCCGAGAACTCGGGTGGGCCCCACTGCCTCTATTACGGGGTGACGACCAACCACATCGTCGGGATGGAGGTCGTCCTCGCTGACGGGTCGGTCCACTGGGTCGGCGGGGACGACCCCGACCGCCCCGGGCTCGACCTGCTCGGCGTCCTCGTCGGGTCGGAGGGCACGATGGCGGTGATCACCCGGATCCAGGTCAGGCTCCTGGCCGTGCCGGAGGCCGTGCAGACGCTGATGGCCGCCTTCCCGACGATCGAGACCGCCAGCCACGCCGTGTCCGACGTGATCGGCCACGGCATCGTGCCGGCCGCTCTCGAGATGATGGACGAGACCACCGTCGGGGCCGTCGAGGCGCACTACCACGCCGGCTACCCGACCGATGCCGGAGCGGTCCTGCTGGTGGAGGTCGACGGGCTGGTCGAGTCCGCGCAGGAGCTGATGCACGAGGTCCGCCGGATCCTCGAGCGGAACGAGGCCTTCTCGGTCCGGCTGGCGGCGGACGAGACTGAGCGGGAGCTGCTCTGGGCCGGGCGGAAGGGCGCCATCGGCGCGCTCGGCCGGATCAAGCCCAACTACTACCTGCACGACGGGGTCGTGCCCCGGACCCGGCTGCCGGAGGTGCTGCGGCGGGTGGGTGAGATCGCCGTCCACTACCAACTCCCGGTCGCCAACGTCTTCCACGCCGGTGACGGCAACCTCCACCCCAACATCCTCTTCGACCTCCGCGAGCCGGGCACCCTGGCACGGGTCGAAAAGGCCGGCGAGGAGATGCTGCGGGCCTGCATCGAAGCCGGGGGCACCCTTTCCGGCGAGCACGGCATCGGCCTCGAGAAGAACGCCTTCATGCCCTGGATCTACAGCCCCGACGACCTCCAGGTGATGCACCGGGTCAAGGACGTGCTCGATCCCCACGGACTGCTGAACCCGGGCAAGATCTTCCCCGACCCGGACCAGAGCGATCCCAAGCTGGT
>DIZV01000013.1:0-4614 GCA_002427995.1 Chloroflexi bacterium UBA6019
CCATCGCGGAAGCTTAAACGGGCGCTTCCCTTGCGACCGGGGCCGCGGTGTGGTTCAGTTCGCGGCACCGGAAAAATGAACCAGGACCCAGAGCGCTGAGACCGATCCGCCTGCCCCGAGTCGTCCGCACCGGTTGGGTGGCCGCCGCCCTGCCCGGCCTGGCCCTGGTCGCGGTCGCCCTGATGCTGGGCGTGCTCTTCGGATCGATCGACGGGTCCTTGAAGACCCTGCTGACGCCCGACGCGATGGCGGCGGGCGGCATGCTCGGCGTCATCGCCGGGGCGGAAGGCGTCGCCATCAGCATCGTCATCGTCGCGGTCGTGTTCGGGATCCAGATGACCTCCTCCCGCTACTCGCCGCGGATCATCGGCCTCTTCACCCGGAACCTGTGGAACGCCCTCGTGCTGGGAATCTCCCTTGCCTCGATCCTCTACACCTTCCTGGCCCGGGCGGAGATCAGGGGCACCTACGTGCCGTTCTGGAGCGTGACCGCGGCCGAGCTGCTGGCCCTGGTCAACTTTGCCATCCTGCTCCCCTATGTCGGCTACATCTTCGAGGTCATGCGGGCCGAGACACTGGTCGGAAGCATCCGCCGGCACGCCCTGCGCGAGCTCCGGCGAGCGGTCAGAGGGCCCGGCATCCGCGTCCACCGGAGGGGTTTGATGACCTCGCTCGAGCAGATCACCGACATCGCCTTCGGCTCGATCCAGCTTGGCGACATGGCGGTCTGCGTCCTCTCCATCGAGGTGCTCGGCAAGCTCCTCTCCGACGACTACCTCAAGGTCAAATCGTCTCTCGGTGCGGACTGGTTCCGGATCGGGCATGCCGAGCTGCCGGGCGCCTCCGACCAGATCGTCACCGAGGCGGCGCGCGCCCACACCTGGGTCGAGTACACCGTCCTCTCCAGCTTTGTCGACTTCGTCGGCCTGACGCCGATCCATCGCCGGGAGGCGGCCCACGCGGTCGCCCTGGCCACGCGTGACGTCGGCCTCGCCGCCATCGGCGTGGGCGACCACGAGACCGCCGAGCTCTGCGTCCGCTTTTTCAACACCTACCTCCGGACCGCCCTCAACCGGTCGGCTCCGACCTTCGCCTCCTCGACCATGAACGAATACCGCCGGCTGGCCATCGGCGCGCTCAAATGGCGCCCCGACCTTGCCGTCGAGGCCGCATCCCACCTCCTCCGCTACGGACGCCACTTCGACCAGTCGGGTATGCCGGCGATCTACGGCGCGGCGGCCGAGGACGTCGCCGACCTCGCCATCGAGGCCGACGCCCACGACCCGACAGTCACCCGCCGGCTGGCCAAGCTGCTCGTCGGCAACCTCGCCGACCTCCTGCCCGAGGCGCGGCCGATCGGCCTCAACGGGCTCTTCAAGGCGGTGGTCAAGCTCGCGCTCTGGGCGATGGCGGAGCGCAAGGAGGAGGTCGCCGCGATCCTGGTCAGCGGGATCGCGGCGACACCCGCCGACTTCGTCGACTCGGCCTTGGGCCGGTTGGAGACGATCGGCAGCGGCCTCTTCTGGGAGGTCAACGAGCGGGTCGTCGCCTTCGACTGGGTGGAGGAGCCGCTGCGCGCCCAGATCCCACGCCTCCGAGCGGCTCTGCCCGAGACCAAGCCCGGTTCCAAGCGGTCACGCCACCCGCACGAGCCCAGCATGGACGGCCACCACGACCTGGTCCGGCCCGAGGCCGAGGTCACGACTCCCGGTTAGCGCCTGCGGTAAACCCGGTAGCCCCGGCCCTGGCCGTCGAGGACGAAGTTCGCGGCCAGGAAGTCGTCGAAAGCCCAGGGATGCCCGACATCGAGGTCCCTGTCTTCGATGTAGAGAAGGCGCTCGACCTGTGGCGCCACAAGCGCATCCTCCTGCTTGGCCACCAGGTCCGGCGAGGATAAGCCGGGGAGCAGCCAGAGCGGCGGCCCGATCGGCCGGGTCAGCGTGAGCTCATACAGCTCCAGGGAGGTCGGCAGGAACGCGACCCGATGGGCGGGGACGGCGGCGGCCAGCGACACCGCCTGGCGCATCATGGGAGCGTCACGAGCGGTGACGCAGACCATGCCGGCCGGCATCGCAACCGCCACCAGCGGGGCCCCGGGGCGGGCCGAGCAGGACAGGGCCCAGCCCACCGGCGCCGGGCTCAACCCGAACAGGAAGAGCGCGATAACCGGCACCAACGCCGCGAGTTGCCAGCGGCCTCGTGTCGTCCACTCAAGCCGGGTGGCGAGCAGTACCAGAGCAAGGGGCGCCGCCAGCCAGGCCAGTGGGCCGCCGACGCGGCCCAGCAGCACGGAGCCGAAGAGGGCGACTGAGATGATGGCGAGCTGGACGGCCGGCGAGAGCTCGCCCGCGCCGCGCACGGACTTCCAGAGCCCCCAGGCCGCGTAGGCCGCGACCGCGATCGGGAGGACGATCCCGAGCAGCCAGAGCATCCCGAAACCCCAATAAGCCGCCTCGCTGGCCCGCCAGTTGAGGGTGTCCTGGAGGAGGAGCGGATTCCATGGAAAGGGGACCCGGTTGAAGGAGCGATACGTCCCGACGGTGAAGCCTGCCGTGTCGCGCAGGAAATCGAGGAAGGAGCCGGTCGCCAGCAGGTAGGCCAGGACGACCCCTCCCGGGATCGCGGCGCCGGTGGCCAACAATCCAACCCGCCGGAACCGGCCCTCTTTCGCGAGGCAGGCGAGCAGCAGCGCGGCCAGCCCGACGGTGACGAAGGCCTGGAGGAAGAGGAAGGCGAGCCCAGCGGCGGCTCCCGCCAGCAGCCAAGCTCCCGGGCGGCCGCCCGGGGCGGCCTCGAGCAGGGCGAGCGCGCAGGCGAGGCAGAAGGTGACCGCCCAGAAGTGGTACTGCGAGTAGCCGAGGAAAACCGGCAGCCAGGCGCCCCAGAGCAGGGCGACGGCCGCGGCCCATGGCGCGGGAAGAAAGCGGCGAGCGATCAACGCCAGCAAGGCGACGGCGAGCAGGATGCCGAGAGCGGTCAGGATGCGGTCGCTCAGTAGGCTCAGGCCGAGCAGGCGATATTCGGCACCGTAGAGCAAGATCGACCCAGGCGTCGCGAAGGCGAAAAAGTCGCGGTAAGGCACCTGGCCGCCTGCGAACAGCGCCGCCCAAGCGGATACCACCCCCTCATCCTCGTGAAGCCCCACGATGTTCAGCCTGGGGACAAGCGCCAGCGCGGTGCCCGCCAGCGCCGCCCAGACCGGCCAGGCGCCCAGGGCGCGGGATCTCATCAGGGGGCGCAGTCTAGCCGCCCCTCAGCGAGGCGGGGGCAACGAGGAGAGCAGCGCCGCCAGGGCGAGGACCCCGGCCAGCGCCACCGCTTCGGGCCGCCCCGAGCGGAGGCGCCTGAGACCGAGCCAGGCAGCGCGCAGGACCACCGCCACCGCCGCCAGCTTGATCGCGAGCGTCAGTCCGTAGGCGCTGAAGAGGAGGTCGGAGGGCCCTCGCAGGTGAACGAGGGCCAGCAGGGCGCCGGTCAACAGCAGGACGGCGATCGACACCCCGGCGTAGGGGCCGAAGCGAGCCACCAGAGCGCGCTTGTCGCGGGTGCCGCCGACCGTCGCGAGGAGGCCCGCGAAACCGCCCAGCCAGGCGGCCATGGCCGCGACGTGGAGAGCGGTCAGCAGGTAGGCGGCAGCCTGCGGCAGACCTGCGATGGTGTGCCCGGCGAGGCCGTCGACGGCGGCCAGGGCGGCGCCCAGGGCGAGGATCGCCCAGGCCCCCCTCCCCCGCGCCTGGCGGACCGCGCCGAAGAGTCCCCAGAGGAGAAGGGCGGCACCCAGGCGGAGCGCCAGGACGCGACCGAAGGCGGAGCCGAGAACGTCCGCGAGCGACGCCGAGTCGATGGTCCCGAGACTTGCCGCCTGGGCCACCAGCGCGATCGGCTCGGCAGCGACCAGGAGAACGATCCCGGCGTAGGCGAGCCGGCGCAGTCGCGTCGCGGCTTCGGTCTCGCGAAGCACCAGCAGCTGGAAGGCGACGGTCCCGAAGGCGAGCGCGAATCCGAGAAAATGGAGCCACCGGGAGACTGCCTGGAGAAGCAGGCCCGCCGGCGCCACCGAGCCGAGGTCGGACGCCGGCGCCAACCCGCCCGGGATCGGGCCGGGGTGGCCGACGCTGAAGGTGTAGGAGCCGCGCGAGGGGTGGGTGTCGCGGGCCACCACCCGCCATTCGACGAGGTAGGTCCCCGGCCCCAGCTCATTCAGGCTATCCACCAGCGCGAAGCCGCTCGCAACCGCGGTGCCGGAGACGCGCCGGCCGCTCGACGAGTAGACGTCGATGCCGCGCCCGAAAGGAGTCACCGGCTCCGAGAAGGTGATCCGGACGACGGTCGGCGGCTGGGCCTGGACGGAGCCGGGCGGCGGGTCGAGCGCCACCACCGCGGCATGGGCCAGGGCCGATTGCGGCAGCAGCAGCCAGGGGAGGAGGACACCGAGGAGCGCCGGGCGGAACCGGCGCAAACCGGTCAGTAGGCGGCGGTCGCGTCCGCCAGCAGGGGCTGCCGCTCCATCGCCGCAGGGGCTCCTCCGATCCGGATCACCAATCCGCAGGCGACCAGGCAGAGGAGCCCGGCGCTGATGAACGTCACCTGGTAGTCGCCCAGCCAGGTCCGCAG
>DIZV01000013.1:4777-10222 GCA_002427995.1 Chloroflexi bacterium UBA6019
ACCGTCGCCACCCAGTCGAGGCCGTAGAAGACGATGAAGACGATCAGCCCGAAAAAGCTCGAGCCGAGCACGAAGGGAAGGATCAGGAGGGCCAGGCCGCGCAGGCCGTAGTACCAGAAGAGCAGCCAGCGGCTGTCGAAGCGATCGGTGAGCCAGCCCGAGGCCACGGTTCCGACGATGTCGAAGATGCCGATCACGGCGAGCAGGCTGGCCGCGGTCACCTCGGCGATGCCGTGGTCGACCGAAGCCGGGATCAGGTGGGTGCCGATCAATCCGTTGGTCGTCGCCCCGCAGATGAAAAAGCTTCCCGCCAGCAGCCAGAAGGCGCCCGAGCCGACGGCCAGCCGCAGGCCCTGGATCGCGGTCGCGAAGGGGTTGCCGGTTGCCGCCGGGGCGTCCGCCTCGGTGGCACCGTAGGCGCGCAGTCCGACGTCGGCCGGCTTGTCGCGAAGGAAGATGAAGACCAGCGGGAGGACCAGGACCAGCGCGCCGGCAACGGTCAGCGAGGCGTAGCGCCAGCCGACCGAAACCGCCTCCGACGCGAGCACCGGCAGGAAGACCAGCTGGCCGGTGGCGCTCGCCGCCGTGAGGACGCCCACCACCAGCCCCCGGCGGGCGACGAACCAGCGGTTGGCGACCACAGCCGCCAGCACGCTCGCCATGCAGCCGGCGCCGACGCCGACCACCACGCCCCAGAGCAGGTAGAGCTGCCAGAGGCTCGTCATGACGCTGGTCAGCGCGACGCCGGTCGCGATCGTGAGGATCGCGCTGAGGACCACCCGGCGGATCCCGAAGCGCGCCATGAAGGCGGCCGCGAAGGGACCGATGAGGCCGAAGAGGATCAGGTTGATGGAGACGGCAGCCGCGATCTCCGCCCGGTTCCAGCCGAACTCCCGCTGGAGGGGGATGATCAGCACTCCGGGCGCGACGCGGGTGCCCGCCGCCGCCAGGAGTGTCACGAAGGTGATGCCGCCGACGATCCAGGCGTAGTGGAGCCGGCCGGCGGCGACGCGAGCGATCAGCGACATCCTGGACATCTTGAAGTCAGCCCGCGCGGCCGGCATTCCATGCCAGTTGGCGGGCGGTGGCGGATTCGACTCCGCCACCGCTCGCCCGCCGGTTCGCTAGGGAATCGCGATCGTGGCCACCAGCTGCTGCTGCCGGTTGGCCCCGTTGGTGCCGTCGTTGTAAGTGCTGACAAAACTCGAGAAGGAGAGGGTCGAGCTGTCGTCATGGCCGAAGTAATCGCCGATGAACCCGTGCTTGATATTGGTTCCCGCGGAGTAGAGGGCCGCGTTCAGCTCGGGGTCGAAGCTGTGCTGAGAGAGCCGGATATTGGCACCCTTGGGGTTGAGGGAGGCATCGTAGAACTGGACCGCTCCGTTGGCGCAGTAGTTTGATGCACCGTAGGGCGGAAGGTTCGGGTAGTGCGGATTGTTGATGTCGAGGGCGATCCCGGCGGCGCCGGCCTCGGGGCCGGCTGCGGGGCAGGCCAGGCGGCGGTCGTAGAAGGCGACGCTGACCGTGCCGTTGGAGGAGGTCGCCAGGTTGGGCTGGAACTCGTCCGTCTGCTGGTTGATGTTGTCGTTGACCTTGCGGGTCGCGCCCCAGGTCTTGCCGCCGTCGTCGGAGGCCGCGATGAAGATGTTGGAGTAGCCGGTCGAGTAGTCCTCCCAGGTGACGTAGAGCGGATAGCCGCCTGCTAAGTTCGCAACCTTGCCGACGGCGAACGAGTCGCTGATGCCGGAGCGGGTATTGGTGTTGCTGTAACAGCAATAGGGGGCGAGGATCGCGCCCTCGGTGGGCGTCACCACGAGGGGGCCGTTGAACGTCCTGCCGCCGTCGGTCGAGTAGTCCAGCGCGACGCTGTAGGTGGTGAAACCCTGCCGGCTGGGGAAGTTGCTGATTGACGTCCAGACGGTCCCGTTGCCATCGACGTGAGGCAGCAGGTAGGTGTCACTGGCCGAGTTGTTGATGGTCGGAAGCACGGCGGGAGTGCTCCACGCCGTGTGGGTGCCGTCCGGCAGCGCCGTGGCCGTGGAGTAGTAGGGCTTGCTGCTGAAGAAGTTGAAGACGACCCACATCGCGTAGATCGTGTTGTAGTTGGGGCTGGCCGGGTTGTCGTCGATCGCCATCCACTGCTTGTCGGGCTCCTGGCCGATCGGGGCGTAGGTGGCGACGAAGTCGGGCTGGTTGTTGACGGTCGTCTTCCAGTCGGTGGCCGAGGTCGCACCCTTGGGCCGGACCGCCATCGCCACGACCTCCTGCGGCTGCGACGGGTTGACGGCGTGGGCGCCGATGTCGAAGTTGTGGCTGCCGTCTAGGTTGTAAGAGAACTGGTAGCCGAGCACGAAGTTGTAGTAGTTGCCGTAACCGTCGAAGGCACCGACCGGGTCGGTGTTGTCGGTCCAGCCCTCGTAGCCGGGAACGTGGCCCTGGGCCGGCCAGGTCTTGCCGGCGTCCCAGGACTCGTAGAAGCCGAGCAGGTGGTTGTAGCCCTCGGGGCTGACGAACCATTTCGAGGAGCCGATCAGGTGCTTGGGGTTGGTCGGGTCGACGACGATGTTCGACTCGCTGTGGCCCTTGACCAGCATCGGGGTCGTGGCCGGGTAGCCGGCCGCGCTGCCGTTCTGGGTCGGGTAGGGCCCCAGCGCCTCACCGGTGGTCGAAGCGCCCCTGCAGTCCGACTCCCCGCTGTACCCCTCGGCGGTCTGGACGTACCCGTAGGGAACTTCCGGGGTGTAACAGCTGGTCTGCTGGGTCGTGGCGAGGACGTTGGCCACATGCTTCTTAGACGCGCTCTGGGCGAAGCTGCTGTCGGCCTGGGTGCCACCCACTCCCGACGAACCGGCACCGGCGGTGCCGGGAACGAGCGCGAGAGCGGCGACGAATGGGATCACAAGACGCGCAAGACGACGTGTTATCAACGCACACCTCCACACACGAGAGCCGCCGGATTAGCTGACCCCTAGCTGAAGAATCCCGCGGCGGGCCTCCAGCTTAGGCGGTCCGCCCATCCACTTACAAGTGGAGTCGACGGGGGTTGGCTAAACTCGGCCAACGATGGTCACCGAAGGTCGCCTCGAACGCGCCGGACTGAGCCATCACTACCTCGAGTGGAACGCGGCTGAAACCGCTCGCCCGGCGCTCGTCCTGCTCCATGGGCTGAGCTCAAACGCCGCCTTTTGGGGTCGCCTCGCCGCTCACCTGCCGAACCGCCGGCTGGTGGCGCTCAACCAGCGGGCGCACGGCCGCTCGGCAGCTCCGGCGGACGGCTACGACCCAGGCACGCTGGCCGCCGATGCGGCCGCGCTGGTCGCCGAGCTCGGCCTCGGCCGGGTGGTCGTCGCGGGCCACTCGTGGGGTGCCACGACCGCCCTCCAGCTGGCCGCCGACCGTCCCGACCTGGTCGCCGGTCTCGCCGTCATCGACGGGCCGGTCCGGCCCTGGAGCGAGACCGGGTTGACCTGGGATCAGGCGCAGAAGATGATGCAGCCACCGCTGCCTCTGCACGCCGATCTGGCTGCGGCGGTCGCCGAGAAGCGGGCGATCCTGAAGGCAGCCTGGGACGACGACCTGGTCGACTTCGTCCGCGCCGGGCTGGTCGAGGACGGCGGCGGTCTCCGGCTGCCGTTGACCGGCCCGATCCGCCTCCAGGTCCTCCACGCGATGTTCTTCCAGGCCTATGACGTGCTCTGGACCCAGGTCCGCTGCCCGGTCCTGCTGGCTTTCGCCGGCGGGGGGGCCGAGAGCGCCTTTGGCGACTTCAAGCGGCGGTCCGCGGCGGTGATCTCGGAAGCAGGTCCCGGGGACGGCCGTCCACTGGCACGAGAGTGGCCACGACATCCCCCTGGAGAAGCCGGCCGAGATGGCGGCGGAGCTCGAGCGGCTCTGCCTCCGCGCCGGCATGGCCGACGTCGTCGCCCAGATCCTCGCCGCGGAGGGGGACTTTCAACGGCCGACCGGCTACCGGGACTGGACCGCGAAGGACCTTCTCGCCCACCTCTCGAGCACCCAGGCAGCCCTCGTCGCCGTTGCGACCTCCCAGGCCTCCACCGATCGTCCCGAGGAAAGGTTCGACTCCGACCGTTGGAATGCGGGCCAGGTGCGGCGCCGCGCCGAGCAGCCGGTGGCCGCACTCAAAGAGGAGCTGAGCGCGGCCCGCGCCGAGCTCGACGCGGTCCTGGCCGAGCTGCCCGTCGCCGAGACGATCGGGACCGGCCCTTATGCCGGTGAGGCCGCCGCGATCGTCATGGCGACGATGATCGAGCACCAGCGAGGCCACCTGGCCGAGCTCACCCGGACGCTGGGCTCTCCCTCTTCCTAGCCGGCCGGCCGACCAGGGCGCCCAGTACCGCGCCGAAGACGAGGTGGGCGACCAGCATCGACTGCGGCCGGCCGGGCCGGTCGCGGCTCGCCGGGGCCATGATGCCCAGCGCCGGGACCCACCCCTGGTAGCTGACCAGCCAGACGCCGGTCGCAAAGACCATGCCGGCCGCCACCGGAGGGACCGGTGGCCGCAAACGGCGCTGAATGACGGCGAAGAGGGAACCTGAGGCGGCACCGAAGCCGAAGTGGGTGACGACAGCCAGCGAGTCCTGCGTCTTGCCGCTCCGGTGGTGCCAGCCAAGCCGGTCCAGGAAATGGGCGGTGATCGTCTCGGGCGGCATCTGACCCATCAGCCCGCTCCGCTTGGCGCCGACCATGACAGCGCTCATGAGGCCCGTCGCCAGGGTGCCGGCGACGGCTCCCGCCCCGAGGTTGCCCACCGCACTGTCCCGCCGCGCCAGCATTCTTCAGGCCGCCTTCACGTCGCTCAAGAGCAGCTCGAGCACCGCGCGCTCGCAGGCCTCGCCCGGTTCGCGGCAGGCCTCGATGACCCGGCCCGCCAGGTAGCCGTCGATCACCGCCGGGTGGACGTAGCATTTGCGGCACACCGCCTGGGTGTTGCCCAGCCTCTCGGCGACCGAGCGAACCGCCTCGACCAGGTTCCGGCGGGCCTCCGTCTCCGATTCATAGTCGCCGAGTCGTGCCAGCGCGTTGGCCGCCAGGACTGTTCCCGCCCAGGTGCGGAAGTCCTTCGCGGTGAAGTCGGCGCCGGTCGCCGCGCGCATGTACTCATTGACATCGAACGAATCCACCTTCCGCGCCTCGCCGGCTTCATCCAGGTAGCGAAACAGCTCCTGGCCGGGAAGGTCCTGACAGCGCCGGACGATGGCGGCCAGGCGGCGATCGGTGACTGTGATCTGGTGCTCCTTGCCTGCCTTGCCCCGGAACTTGAAGCGCACCCGCTGGCCGCTGACCTTAACGTGGTTCTGCCGCAGGGTGGTGAGACCGAAGCTCTCGTTGTCGCGGGCGTACTCGGTGTTGCCGATCCGGATGTAGCTGCTGTCGAGGAGGCGGATCACGGTCGCGACAACCTTCTCCTGCGGCAGCCCGGGCAGC
>DIZV01000013.1:10418-10938 GCA_002427995.1 Chloroflexi bacterium UBA6019
CATCCGGGCGTACTTGTTCTCGTCGCGAACCTCGCGCCAGCGCGGGTGGTAGCGGTACTGCTTGCGGCCCTTCGCGTCCCGGCCGGTGGCCTGCAGGTGGCCACGGGCGCTGGGGCAGATCCAAACGTCCGTCCAGGCGGGCGGGATGGCGAGCGAGCGGATCCGGTTCAGGCGTTCGGGCTGGACGACCTCCTTGCCGTCCAGGTCCAGGTAGCGGAAGCTCTCACCGGAGCGCCGGCGACGGATGCCGGGCGCGCTGTCGGAGACGTAGGCGAGGCCCGCGGCGCGGGCTGCCTCGGCGGGATCGTCGAGCTCCCGCTCGAAGTCGGGCGAGGAAGGGAGGGCCACTGCCATCTCGCCCCTAATGGTACAGCTGAGCTATAACTTTTTAAACTGCCTCGGGCGCAAGCGCTGGTTCGGTCAGGGGACGCCGCGGCCAGGACGGCCGCCGGGGCAGACGGGCGGCCGCCGCCGCGAGCAGCAGGACGGTCCCGTCGATGACGCAGTAGCCGCCGGCGAT
>DIZV01000013.1:11113-15241 GCA_002427995.1 Chloroflexi bacterium UBA6019
AGCAGCGAGGTGCAGAAGAAGATCGCGGCGAAGACTCCGGCCCGCGGCGAGCGGAGGATGAACCACGCGAAGATCGGAAGGCAGAGCGCACCCAGAACATCGACCCTGCCTGTCAGCAGCGGCAGCCAGGTCAGCCCGGAAACGGCCCAGACGGTCGCCAGGACCAGCGCCAGCCTCGTCACGACGCGCCCGTGGATGCGCAGAAGAGGAGTCCGGGCGGCGGTGAGCCCGAACAGGTAGACCAGCCCGTGGCCGGGCGGGACGTACAGGGGGAGGTTGTGGAACTGGTATCGGTAGAGGCCCCAGATGAGGGATCCGAAGACCTCGAAACCGGTCGCGACGGCGACGCAGAGCCAGACCTGGCGCCGCTCCGAGGCGGGCGACCAGCGGGTGCTCAGATAGAGGACGCCGAAGGTCAGGATGCCCAGCCCGTACTGGGGGTAGACGCTGGTCAGGTGCGAGTCGAGGAAGAGGATGAGCGGGATATAGAGGACGAAGGCGACCTGGAGCGAGTAGGGTCGAAGAGCTCTCAGCACCGCCTTGAAGGCTAGCCCGCGATCGACCGACGAAGGGTCTCCAAACTCGGCGACGACCTCTTTCGGGCTCGACCCGGCTGACCCTGCACCCCGATGGCCAGGCCGCTGACCAAGCCGATCCCGGTCCCCAGCAATGCGCCTCCGATGACGTCGGAGAGGAAGTGGTGGCCGAGGTGGATCCGGGACAGCCCGACCGCGGTCGCGGTCACGTAGAGAAGCGGGCGGGCGGACGGATAGGCCATCGCGAGGGCGGTCGCCGCCGCGAAGGACGCAGCGGTATGGCCGGAGGGAAAGGAGTGGTCGGGCGTCTTGCCGCCGACCACCTGCGCGGCCTCGCGGGTGAACCAGGGCCGGTTGCGGCGGAAGATCGGCTTCAGCAGCCGCTGCGCGACGTAGGTGGACAGGGCGGCCGCCGCCGTTGAGGCGATCGCCGCCCGCCGGCCGCGCTTTCCGTCGAGGCTCGCCAGCCAGATGCCCGCGAAAGCCCAGCCCGCGCCCTCGCCGAGGTCGGACACGAGGCCGATGTAGCGATCGCTGTAACGGGTATGGGGCAGTCCGTTGAGAAACTCGTAGAAGCGAGCGTCGAGAGTCGACGGTGCGGGCGGTGCGGGCAGCTCGTCGGGCATCCTCCTATCTATCCTGCCCGAAACCGGCCACCGGGCTCAATCCGAGCAGGGAACGCCGGGTCGCTCGCACTCCGGCAAGACGCCGAGCCAGCCCAGTCGACCGCGGTTGCGTGCCACCCAGCGGTAGGCCGCCTCCTCGGCGGCGGCCGCCGCCGCCAGCCGTCCGGGGATGGCCAGGAGGCGCCAGCCTCCACCCAGCACCTCGAGCGCCCGGCTGAGGGCCGCCGCGCCCTCCAGTCGCCGCCCGCCGGGTTCGATCAGCCAGGCCGCGCGGTCGGCCTCGGCGCGGGTGACGCCATAGCGGCGCAGCGCGCCCGGCGCCTGGTTGGGCAGGACCAGGATGCGGGCCCCGCGGTCGCGCTGCCGGACGAAGTCGGCCAGCCGCGTGCAGGGACCACAGGTTCCGTCGAAGAGGAGCACCAGGCGCTGGTCGGCCGACACAGCTCTCAGTCTGGCGACTTCCAGCGGTCTAGCCGGGCGGGTCGATCAGCGGGTGGCGGCTGGCCAGCGCGTCCTGCCTCTGGCGGTGGTAGGCATCGTCGCCGGTCCCGAAGAGTCGCCGCTGCGGCGTCAGTCGCAGGCGCAGCAGGGTGACGAGGGCGCGGACACCGTCGTGCCAGGTCAGCTTCTTGCCGGCCTCTCGACTCCGGGCGTAGTAACGAACCGGCACCTCGTGGATCCGGTACCCGAGCCGGAGGACGCGGACGGTGATGTCGGGCTCGATGTCGAACCGCTCGCCGGTCAGCTGGAGGCGTTTCCAGAGTGCCGAGCGAAACAGCTTGTAGCCGGTCTCGATGTCAGACACGTAGGAGTCGAAGAGAAGGTTGGTGGCGAGCGATACCAGCCGGTTGCCGACCACGAACCAGTAGCTGTAGGCGGTGTGGGCGGCGAACCCGCGGGCGCCGAAGACGACGTCGGTGCGACCTTCGACCAGCGGCTCCAGCAGCGCGGCGTAGTCGCGCGGGTCGTACTCCAGGTCCGCATCCTGCACCAGCGCGTAGGGCAGCGTTACCTCGGCGATCGCGCGGCGAAGGGCCGCCCCCTTGCCCAGGTTCCGCTCCTGCCGTAAGGGACGGAGCCGCCGGTCTCCAGCGGCGATCTGGGCCAGGATCTCCCAGCTGCGATCGGTCGACCCGTCATCGACGGCGATGATCTCCCCCACCTCGGGCCGGGCCAGGACGTGACGGAGGATCACTGCGAGGGTCCTCTCCTCGTTGTAGATCGGCATCATCACGCTGAGGATGCCGTCGGTGCTGCCGCTCATGGCGGGGCGACTATACCAAGCCGGCCTCTTGCTACCTTGCCGCGCAAGGATGCTTGCGCTAGTCTCTTGCTTGATGCCGCTGGAGACCCTGGAGACGCAGCTCCGTCGGGGTGTGCTCGAGTACTGCGTCCTGGGGCTGTTGGAGGAGCGACCGCACTATGGCCACGAGCTGGTGCAGAGGTTGAGTCGCGCCGACGGGCTGCTGACCAGCGAAGGGACGATCTACCCATTGCTGGCCCGGATGCGGCGGGAGTCGCAGGTTCTCACCGAGTGGCAGGAGTCGGCCTCAGGCCCCCCGCGCCGCTACTACCGGCTCACCGAGGGTGGCCGGCGGGCCCTCCACGAGTTCCGGTCCAGCTGGCGGCGGTTTCGTAACGCGGTCGAATCGGTCGTCTCGCTGGAGGGCGCGAAATGAAAGTTGAAGCGGGTCAGATCCTGGATGAATACCTGGGTGCACTGGAGAGCGAGTTGCGCGACCTCCCGCCCTTCGACCGGGCGGAGATCATCATCGAGTTCAAGGCGCATTTCTCGGATGCCCGGCGGGAGCTGACCAACCCGACCGAGGCGCAGCTCCGCAACATCGTCGAGCGTTTGGGACCGCCGGCGGAGATCGCGGCGGAGGCGCGGGAGCGGCTCGGCGTCCAGGCGCGGGCCACGGTCCCGGCCGCGGGCCCCGCCGCAACGCCTGTGGCTTCGGCTCCGCAGCGATCCGCAGCGGGACCGCTCGAGGTCCTGGCGGTGGTCTTCTGGGTCCTCTGGTGGCCGATCGGCATTCTCCTGATGGCCCTCTCGTCGCGGTGGTCCCGGCGCGACAAGGCGATCGCGCTGGCGGTCGAGTTCGGCGTCATCGCGGTCCTGAACGGAGCCGCCTCAACCGCCTCCCTGTTGAGGGGGGACTTTGTCGGCCTCTCTCATTTCTGGCTGCGGCGCGCTCGGGTGGGTGACGGCGCCGAGGCTGTGGCGGGTCCTTAGGCACGACCGGGCTGTCGCATACTCGGACCGGCATGTCGTACCTGATGGCCGGGCAGTCGGCCGAGGTGGAGCGCCTGCAGCTGCAATCTCGAGTCTGGGAGCCGGCCGGGGAGCGCCTGCTGGAGCGGATCGGTGAGGGCAGCGGCTGGTCTGTGATTGATGCCGGCTGCGGTGTGCTGGGCTGGCTGCGCGTCCTCTCCCGATGGGTGGGTCCGCTGGGCCGGGTGGTCGGCATCGACAATCAACCCGCGATGCTCGAGGCCGCGCGTGCCTTCGCCGAAAACGAGGGCCTGGCGAACGTCGAGCTCGTCGAGGACGACCTCTTTGCGTCGCGGGTCGAGCCCGCGTCCTTCGACCTCGTCCACGCACGCTTCCAGCTGGCGCCCATCGGTCGGTTCGAAGAGCAGATGTCCGCCTACCGGACCCTGCTGAAGCCAGGTGGGCTGTTGGTCGTCGAGGACCCGGACATGGCCTCCTGGCGTTTCAACCCCGACGCCCCCGCAGCGCAGCGCCTGATCAGCCTGATCGAGCAGGCCTTCGCCGCAGGCGGCGGCGACTTCAACGTGGGGAGACGCCTACCCGACCTGCTCGGCGAGGGTGCGGCGGTGGCGGCGGAGGTCGTCGCCCTACCGCCCGGCGATCCCTACCTGAGGCTGCCGTTGCAATTCGCCACCTCGCTCGAGGCGCGGCTGCTGGACCTGGTCGGACGGGAGGAACTGGACAGGCTTCG
>DIZV01000013.1:15404-15676 GCA_002427995.1 Chloroflexi bacterium UBA6019
CGGGAGGAACTGGACAGGCTTCGGGCCCAGGCAGAGGCGGAGATCGCCTCGCCCGGCCGCTGGGGAACGACCTTCACCCTGATCCAGGCCTGGCGCCGCTTGTAACCGGTGGGCTTGTGAACAGAGGTGGCCAGCGCCACCGTTGTTTTCAGAATCCAACCATGATGGCTGTGCCCAGATTTCGTGGCAGTAGGGCGCGGGTAGAGGCCGGTCAACGATCTCGCATATCCGGACTAACCGCGCGCGAGAGACGTCATGGAACGGCTCGCCAA
>DIZV01000081.1:0-6321 GCA_002427995.1 Chloroflexi bacterium UBA6019
AGTCCGTAGGCAGCCGCCTGCGGGGGCGGTCCGGTCTTGCTGTAGACACCGGCCGCGAGGTCGAGCACGGTCGCGGTCACCGGGTAGGAGACGCTCTGGCCCGGGCTGAGCAGGATCGCGAGCGCGGGGCAGGCGGCCCCGACGTTGGGGGTCGACCAGATCTGGACGCCGTTCGCATTGACGATGACCGCCGCCAGCGGCGGGCAGGCGGTCGGTGCACCGCAGCCGACGCTCGAGTCGTTGGTCACGGTGACGGTGATCGTGATGGGAGCTCCGTGCGGGTAGCTCCGTCGATCGGTGGAGATCCGCTCGGTGAGGTGCCCGGCGCCGCCACAGGCCACGCCGACGCCCACGACATCGGCCGGCGGGGTGGCGGAGCAGCCGATCCCCGACGAGCTGCCGCAGGCGGCTAGGAGGAGGGACAGGAGTGCGAGGGCTTGTTTCATATGAAGGTTCAACGCGGTCGGGGTGCGCGGGTATCATGCACTGGAGTCGAGGCGGACGGGCGACCGCCGGGCGCTACGCGCGCCGGGAGGAAAGTCCGGGCTCCGCAGAGCAGGGCGCTGGGTAACACCCAGTCGGGGCGACCCGAAGGAAAGTGCCACAGAAATTACACCGCCGATTCGGCAGGATCTCCGGAGCCTGTCGAAGGCAAGGGTGAAATGGTGAGGTAAGAGCTCACCGGCGGCCGGGTGACCGGCCGGCCAGGCAAACCCCGCCCGGAGCAAGACCAAATAGGAGGGCGTTTTAAAGGCTGCTCGTCCAGCCCTCGGGTTAGCGGTCGCTGGAGGCGCCGGGAGACCGGCGTCCTAGACAGATGGTCGTCGGGGCGCGGAGCCCCACAGAACCCGGCTTACAGTCCGCCTCGGCTCACCTTCGGACCGCCCGCCGCGAGCGGGCTGGAATTCCTGCCTGGGCGAACCGGTAATCTGACACTGACATGGTCAGTTTGGAGGATAGAACCGCTCCTCGAGAGCGGCAACGACTGGAGGCGCTCCGTCGCTATGGCATCCTCGACAGCGAGCGCGAAGCGGGGTTCGATCGGATCACCTCTCTCGCGGCCGACCTCCTCGACGTCCCGATCGCCCTCATATCGCTGGTCGACGAGGAGCGCCAGTGGTTCAAGTCCGCGCACGGGCTGGAGGCGACCTCGACACCTCGGGAGGGCGGATTCTGCGCGTACACGGTCAGCTGCGAGCAGCCAACGGTGATCGAGGACGCCGCTGTCGACCCCCGGTTCGCAAAGCACCCGATGGTCACGGGGGACCCGCACATCCGCCTCTATGCCGGTGCGCCGCTGATCACAGCCGATGGCTTCGCCCTCGGGACACTGTGCGTCATCGGCAACCAGCCCCGCGTCCTCGATGGTCGAGAGTTGCGGATCCTGACCTCCCTCGCCGGGCTTGTCGTCGACCAGATCGACAACCGGTTCCGTGCGCTTCGGTTCTCCGAAGAGGAGGCCCGCCGCCTCCAGCGCGAGTATGAGCTCAGCGCGAGCCGGGCGGCGGCAGCTGAGCTGCGCGGGCTGGCGGAACGGAGCGCGGCCCTCGACAACGCGAAGATGACCTTTCTCAACCTGGCCTCACACCAGCTGCGCACGCCTCTCACCGTCTTCCGCGGTTACCTGGAGATGTTCGAGAGCGCGGCCTTCCGGAAGAGCGAAGCGAAGGCCGACTTTGCGATCTCGGTGATGCGCAAGAAGAGTGACGAGATGAATTCCATGATCAGCCGGATGCTGCAGGTCGCCCGGATCGATGCGACCCCCGGCGCGGGGGCCGATGTCGACGTCCGCGAGCTGCTCGAGGAAGAGCTCGCGGCGCGGCGCCTTGCCTCGCCCGGCCACCGTTTCGTGCTCGAGGCTCCCGCCGAGGCAACCATGGTTCGAGGAGATCGCCTCCGGTTGTGCCTCGTCTTCGAAAGCCTGCTCGACAACGCGGTCAAGTACTCGCCCGACGGGGGCGCGGTGGTCTGCCGCATGCGAGTCGCCCGGGGCACGGTCCGGATCGAGGTCCTCGACCAGGGGAGCGGCGTGAGCGGCGCTGAAGGCACCGACCTGTTCGGCGGTTTCACGGGCTATGTCGCCCGACCGACCGAGGACCGGGCCGGCGCGGGCCTTGGCCTTTACCTGGTACGCCAGGTCGTGATGGCGCACGGCGGCAGCGTCGACCTCAAGTCCCAGCCCGGTGTCGGGACCAGCGTCACCGTGAAGCTCCCGGCCCGGCGTCGACGGCAGGGGCGAGGGGAGACCGAGGATGCGGGCGTCGACGCTCCGAGCGCGCGAGAGATGGAGGTCGCCCGGCTGGTCGCCCTCGGCCTGACGAACCAGGCGATCGCCGGCCGGCTGTTCCTGAGCCCGGCAACCGTCGCCAGCCACGTGGCGCGCCTGCTGGCCAAGCTCCACTTCCGGTCACGGGCCCAGGTCGGCCAGTGGATCGCCGACGTCGAGCGCGAGAAGAATCCTCAGATCGGAGGATGATTCAAGAGCCCGCCTGACGGAAGCTGATAATCGTAATGGGCCTTATGGTGGCGATCGCAGACTCAGCAAGGGTCTCCGATCGTAGGTCTTCCGACGCGGAGCTGATGGCCGCCGTCCGACGTGGCGACCAGGCGGCCCTCGGCGCTCTCTACGACGGCTACGCCTCCCGCGTCTACAGCACGGCGCTCTTCATCCTCCGTGATCCGGCGCGCGCCGAGGAGGTGACCCAGGATGTCTTCCTCGCCGCCTGGAATCGCGGCGGCTCGTTTGACGCGCAGCTTGGCTCGGTTGCCGGTTGGCTGCTCCGCTGTGCTCGGAACCGTGCCATCGACGTGCTCCGGGGTTCCGCCGGCCGGGCCCGTGAAGAGCCGGAGATCTCGCCCGAGTTGGCGGGCGACACGGATGTCTTCCAGACGGTCGTCCGGTCGATCGACTCGAATCTGCTCAAGCAGGCGGTCGAGGCGCTCCCGACCGGCCAGCGGCAGGTCATCGAGCTCTGCTACTTCGGCGCCCGGAGCCAGGTCGAGGCGGCGGCCGCACTCGGCGTGCCGCTCTCGACGGTCAAGGGCCGGTCGAGGCTCGCGCTGCGAAGGCTCGCCGGTCTCCTCGACGGCGTGCTCGCCGACTCAAACGGTCTCGACGTCGCGTCCCGCTGCCGCTAGTCGACTGACCAGGGTCGCGCCAGACCAGCCCTAGCGTCGACCGGTTTTGCCGGACACAAACTAATGTTCGATAGCCTCGGGGCGCCCTACCACATGTAGAGGGGTCGTCGTCCCAGACGCCCAATATGTGGAGTTTGGCCGTCCAGCGCACGAATCCTGCCCCTACATGTTGTGGGTGAAGCTATTGACACCCGAGTAGGGCTGTGCGTACAGTTGCGGGGAATCGTGGTGATTAGTGGGGATGGGTGGTGATCTTGCAACGCCATCGCATCCGTCGCAGCAAACGTTCCAGTAAGGCACCCAGCACAACGTCCCAGCTGCCACTCATCCCCGTCACCGCGGTTCCGGAAGAAAGATGAATGTTCGCCGGCTCCTCGCGTATGAAAGTGGACTCGAAGGGTCGCCTGGCGATCCCGAAGCAGTTTCGGGACCTGCTGCCCGAAGGATCCTTTATCTCAATCGGTACCGAGATGAACCTAACCATCTATCCGCGGGAGGAGTGGGAGGGGATGCGCGACGTGCTCCCATCACCTTTTCGGGCGACACCCGCGCAGCGGCAGCTATCGCGGGCCATGAACGCACTCGCCATCTCCTGCGAATTCGACCAGCAGGGGCGCGTGACGCTCAGCCAGGAGCAGCGCCGGCTGGCGGGAATCGACCCCGACTCGACGGCGATCGTGATCGGCAACCAGACGGTGGTGGAGATCTGGGCGGCGGACCGCTGGGACAGCTACTCCATTGGCGCCCTGGCCAACTTCACCGACAACGTTAACCAGGTGACCCAGACCAACTGAACGGTCACCGCCCTGTACTTTCAAAAGAGTCAATAGAGCTCCTTCAGCCCCGACCGGGGTCGATCTTCATCGACGCGACCCTGGGAGGCGGAGGACACGCCAGAGCCCTGCTCGAGCGCATCCAGCCCGGCGGCCGGCTGCTCGGGATCGATCGCGATCCCGCCGCGGTCGCCCGGGTCCGGGAGGCGTTGGCGGGGTTCGCCCCGCCCCCGATCCTGGTCCAGGCGAACTTCGCCGAGATCGAAGGCCTCGCCCGCCGGGCGGGGTTCGGCGAGGTGGACGGCGTGCTCTTCGACCTTGGGCTCTCCAGCTACCAGCTGGATGAGCCGGAGCGCGGATTCAGCTTCCGCGCCGAGGCTCCGCTGGATATGCGGATGGACCCCGGGCAGCCGGTGTCCGCCGCCGAGCTGGTGAACCGGATGGACCAGGGCGACCTCGCCCGCGTGATCGCCGACTTCGGCGAGGAGCGCTGGGCGAAGCGGATCGCCGAGTTCATCGTCCGCCGCCGGCCACTGGTCACGACCAGCGACCTGGCCCGGGCGGTGGAGGCCGCGATCCCGCGCGGCGCCTGGCCGAAAGACATCCACCCCGCGACCCGCACCTTCCAGGCGATCCGGATGGAGGTGAACGACGAGCTGGGCAGCCTCGAGCAGGGCCTGAAGGGCGCCATCCAGATTCTCAAACCCGGTGGGCGCATGGCGGCGATCTCATTCCATTCCCTCGAAGATCGATTGGTCAAAGCAACCATTGCAGCCGAGTCGAAGGACTGTACCTGCCCCCCCCAGCAGCCAGTCTGTACCTGCGCTCACCGGGCCCTTTTGAGGGCCGTGACCCGAAAACCGGTCCGGCCCGCCGCCGAAGAAGTCGCCGCCAACCCACGCTCCCGCTCCGCCCGCCTCCGGGTGGCCGAGCGGATCTGACCCGCATCCCATCCCAACCCCACGACAGAGCAAGGAAAAAAAGGTCCATTTCACCTTGGTAACCAACCCGAATATCGGCCTGCCGCCGACCCGCCGCCGCGGAGCGCGTTCGCGCGCACCCTTTGGCGTCGGCTCACTGCGGCTACCGGGCAGCGCCGTCGTCCGCGAGCAGGGCAGCCGGCGCCGCCGGCGCGCCCGCCTGCAGCTGCCCCAGCCACCCCGGCTCGAGCTTCCGGCGCGGATGCGCTTCAGCGCCTTCGGCCGCTTCTACCTGGTCGTGGCGGCGGTGGTCGCCGTGACCCTCCTCTACCTGGTCCAGGCGGCGGGAGCGACGCAGTCCTCGTACGAGATCGGGCGCCTTCATGACCAGCAGCAGAGCCTCCTCGCGGAGCAGCAGAACCTCAGGTACCAGGAGGCCAGCCTCAAGTCGCCCGCCCAGATCGAGGCGGAGGCGGCACAGGCCAACCTGACCCGCCCCCAGCCCTACCGCTACGTGCAATACCAGGACTCGGGCGTATCGCTCGACGCCGCGCCGCCGGCCGCACCCGACCAGAGCCCGCTCTGGGCGCGCGCGCTGGCAGCGATCGGGAGGGGTGTGACGGGCGGCCAGGACGCCCTGGCGGCGGGGCGTTAGCGGTGGCGCTGAGCGCGAGCCGGGCGGCCCGCGCCGGCGCCGCTCGCGCCTCCCTCGGCTTCACCCCCCGCGACCCCAGCTACCGGATGCGCGTGCTCTGGCTGCTGGCCGGTTCGCTGCTGGTGGCGGGCGTGATCTGGGGCCGGCTCGTCTACTGGCAGGTGCTCCAGCATCACCGCCTCGCCTCGGACGCCTTGACGCAGTACAGCAAGGTTGTTGAGCTGCCGGCCACGCGCGGCCTCATCTACGACCGCAACGGCCAGCCGCTGGCGATCAACGAGACGGTCTACTCGGTCGTGATCGCCCCCGACCAGGTGCGGGTCGCCGACCGCGACCACGTGGCGGGGGCGCTCAGCGCGGCGACTGGGCGGCCGATCGTCGGGATCGAAAGCATCCTCGCCAGCCGATCCCAGTTCGCCTACATCGCCCGCCACCAGCGCAAGCCGGTCGCCGACCAGCTCCGGGCGCTCCACCTCGCCGGCGTCGGGCTCGAGCCCGAGACGCGGCGCTCCTATCTGCCCGGGGGCACCCCGGACGTCACGCTCGCCTCGAACCTGCTCGGCTTCGTCAACAACGACGGCGCCGGCCAGTACGGGGTCGAGGGCTTCTACCAGTCGGAGCTGGCCGGGCGCAACGGTTCGATGTCGACCTACCAGGACCTCACCGGGCGGGAGATCGTCGTCGGCGGCGAGACCAAGAAGGACCCCGTCAACGGCTCTGACCTCCAGCTGACGATCGATGCCGACGTCCAGCACTCGGCCGAGCAGGCGCTGGCAGCCGGTGTCGTGCGGAACAAGGCGGAGAGCGGCAGCGTGATCGTGATGGATCCCCGGAC
>DIZV01000081.1:6577-6846 GCA_002427995.1 Chloroflexi bacterium UBA6019
GAGCCGGGCTCGACGATGAAGGTGGTCACCCTGGCCGGAGCGATCGAGAACCACGCGATCACCCCCGCGATGACGCTCAACGACCCCGGCCATGTCACCGTCGGCGGGGTGACGCTCTACGACTGGGACCGCCAGAATCGCGGCACCGTCACCTACACCAAGGTCCTCGAGTCCTCGCTCAACGTCGGCGCCGTGAAGGCGCTCGAGCTGGAGGGCTCAGACGCCTACTACCGGAACCTGGTCGACTTCGGGTTCTCCCGGCCTTCGGG
>DIZV01000128.1:0-4957 GCA_002427995.1 Chloroflexi bacterium UBA6019
TCGCAGCGGGTCCGGCCGAACCAGTGGTAGCGGGTGTAGTAGGCGAAAAGCTCGCGCACGAGTACCCGCACACGCCTGTCTAACCCATCGACTCCGTCGAAGATGGCGGCATCCGGCGGCCGCGTCACCTCCTGAACGCGTTCGGCGCAGCCGCGAACGACATCTTCGTAGGTGGGGTAATGGTGGTAAACGGTCCCCACCCCGACCCCGGCCTTCTGCGCGATGTCGCGTGCGCCGACGGCCGCGATACCCCTGTCGGTGTGCAGGGCTAGCGCCGCCTCCACAATTCGCCGCCGCGTTGCTTCGGCGCCCTCGGCGCGCTTCTTCAGCCGGTAGGGACGTCTGGGCCCCAACTATGTGCGGGGGCTCATTGGGGGTCCCAGGGTCTTCTGCCCATGCCTGGCCGCCGCCTCATCGAATCGCTGGATATCGACCTCAGCTCCGGAGGGTGGCAGGGATCGGGCCGCAGCGGGCTGGGCCAGCTCGTCCAGGAAGCTTTCGAGGGCGGGAGGCGTCACGAACGTGAGGAACCGCGCCACGGGGGACTCGATTACAAAGCTATGGGCCGTATCGGGCGGCACGAAGACGAAAGTGCCAGCTGATGCCAGGAACTCCCGCTCGTGGACGGTGAATGAGACCTCTCCGTCGAGGATGTAGAAGCCTTCCGCCTCCCGGTTGTGCAAGTGGAGCGGCGGTCCGAACCCGCGAGGGCCCAGCTGCTCAACAAGCTCCCAGCCGCCGGTCACCTTCTCGGTGGCCTTCCAGGTCAGGAGCGCATCCAGGAACCAGATGGATCGGCCCTCTCCCGCTCCCAGCACCAAGCCGTTGGCGTGCTCGACCATGACCCCCACTCCTTTCATTGAACCAATAGTCATCGAATATTCACCCAATGCTCCCACCGCAATATCCCAACTCCGCGGTGTCCACTGCCGTTGGCCCCTCTGCCTCCCTAAGCTAACCGCACCATGACCGAGGAGAGGCGCGTCGTGACCGTCGTCTTCGCCGATGTCGTTGGGTCGACGGCACTCGGTGAGCAACTCGATGCCGAGGACATACGCGCGTTGCTCGCGGGGTACTACGCGATCGCCAAGGACGTCTTCGCCGCTCACGGTGGAACCCTCGAGAAGTTCATCGGCGATGCCGTAATGGGCGTGTTCGGCATGCCGCGAGCGCATGGCGATGATTCGGAAAGGGCGCTGTCCGCTGCGCTCGAGCTCCGCGATCGAGTCCGGGCGGACGATAACCTCTCCGACCTCAAACTGCGGTTCGGAGTCTGTACCGGGGAGGTCGTGGCGACGCGGGAACCGGGCGCCGACTTCCTCGTCACGGGAGATGCCGTCAACATCGCCGCGCGGCTCCAGCAGGCGGCCGAGCCATGGGCGATCCTTGCGGCGGAACGCACGCTGGCGGCCGCGCCGGCCGCCTTCGAGGTTGGTCCGCGGCTGAAGATCGAGGTCAAGGGCAAGGAACTCGGCTATAGCCGCCCACGAGGTCAGGTCCAAAACTGCGAGCAGCGCAGGTTTCCGCGTCCCGAAGGGTCCCATGCGCGGGCGCGAGAATGAGCTCGACCAATTGGCGCTTGCCGGGAAGCGCGCCTTCCGAGACAAAAGACCAGCGTTTGTCGCAATCATCGCGCCCGCCGGCAGTGGCAAGTCGCGCCTGCTGGAGGAATTCCTAAGTCACGAGTTGCCCGTCATAGCCCCGCGGAGACTGGTCGCGGTGGCCCAGTGCCTACCCTATGGCAATCAGCTGACCTATTGGCCGCTCCGGCAGGTGCTGTTCGCACTAGTCGATCTCCCAGCGGAGGCCGGACCCGAGGTGGTTCGGGAGCGCCTGGCGGCCTGGTTGGACAACCCGAGGTATGCCGACCTGCTCGCCACCAGCATCGGGTACGGCGTCGGCGATGCCCCCGATCGCGCCGACGTTTTCGCAGCCTGGCGGTTTGCGATCGAGAAGGCGTCCAACCAAGAGCCCCTGGCGTTGGTCTTCGAAGACCTTCACTGGTCGAGTGAGAGCCTGCTCGACCTGGTCGACTTCGTGATGCAGACGCACGGCGACGCGCCGATCCTGATGCTCGCGCTTTCCCGGCCGGAGCTCCTGGATCGCCGGCCGAGCTGGGGAGGGGGTCGCCGCAACTTCTCCAATCTCTTCCTCGAGCCGCTCGCCGACGCCGACATGGGCGGCCTGATCCGCGACCTGACTCCGGGCGCCTCAGACAAAACTGTGAACGCGGTGGTTTCGCGGGCCGGCGGCAACCCTTTTTACGCGGAAGAACTGATCCGCTCGGTTGGCACTGGCGAGGCACCCGAGACGCTCCCCGATACCGTTCAAGCGAGCATCCAGGCGCGTCTCGATCTGCTGCCCCTCAATGAGCGGCGGGTGCTGCAGGTGGGCTCGATCTTCGGACGCACCTTCCGGGTCAGCGGCGTGACAACCCTGGCGCCAGATCTCGCGACGGAAATCGATGTTCTGTCTGAAAGCCTGCTGGCTCACGACGTTCTAAGAGCGGATGTGGACGGCGACCACCTTTCCTTCTCGCACATCCTGATCCGCGAGGTCGCGTACCAGATGCTTACGCGCGCCGAACGGGCTGGACTGCACGCCGCTGCCGGCGCCTGGCTGGAGTCGCGCGCCAGAGGGATCGAACGTAGCGTGGCGGAGGTCGTGGCGTTCCACTACCGAGAGGCTGCCTCCCTGGTGGGGCGACAGCGGCTGGCGGACTTCGACGAGCAGGACGTCCGGAGCCGAGCGGTGCGCTGGCTATCCCTGGCCGGAGAAACCGCCGACGCCGCGGGGGCGCAGCTGGAAGCGTCACGCCATATTCGCGCCGCCATCGAACTCGCGACCCGCGATGACCTGCCCGGGCTATACGAGCGGTTGGGTGACGTGGAGCAGCTCCGGGTGACCTCGATCGAGGCCTATTCGAAAGCTCTCGAGCTCGGTCGGCTGGAATCGCGGCCCGCCGCAGACGAGCTGCGGGTGCTCGGTGGTCTTCTCATCTGCGCCATGCGCTGGGCCGAAGGTGTCGGACGGTTTCCACCGAGTGCGGTCGACCTCATGCTCAGCGAGGGACGAGCCCTCACGGGCCAGGTCAATGATCCCCGGGCCCTCGCCAGGTTCCACGCAGCGGAGTCTTTCTATCCATTCCACGTGGGCCGCGAAGGCGGCGAGGTCACGCCCGAAATGATTGCCCACGCAGAAGCGAGCGCCCGCCAAGCCGCGACGCTGGCCGAAGCGACCGAGGATTGGAACACCTGGAGCGCGGCCATCGATGGAGTCACAAGCTGCCTCGTTGAGAGACGCGAATGGACGGCGGCCCAGGACATGGCCCAGCGGCGGGTCGACCGTCGGAATGATCTGAGCGTCCTGGAGCGGATGGACGCCTATCACATGGTGGCGATGGCGTCGGTCTTCGGGGGTGACCTGATTCAAGCCGAAAGAGCCCCAAGGGAATCGAGCGTAAATCTCGATTACGTGCAGAACCCCTCCCTGATTCTGTCATCGCTCGGCGATTGGATGTACCCCCTGCTGCTCCTTGGTCGGTGGGATGAATCGATCCAGATGGGAGCCCGTCTGCTTCGGGTCTGGATGGAGTTCCATGAGGCAGCCGGACCAGGCCGGCTCGGCTTCCTCGTCGGCTTGGAACTGTCTCGGGCGCGCCGCGACATCGCACGCTCAGCCGAGTTCCGGGAGGCATTGCTCGAGCTGGCCTCGCGTTCGGCGTTCGGCTCCATGCTGGGCGCCTACGCCGAATCTGACCCGGTGGCGATGGAACGCGAGGTGCTCGCGGGATTGAAGTTCGGTTTCGGGCGAATGGACATCGTCGAGCGACTCCTGTCGGCCCTCAACGATCGGGGGCACACCCTCGCCGAAGCGACGACGGTGGCGGTCGAGGACTTCGCGGACCGATGGCGCATGCCGCTCCTTAAGGCGCAGGCGTTGCGGGCGCGCCGCGATTTTGCCGGCGCGGAAAGAATGTGGGTCGGTATGGGCGCCTTGCCATTTGCAGCCCGAGCCCGGATCGAGCTCGCCCAGTCAGAAGGCGCGCCACCCGACCCAGAGGCGGTGGCCCTTCTCAAGGGCCTGGGTGATCTCGAATATCTCGAGTCGCATTCCCTCGGACCGTGACCGTCCGAGGCGAACGGTCAGATCGTTTGGTGGACCCAGGCTTACAGCGGTCGAACCAATTCACAGAACTTAACGGGCGGGATATCTCCATGCCTCGATGAGGAGCAAGAGGCGAGATGAGGGCGAACCTACCTCCGGAGGCTCGTCGCGTTGGGCGGAAGGGGCGGGCGACTCGGAGTCAGTCTGAGACGAGGTGATCGAAGGAGAGTCCGTCGGTCGGTGACTCCGGTCCAGACGGCGATTCAGCTGGCCATCTGGGCGGCGGTCTGACACCCAACCAGGAGGACGGCGGCCGCGAGAAGCACGCTCGCCAGGCGGTTCACGATTCTCTCGGCCGGCTCAGAGCCACCGGCGAACCCGGCTTCGGTAGTGGCGGTAGGGAGCTCCGAAGCGTTCCTGCAGGTATGCCTCCTCACGCGCGATCACTCCTCGATCGATCCCCCCCAGCACGCCGGGCAAAAAGACCAGCGGCCAGCGACCCCCGGCGAGGAGGCTGATCCCGGCGTAGGCGAGCGCGAAGCCGAGGTAGGCGGGTTGCGGGTGAATCGGAAGGGACCTTTCTCGACCAGCGCGGTGGGAGGCTGATAGGGATCGACCGGGGTGCCCGCACGCCGCATGCTGGCGATGAACCAGCCACCGAGCCCGATCCCGCCCGCCAGCAGAGGAGCCCCGCGCCGCGCAACGCGGTGTCCATTGTGAGTGCGGTACTGTCCGATTCGTATTCAGACTCCTGCCGCCGGGGTCGGCGGAGCGCTGCCGACCCCGGCCCCGGCCGGTTTGGGCAACCCCAACGGTTTTCGAAAACCCCAACGGTTTATCGATATTTTCC
>DIZV01000128.1:5184-5361 GCA_002427995.1 Chloroflexi bacterium UBA6019
TGGTGACGGTGTTGCTGCCGCTGAGTCCACGTTACTACTGCCATGAGTTGAAGGCAAATGGCGCCGGCCTTCGTGTCGAACTCTGACCTCGCGTGCCCCGAAATCGGGCTCCAGCGCAGCCTATCCACAGGCACAGTTGAGGTTCAACAAAGGCGGTCGGTACCGAGGGTCGGTGCC
>DIZV01000132.1 GCA_002427995.1 Chloroflexi bacterium UBA6019
CAGGACTTCATCCGGCTCCTGAACCAGCGCAACAAGAAAGAGACCGAAGTCGAGCTCTAGGAACCCGGCGGCGCGACCATTTCGGTTCTCGGCGTCGGCGGGGAGGCCCGTCAGCGGTCCGAAGCTGGCCGAGGAAGCCCGCCGCGCCGAGTCCCTCGGCTACTCGGTGCTCGTGTTCAGCGATCACCTGCTCGACCAGCTGGCCCCGATCCCGGCGATGGCCACCGTGGCGGCGGCCACCCGGAAGCTGCGGATCGGTACCTTCGTGCTCAACAACGACCTCCGTCACCCCGCGGTCCTGGCACAGGACCTGGCGACGCTCGACGTCCTCAGCGAAGGCCGGCTCGAGATCGGCATCGGGGCCGGCTGGAACCGCCCGGAGTACGTCGCTGCCGGCATCCCGATGGAAGCGCCGGGAAGCCGGGTCGGGCGGATGGAGGAGTCGATCCAGATCCTCAAGGGACTCTTCGCCGGGGAGCCGTTCAGCTTCTCCGGCAAGCACTACACGATCACCGCGATGGAGGGCCGGCCGCGGCCCGTCCAGTTGCCCCACCCGCCCTTCCTCGTCGGCGGCGGCGGCCGCCGGGTGCTCGGCATCGGGGCGCGGCAGGCGCAGATTGTCGGCCTGGCGCCCCGGACGGGCGGCGCGGGGGGTCCCGACATCGCCAGCGCCATGCTGCCGGCGACCGAGGAGAAGGTGGGTTGGATCCGGGAGGCGGCCGGCAGGCGCATCGGCGAGATCGAGATCAACACCTACCCCGGCCTCGGCAGCCCGCAGATCACCGACGACGACCGGCCCGCCCTGGAGGAGCTCTCGGCGAAACTCCGCTCCCGCTTCGGGGTTGAGCTCGGGGTGGATGAGCTCAGGGCTTCACCACACGTCTTCATCGGCACCACCGACAACCTGGTCGAAAAGCTCCTCCACCTCCGGGAAAGCCTCGGCATCAGCTCGGTGATGACGGGCCCGATCGACGCGCTGGCGCCGGTCGTCGAGCGCCTCGCGGGTACCTAGTCGGTAGAATCGGCGGTCGTGGACCTGAGGCATCTGATTCGGCGCGAGTGGGGGGCGGTCTCCTTCGTCGTGACCGTCCTCGCCGGGCTCATCATCGTGCCAATCGCGTTCATCTTCCTCAACAAGGGTCCGGCACCCGTCAGCCTGCCCGAGCCGGCGCCCTCGCCCAGCGTCTCGGTCAGCGCCTCGCCTTCGCCGAGCGCCTCGCCCAGCGCGAGTCCGGCAGCATCGCCCGGGGCCTCGCCCACCGCCAGCCCCACCGCGTCGCCGGGGGGCTCGCCGTCACCGTCAGCGAGTCCTTAAAGTCCGCTAGAAGCTCCAGAGGACGTCCTGCCCGTTGGGTTGGACGATCTGCTCGAGGCGCAGGTGCAGGTCGGCGATGCGCTGTTGCGAAGCCTGGACGCGGATCTCGATCAGCTCCGCGAGCCGCAGGCCGCCAACCGACGCGCAGTCCTGCAGGAAGGGAAAGACGACGGGGAAGACGGCGTTGTGGATGTACTCCCGCGACGCCTCGGGACCGTCCTCGAGCCGGGCACCGCGCTCCAGGCTGCGATCGCGGAAGGCCATCACCACGACCTCATCGCTCAGCATCACGGGGTCGGTCCAGGAATAGGCTCCGTCGGTCCGCTCGCGGAGCATCCGGAGTCGCCCCATCAGGCGCAACATGGGCTGCGCGGGTCCTTCGATCAGGAGGGGAATGTCAGGCGAGGCGGAGTAGGCCTCCTGCCCCGGGTAGCGGGCCGTGAAGCCAAGATCGTTGACGCCCGAGAAGGGCGACGGCACCTTGATCGTGATCTCTTCCATGGCGCTTATAACATCGTTAACGCTTGGACGGGCCAAAGCGGACGATAGCACCACATTATCAACAATGTCACTATAAGGAAAGGCTGTAGTGGATCTGGCCGGAATTCGAATCCTCGACCTGACTCGCCTGCTGCCGGGCGCCTTCTGCACGATGCTCCTCGGCGACCAGGGCGCCGATGTCATCAAGGTCGAGGAGCCGAGAACCGGCGACTACATGCGTCGGCTGCCCCCTCTCGTCGACGGCCAGGGAGTCGTCTTCAATTCGTTGAACCGAAACAAGCGGGCGATCACGCTGAACCTCAAGGCGGAGGAGGGGCGGGAGCTGTTCAAGCGGCTGGTGGCAACGGCCGACGTCGTGGTCGAGGGCAACCGGCCCGGCGTCATGGACCGGCTCGGCCTCGGGTGGGGGACGCTTCGCACCCTCCGCCCCCGGCTGATCCTCTGCTCGATCACCGGCTACGGCCAGGACGGACCCTTTGCCCAGCGCGCGGGCCACGACCTCAACTACATGGCGACAGCCGGGGCGCTGGGTCTCAACGCCTCCCCGGGGGGCATGCCGCACCCCCTCGCCGTCCAGGTCGCCGACATCGGGGCCGGGGGCACCGGCGCGGCGGCGGCCATCCTCGCTGCCCTGGTTGGCGTCCTCCGCGGGGGCGACGGCCGTCACCTCGACGTGTCGATGCTGGACGGCGCGCTGACCTGGCTCGCGATGCCGGTCGCCGAGGTTTACGGCGGCGGCGAGGCTGCGGTGGCCGGCCGGACCCGGCTCACCGGCCGCTACCCCTGCTACCGCGTCTACCAATGCGCCGACGGTCGCTTCCTGGCGGTCGGCGCGCTCGAGCCGAAGTTCTGGATCGCCCTCGTCGAGGCGCTCTCACGGCCGGACCTGGAGGGAAGGCACCTCGATGACAGCCTGGAGGCGCACGCGGAGCTGGAGGCGGTCTTCCGCTCCCGGACCCGGGACCAATGGGCAGCGCTCCTCGATGGGCTCGACGTCTGCGTCGAGCCGGTTCTCGAGCTGGCCGAGGTCGAGCGCCACCCGCAGGTCGCCGCCCGGGGCCTGGTCCGGCACCATGCCGGCGGCACCGAGGTCGCTCCGGCGGTGCCGCTACCGGAGGGCTGGCGGCGCCTCGACCCGCCCCGGCTCGGCCAGCACAACCAGGAGGTGCTCGCCGAGCTGGGCGTCGACGCCGGCCGGCTGGCCGAGCTCGACGTTGCCGGGGTGGTCTGAATCGCCGAGCCGATCTTCCACATCACAACCCGGGAGCAGTGGAACCACGCCCGGCTCGCGGGTTCCTACCAGGCCGACTCGCTTGTCACCGAGGGCTTCATCCACTGCTCGACAGCGGCCCAGCTCGCGACCACCGGGCGCCGCCACTTCGCCGGCCAGGGGGACCTGCTGGTGCTGGAGATCGATCCCGAACGACTGCGTTGGGAGCTCCGCTGGGAAGACTC
>DIZV01000140.1:0-2834 GCA_002427995.1 Chloroflexi bacterium UBA6019
GTCGAGCCGGTGCATGACGGTGTTGTCGAACCCGGCAAGGGAAGCGCGGCCGTATTCGCCACTCATGGCCCAAGGATAGATCGCTAGCCTGTTGGGAGCATGGCCGGCCCGCCCCCGCTCGATGGCATCCGCGTGGTCGAGGTGGGTAATTTCATGGCCGGGCCCTTCTGCGCGATGCAGCTCGCCGACCTCGGGGCCGACGTGGTCAAGATCGAGAACCCGGCGGGCGGCGACAACGTCCGGCTGACCGCCCCCTTCCTCGCCAATGGCGAGTCATCCAACTTCGTCCGCCTCAACCGGAACAAGCGGTCGCTCGCCCTCGATCTCAAGTCGCCGGAGGGGAAGGAGATCTTCGGCAAGCTCGCGCGGCGCGCCGACATCGTGGTCGAGAACCTCCGCCCGGGAACGATGGCCGCCCTCGGCCTCGACTATCCCCGGCTCCGGGTGACCAACCCGGGTCTCATCTATGTCGCCGCCTCGGGCTGGGGACAGAGCGGCCCTTACTCCTCGCTGGCGGGCCTCGACATCATGGCCCAGGGGATGAGCGGACTGATGTCGATCACCGGGACGCCGGACGGGGACCCGGTCAAGGTCGGGGTGCCGATCTGCGATCTCGTCTGCGCCCTCTACGGCGCCCTGGCCGCCGTGGCGGCGCTTCGGGCCCGGGAGCGCGACGGAAAGGGCCAGTTCATCGACGTCAACCTCTTCGAGGCGGGCGTTTCGCTCGCGGTCTGGGAGGCCGGCCGCCACTTCGCCACCGGCGAGGTGCCGGGCCCTCTCGGCTCGGCGCACCAGACCACCGCCCCCTACCAGGCCTTCCGCGCCAGTGACGGCTGGTTCACCGCGGGCGTGCCCTCGCCCGCCCTCTGGACCGCCTTCCTCGCCGTGCTCGGCCTGCAGCACCTCGAGACCGACCCGCGGTTTGCGACCAACGCGGACCGGAACGCCAACCGCTCCCAGCTGATCCCCCTGCTGGAGGCGGTGACGGTGACCGCCTCCCGCGAACGCTGGATCGCCGCCTTCCAGGCCGCGGGCGTGCCCTGCGGCGCGATCCAGACCTACGACCAGGTCTTCGCCGACCCCCACCTGGTCGAGCGCGACTTTTTCTGGGAGGGCGACCACGAGGTGCTCGGCCCGCTCCGCCAGCTCGGCTCCCCGATGCGGCTCGGGGAGACGCCTCCCCGCCGGGGCGCCGCCGGCCCTTCCCTCGGGCAGCATTCGGCCGAGGTCCTGGCCGAGCTCGGCTACAGCGCCGACCAGTTCGAGGAGCTCAGAGATCGCTCGGTCACGGCCTAGCTGGCTGCTCGTCGACGGGTCTTCGCTGATCTTCCGCGCCTTCTTCGGCAACAAGGGCGCCCAGCTCGCTCCCGACGGTCGGTCGGTCAACGCCATCCGGGGAACCCTGGACTCGCTCGCCCGGCTGGTCGAGGCGAGGCGGCCGCGCTCGCTCGCGATCGCGACCGACGAGGACTGGCGCCCGGCCTTCCGGGTCGAGGCGATGCCGAGCTACAAGGCGCACCGCGTCGCCGAACCGGTGCCGCCGGGCCTTGAGCCGCAGCTGCCGCTGGTGATGGAGGTGCTGGTGGCGATCGGATTGAACGTGGTCGGCAAGCCGGGCTTCGAGGCGGAGGACGTGATCGCCTCCCTCGCCTCGCGCCTCGACCCGCCGATCGAGGTCTACAGCGGCGACCGTGACCTGTTCGCGATCATCCGCGACCCCGACCTGGTGGTCCTTTACCCGGAGAAGACGGGCCTGGCGGTGGTCGACGAGGCGGAGGTCGAGAGGCGGTACGGCATCCCCGGTCGCAGCTACGCCGAGTTCGCCATCCTCCGCGGCGATCCCTCCGACGGCCTGCCGGGAGTGCCGGGTGTCGGCGCCAAGACCGCCGCCGGCCTGGTGCGGCGGTACCAGACCCTCGACGGCATCCTCGCCGGCCTCGACTGGAACGAGGCGACGCGCGACTACATCGCCCGGGCGCGCCGGATCGTGCACCCGATCGAGGACCTCGAACTCCCCGACCCGCACCCCGGCCTGCCCGCCGGGCCGGCCGACCCCGCAAGCATCGAGCGGTTGAACCGCGAGCTCGGGATCGGGGGCTCGACGGCCCGCCTTCTCGGCGCGCTGCGCGGGGCCGGTCTCTAAGCCGGCCTTACCCGGTGTTGACGGTGGTTCCCGCGACCTTGTCGTGGATGGCCTGCTTCCGCGGGTCCCAGAGCTGCCAGAGCCAGCCGATGGCGCCGACGATGCAAACCGTCAGGGCGACCTCGAGCCACCAGATGAGGGCCCGCAGAAGGGCTTTGCCGAGCGTCGGGTACTGGCCGGTCGTCACGTCCCGGACCTTGAAGCCGAAGGGCATCATCCCGATCGTGGCGCCCCGCGTGCTCCAGAAGTAGCCGAGGTAGCCGAGGTCGATGACGATGTTCACGATCGACGCGACGAAGGAAAGCTTGATCGCGCCGAAGACGACGGCCACGACCACGTTGACGATGGCCAGGATGACGACGTCGATGAGGCCGCCAACGATCCTCAACCCGGGGCTGGCAAGGTTGCCCGTCGTCGCCATCCCGCCTCCCATCGGCGGCGCCATCCCAGGGCCCGCCATGCCGGGAGGGGGAGGCGCCTGGAAGGTGCCGGTGGATGGCGGCGTGTAGGAGGGCGGGGGCGGCGTGTAGGAGGGCGGTGATGGCGGCGGCGGAACCCCATGGGGCGGCTGCTGCGCGCCCGGCGGCGTCGATTCCGGAAGGTCGTCGCCCGGCGGCGGCGGCGGGTTCTCTTGGTCCATGAATTCAGGTCCCTCTTGGACGGGCGGCAGCCAACAGCGTGATTATTGGCC
>DIZV01000140.1:3088-4317 GCA_002427995.1 Chloroflexi bacterium UBA6019
GCGCTGTCCTTGACCTTGCGGCAGAGCTGGAGGCCGGTGAGGCCCGGCATCTGGACGTCGGCGACGACGACCGCGGGGCGGTGGCTCTGGATCATCTCCCAGGCCGCGGCGCCGTCTTTTGCTTCCAGCACCCGGTGGCCGTCGAGCTCGAGCAGCATCCGGACCATGGTGCGGATGTCGGCATCGTCGTCGGCCACGAGGACCGCCGGACGAAAATCGTCCGCGGAGTCGCTCTCAGCGCGAAGTGCCGTCAATCCACCACACCCATGACGCCACGAGGCATTGTAAAGGCCGCCCGGAGCGGCGGCAATACGAAACCTGACAGCGGAGCTTCACCGAAGCGAGCTGCCACGTCAGGCGAGGGACTCGAGCCAGGCGGCCTGAAGATCGTGGTAGCGGCCCGTGCCTCTGACCAGCAGCGCCGGCGGCCCGTCCTCGACGATCCGGCCCTGGTCGATGACGAGCACCCGGTCCGCGATCTCGACCGTCGAGAGGCGGTGGGCGATGATGATCGCGGTCCGGTCGCGGAGCAGCGTCCGGAGCGCGTGCTGGACCTGGCGCTCGGTCGGCAGGTCGAGGGAGGAGGTCGCCTCGTCCAGGATCAGGACCCGGGGGTCGGCAAGGAAGGCCCGGGCAAAGGCGACCAGCTGTCGCTGGCCCGAGGAGAGGCGAACACCCCGCCGGCGGACGTCGGTCTCGTAGCCGTGGGGTAGGGCGGCGATGAACCCGTGCGCGCCGACGGCGCGAGCGGCCGCTTCGATCGCCTCTCTACCGGCGCCGGGCCTGCCGAAGGCGATGTTCTCGCCGACGGTGCCGGAGAAGAGGAAGGACTCCTGGGTGACCATCACGATCGACCGGCGGAGCTCGCTCGAAGCCAGCCGGCGGAGGTCGACGCCATCGAGCAGGAGCCGGCCCCGGTCAGGGTCGTAGAAACGCGCCACCAGGCGCGCCAGGGTCGACTTGCCGGCCCCCGTCTGACCGACCAGCGCCAGCACCTGGCCGGCGGGGATGTGGAGTGACAGGTCTTCCAGGACCGGTGTCTCGCGGTAGCCGAAGGAGACCTCCTCCAGGTCCAGCGCGCCGGCCGGCGCGGCGATCGCCAGCGGCAGCCTGGGTTCCGGCACCCGAGGTTGCTCGTCGAGTACCCCCGAGATCTTCTCGAGCGCCGCTGAGGCGGACTGGAACACCGTGTAGAACTGGCTCAGGTCCTGCATCGGCTCGAAGAACTG
>DIZV01000158.1:0-1124 GCA_002427995.1 Chloroflexi bacterium UBA6019
GCCCAGGAGGTGTTCGGCCGGCGGTCGTCGCCCCAGGGGAAGTAGGGGTCGATGACGATGCTTCGCGGCACGTTCGCGGCCGAGTCGAGCTCGCTGACGGTCTCCTCCTCGCCGAGGACGTAGCCGAAGACCTCCGGCCCCCACTTCACGACCCCCTCGATCGCCTTCGCGTAGGGGTCGATCAGGAGCTTGGCCGGGTTCGTGCGGAGGCCGCGTCCGGGCTCGTAGGGGCCGTGGACCCGGTAGCCATAACGCTGGCCGGGACCGACGCCGTGGACATAGCCGTGCCAGCACTGGTCGGTGTACTCGCCCAGCTCATAGGACGCGACCGCCGCGCCCGCCGCGTCGAAGAGCACCAATTCGACCCATTCGCCGTGCTGGCTGAAGAGCGAGAAGTTGGTGCCCTCGCCGTCCCAGGTGGCTCCCAGCGGCGAGTGGCGGCCGGGCCAGGCCGCTCTCAAGCCTCGCTCCGCAACTCGATCGCCAAGAGTCCTAAAGGTAGGCGAACGCGGCGCTCCGGGTTGGTGGCGAGGCCGGAGCGGGCCCCAGCTTCCCTATCCCTCCGTCCGGAGGCATACTTCACCCGCCGAAATGCAGAACCGCGGAAAGGTCGTGATCATCGAGGATTCGCCCGATGAGGGCGAGCTTCTCGCTACCGCTCTGACCGAGGAGTCGTTCTCGCCGATCCTCTGCCTCACCGCCACGGAGGGGCTCGCCGTCGCCGCCGACGGCCGGCCGGTGGGCGTGATCATTGAATGGGGCCTTCGCGACCGCCCCGCCGTGGAAGTCTGCCGCGAGCTGCGCTCGAGGGATCCGCTGCTGGCGATCATGTTCATCTCGACTCGCACCGAGGAAGCGGTCGTCGCCCGCGGGCTCGACGCCGGCGCCGACGACTTCGTCGCCAGGCCCTTCCGCCGCACCGAGCTGATCGCCCGCTTCGAAGCCCACGTTCGCAAGGCGGCGGCGGCGATCCCGATGGTCCGGGCCGCGGCCGCCCAGTCGAACGCGGCCGCCGGCGGGAACCTGCGCTTCGGCGAAGTCGAGGTCGACATCATGGCCCGCGAGGTGCGCGTCGCGGGCGAGGCGGTCGGGCTCGGTCCGCTCGAGTTCAAGCTGGTCGAGTA
>DIZV01000158.1:1139-3880 GCA_002427995.1 Chloroflexi bacterium UBA6019
CACGGACTCATTCGGCCTGGCGAAGCCAGGCCTACGCGCCACGCTTGACTTCTTTGAGACGGGTTACTTCTGGCGCAGGCTCCAGGGCCGGGCCTTCACACCCGGGAGGCCGCTGAAGACCATGTAGGCGGCGGTCTCCGACTCCGCCCAGTAGGTGTGCTTCTCCCCCGGGTTGATCAGGAAAAGCCCGCCGGCCTCGACGACGCCGTCGTGCGTCCCGTCCGAGAAATGAAGCGCGCCCTGGGTGACGATCACCGCCACCGGGATCGCGTTGCGGTGCTCCTGGACCCGCTGGCCGGGCGCCAGGCGGAGGCCGACGACGCGGATCGAGCCCGCGTCGCCGATCGCCTCCCAGCCGAGGGGTTTAGGGGCCACCTCGCACGTAGAGGGTCTGGCCGCTGACGAAGCCGGCCTCCTCGCTCGCCAGGTAGGCCACCGCCGCCGCGATGTCCTCCGGCTGGCCGATCCGCTGGACCGGGATCTGGGAGGCGGCGCCCTGCTTGAACTGCTCGAAGTCCATGCCCATCCGGTCCGCCGTCTGCCTGGTCATCGCCGTCTCGATGAAGCCGGGGGCGATCGCGTTGACGGTGATGCTGTAGCGGCCGAGCTCGATCGCCAGGGTCCGGGCCATGCCCTGGAGGCCGGCCTTGGCGGTCGAGTAGTTGGTCTGGCCGCGGTTGCCGAGGGCCGACGTGGAGCTCATGAAGATCATCCGGCCGTACTTCTGGGGGACCATCACCTTCTGCGCCTCGCGGGCGGCGTAGAAGGTGCCCTTGAGGTGGGTGTCGATGACCCCGTCCCAGTCCTCGTCGCTCATCTTGTAGATCAGGTTGTCGCGGAGGATGCCCGCGCAGCAGACCAGGATGTCGAGCCGCCCGAAGGCATCCACGGCGCCCTTGACCAGGTTCTCGACCGACTCCCGCTGGGTCACGTCGGCGGCAATGCCCTTCGCCTTGCCGCCGTCTCCGGCGATCTTGGCCGCCGTCTCCTCCGTCGTCTTCGGATCCATGTCGGAGATGACGACCGCTGCACCCTCACCCGCCAGGCGCGCGGCGCAGGCGGCGCCGATGCCGCGCCCGCTGCCGGTGATGACGGCGACCTTTCCTTCGAACCGGTTCACTCTTCCACCTCCTTGAAATGGGGCAGCGACAGCTGGTCGTCGACCCGTTCGAAAAAGACCTCGACCGGCATCCCCACGACCGGCTCGCGGACGTCGAGGCGGGCCATCATCCGGATCCCCTCCTCGAGGTCGACCAGCCCCACCGGGAAGGGCAGGTCGGCGCTGAACTCATCGGTCGTCCGGTGCACCACGGTGAAGGTGTGGACGGTTCCCCGGCCGCTCGCGCGAACCCAATCCAGGCGATCGGACATGCAATGCGGGCAGACCGCCCGCGGGTAGAAGACGTGGCGGCCGCAGGCGGCGCAGCGCTGGATCCGCAGCTCGCCCCTGCGGGCGCCCTCCCAGAAGGGGGCGGTGTCGCGGTCGGGGATCGGGAAGGGCCTCTCAGTCAACGCCCAGCACCACCGTCGCGCAGCTGCTGAGGACCCCACCGGTGCCGTTGACAAGGGCAAGCCTGGCGCCCGGCACCTGCGCCTCGCCCCGCTCGCCGCGGAGCTGGCGGGTGGCTTCGATGAGCAGGAAGATGCCGTACATCCCGGGATGACAGTAGGACAGCCCGCCACCGTTGGTGTTGAGCGGGAAGTCGCCGCCGGGCGCGGTCCGCTGCCCGCTGACGAAAGGGCCGCCCTCACCCGGGGCGCAGAAGCCGAGCGATTCCAGCGTCTCGATCACGGTGATGGTGAAGGAGTCGTAGAGCTCGACGACATCGAGGTCGGAGTGGGTCACGCCTGCCATCGCCAGCGCGCGGGGCCCGCTCAGGGCCGCCGGCGTGACGGTCAGGTCGGGCATGTTGGCGATCGTCAAGTGGGTGTGGGATTCGCCGTGGCCGAGGACCCAGACCGGCCGGGATCGGGTCGAGGCGGCCACCGCCTCGGAGGTGACGACGACAGCGCCGCCACCGTCGGTGACGAGGCAGCAGTCGAGCAGGTGGAGCGGCGAGGAGATCATCGGCGAGGCGAGCACGTCGGTGATGGTGATCGGGTCGCGGTAGTAGGCCTTGGGGTTGAGGGCCGCCCAGGCCCGGGTGGCGACCGCGACTTCGGCGAGCTGCTCGGCGGTGGTGCCGTACTGGTGCATGTGCCGGGTGGCGGCCATGGCGTAGGCGCCGACCGGCATCGGCATCCCCCAGATCTGCTCGAACTGGGCCGGCCCGCGGACGCCGCCCGAGCCGCCGAGCCGGCGCGAGCGGAGAGAGCGCTGGGTCGAGCCGTAAGTGATCAGCGCCACCTCGCAATGGCCGGCGCGGATCGCCGTCACCGCGTGCCCGACGTGGGCGTCGAAGGAGGACCCGCCGATGTTGGTGCCGTCCGACCAGCGCGGCGTGATCCCGAGGTACTCGGCGACCGAGAGCGTCGGGCTCCAGCCGTCGCCCCCCGCGCTGAAGACCGCGTCGACGTCGCGAAGGCCGAGCCCGGCGTCCTCCAGCGCCGCCTTGGCGGCCTGGGCCTGGAGCTGGAACGCGGTCCGGTCGGGACCGACGACGCCGAGGTCCGACTCGGCGACACCGGCGATCGCGCCCAGCCGGGAGCGCGTCATTTCAGAATCACCAGCGCATCGCCCGCCAGCACGCCGTCGCCATCGGGCAGGACGAAGAGCGGATTGACGTCGACCGCTTCGAGGC
>DIZV01000158.1:4008-4215 GCA_002427995.1 Chloroflexi bacterium UBA6019
GTTGACGTCGACCGCTTCGAGGCGGCCCGCGAGCTCGACCGCCAGCCGGCCCAGCCGGACCAGGCAGGCGGCGGCGGCGTGGATGTCGCCCCGGGGTAGGCCGCGGGCGCCTTCCAGCACGGCCTTGCCGCGCAGCTCGCTCAGCATGTCGACCGCGTCGTCGAAGTCGATCGGCGGCATCCGGAGAGAGAAGTCATCGAGGATGTC
>DIZV01000048.1 GCA_002427995.1 Chloroflexi bacterium UBA6019
TCAGATGTGTATAAGAGCACAACGTCAACGTCGGACTGCCCCGCTGCGGCATCCCGCCCGAAATGGCGGGCGAGCTCGCCGAGCTGGCTCGCTCCCGGGGACTGGCCGTCCGCGGCGTGATGGGCTACGAGGGCCACGTCGTCGGACTCCCCGAGCGGGCGCTCCGGGAGCAGATGGCGGCTGAGGCGATGGCCCTCCTGCTCCAGGCTCACGGCGACGTCGGCGGCGACATCATCTCCGCCGGCGGTACCGGCACCTACGACATCAACACCTGGGCGAACGAGATCCAGGCCGGTTCCTACGCGCTGATGGACACCGCCTACGCCAAGCTGGAGCTCCCCTTCCGGCAGTCGCTCAGCGTCCTCGCCACAGTGATCTCGGTCTCGGGCGCCGGCTACGCCGTGGCCAACTGCGGACTCAAAGCGCTCGGGATGGACCACGGCAAGCCGGATGTCGAGGGCGGCGGGACGGTGCTCTTCGTCTCCGACGAGCACCTGACCTTCGTCCCCGACCGGCCGGTGAAGGTGGGCGACCTGCTGCGGGTCCTACCCGCCCATTGCGACCCCACGGTCGCGCTGCACGAGCGGATGCACCTGGTCCGTGACGACCAGGTGCTGGAGACCTGGGAGGTGGACCTGAGAGGATGGTGACGCCCGAACGAGCAAGCTGGACCAACTGGGGCGGCACCTACAGCTGCAGCCCGACCCGGATCGAATCGCCGGCGAACGAGGAACAGATCGTCGCCATCGTCCGCTCTGCCGCCGAGCGCGGCGAGCGGGTGAAGGTGATCGGCAGCGGNNNCAGGCCGGGATCACGATCCTCCAGCTCAGCGACGCTCTGGCCCACCTCGGGCTGGCGATGGAGAACATGGGCGACGTCGGCTACCAGACCATCAGCGGCGCCATCTCGACCGCCACCCACGGCACCGGAGAAAAGCTCAAGAACATCTCGAGCCAGGTCGTCGGCCTCTCCCTGGTGCTCGCCGACGGCACCGTTCTCCAATGCTCGGCCGACAAGGACCGGGAGGCGTTCAAGGCCGCGCAGGTGAGCCTCGGCGCGCTCGGCGTCCTCTCCACCGTGACCCTGCGCTGCGTGCCTGCCTTTAACATCCGCTCCTTATCTGGGGCTACTACATCCAGGTCGCCGGAAAGGGCCAGGCGGCCTTTTTCGCTCTCGTCACCGCCACGGCAACGCTGCCCTTCATCGTCTACTTTCTGACCGTCCTCGCCTACGTTCTTCGCCGCCACCGGATGGACAAGATGCCGGAGGCGTTCGACCTCGGGGTCTGGGCCAAGCCGGTGATGTACGCCGCGCTCGCCTGGACTGTGATCGCCCTCGGCCTGCTGATGATCCCGAGCACCTTCTGGAGTGCCGACGTCGTCGTGGTGGTGGTGCTCGTCGTCGCCGCCGCCTGGTACTTCCTGGCCCTGCGCGGCAGGCTCGCCCGCGGCGAGGCCGGCGTCGAGCAGCTGCGGGAGCAAACCCCGGTCCCGCCCGTCTAGTTCGGTTTCGTCGAGGACCTGATAACCCGGCGGGAGCCCTGGGACTGCCGTCGGGTTTATCGTTTCAGACCGTGCGACTGCTCACTTTCAGAACCAACGGCGGAACGCGAGCCGGCCGGCTTGACGGGGACCGGGTCGTCGAGCTGGCGGATGCCGACGTCGGCGCGCTGCTGGCGCGGGGCGAGGCTGGGTTGGCCGAGGCCCGCAACGCTTCCGGTGACGGCCGGCCGCTGGCCGAGCTCGACCTTGCCCCGGTCATCGTCGACCCGCCCAAGGTCATCTGCGTCGGGCAGAACTATCTCGCCCACATCGAGGAGCAGGGCGCCAAGGTTCCGGACCACCCGACTCTCTTCAACAAGTTCCGACGGTGCCTGATCGGTCCCAACGACGAGATCGTGCTGCCCAAGGTCTCGCAGAGAGTCGACTGGGAGGTGGAGCTCGCGATCGTGATCGGGAAGCAGGCCCGCCACGTCAGCGGCGCCGCGGCCGAGGAGGCGATTTTCGGCTACACGGTCATGAACGACACCTCGATCCGCGACTGGCAGGCCCGGACGACACAGTGGATGCAGGGCAAGGCGTTCGAAGCCACGACGCCGCTGGGGCCGGTGGCGGTCAGCCGAGACGAGGTCGACGCCGGGAGACTCCGGCTCTGGACCGAGCTTGACGGCGCGGTGATGCAGGACAGCAACACCTCCGACATGCTCTTCAAGCCGGCCGAGCTGGTCGCCTACTGCAGCCAGATGATCACCCTCGAGCCCGGCGACGTGATCGCTACCGGGACCCCATCGGGGGTCGGCGTCGCGCGCAAGCCGCCCATCTTCGTGCAGGCGGGACAGACCGTCCGCTGCTCGATCGAGGGGATCGGCTCTCTCGTCAACCGGGCGGTCAGGGAGATCTGATCCCTCGGCCGGCTAAGCGGGGGGTCGGGTAGCCTCCACGCGCGGCCGCCGCAGGTACTGGTAAAAGGTGAAGAGCACCAGCGGCACGTAGATGAACATGCCGCCGAAGTCGTTGCCGACCGCCTCCTTGTCGTTGAACTCGTTGAGAAGCCCGAAGATCTGCACGAACAGGGCCAGGACCACCACCACGACCGGGACCAGTGAGCGCTGGAGCCGGTTCTCGCGCATCAGGTACCAGACCAAAAGGATGATCCCGAGTGCGAGCAGGCCGAGGTCGTCGAGCTTGTCGGTGACGTCGTTTTCCCGGAGCCCACCGCTCGCGAAGGCCAGCCCGGTGAGAAGCACGAAGGCGGTCAGCATGAGGTTGTAGCCGCGGTTCAGCGCCTGGTCGACTGTCATCTAATTTCCTGCACTTGAGTAAAGTCCCGGTCCGCCAGGACGAGGTCCGCGCGTCCCGCGAGAACCACGTTCCGGGCGTCGTCGGCCGATAGGATGCCACCCGCGACTGCCGTCCGTATACCCCCTTCATTGCGCACGCGGTCGCTGAACTGGGCGTTGAAGCAGCGCCCGTACCAGGGGATCGCCTGCGCGACGGCATGCCCGCTCTCGACCAGAACGACGTCAACGCCGGCGGACTTCAGCTCCCGGGCGACCTCCACCGCCGCGTCATCGTCAAAACCGCCAGGCAGCCAGTCGGTGGCCGAGATGGCCACCCACAGTTCGCCCGGCCAGGCCGCACGAACGGCGCGCACGACCTCGAGCGGGTAGCGAAGCCGGTTTTCCAGCGTGCCGCCGTACTCGTCGCCTCGATGGTTGCTGAGAGGCGAGAGAAAGGAGGCCAGCAGCTGCCCTTTGGCCAGCTGCAGAAGCAGGCGCGGGTAGCCGGCCGCGCTCGCCTCTTTGGTCGAGTGGACGAAGGCATCACGCACCACGTCCATCGCCGGCCGGTCCATCTCGCGCGGCGTCCGGCTGCGGGACGTGTAGGGAAGCGGTGACGCCGCGAGAAGGTCCCAGCCGCTGACCCCGAGAGGGAGGTCAGCGCCTTCGCCGGGCGGCCGGACAGCGCCGCGGCGACCGGCGTGGCCGAGCTGGAGGAGAATGCGGCCGGCGCGTGCCGGGACCTGGGTCGGGGTGTCCGGGTGGACGCGCCCGTCAAGCGTCACGGCCACCAGCTCGGTGATCTCGGAGGGCCGGATGATCCGGTCCTCGATGGGGTCAAGCGACGCTCGGAGAGCGTCCTCGACCCGTTCCACGAACGCCGGGTCGCGCTCCTTCAGCTGGGCGTAGTCGAGGTTGCCACGGGTCAGGAAGTGGAAGGCGAAGCGCTCGGTCGGGAAGTCCCAGTAGTGGCGGAACTGCTCGTACCAGCGAAGGCTGGGCCCCGACGCCCGCTGGATCGCCTCGACCCGGGGCCGGCGCTCGGTCTCGTAGGCGGCGAAGGTCCGCCCGAGGTCGCCGCCACTCTGCTCGAGCGAGAAGGCGAGCGCGATCGCGTCCTCCATCGCCATCTTCGTCCCCGACCCGACCGAGAAGTGCGCGGTGTGGGCGGCGTCACCCATCAGGACCAGGTTGCCGTGGTGCCAGGACCGGGTCCGGAGGGTGCGAAAGGGTGCCCACTTGGAGTTGTTGGCGAGCAGCCGCCGCCCGTCCAGGTGCCGGGCGAAGAGCTGTTCGAAGTACCAGAGCCCGTAGAGGTCGCTCTGGCCGGGCGGCTGGGCCGCGAGGTTCGACTCCTCCAGGCCGGCGCGCTGCCAGGTCGCCGGGTCCATTTCGACGATGAAGGTGCTGAGGTCGGCCTCGTAGGGATAGATGTGGGCGCAGAAGCGCCCGTCCTCGTTCTCTTCGAAGAGGAAGGTGAAGGACGGGTAGCGGAGCGCCGCGCCGTACCAGGCGAAAACGGTCCGGCCGACCTCGACGTTGGGCCGGAATTGATCGGCCCAGTGGTTTCGGAAGACGCTGTTGACCCCGTCGCCGGCGGCCACCAGGTCGTTCTCGGCCAGCATCGTCTCGGGGTCGCGGACCTCGGTCTCAAAGCGGAGCTCGACGCCCTGGCCGGCGGCACCGCGCTGGAGGATGTCGAGCAGGCGCTTGCGGGAGATGGCCCAGAACCCGATCCCGCCGCAGCTGATGACCTGGCCGTGGATGCGCACCTCGATCGGGTCCCAGGCGTTGGCGTTGGCCAGGATCTCGTCATACGTCGGCTGGTCCTGCTCACGCAGGTAGTTCATCGTCTTCTCGGAGAAGACGACGCCGAACCCGAAGGTGTCGTCGGGCCGGTTGCGCTCGTAGACCGTGACCTGGTGGGCAGGGTCGCCACGCTTGGCCAGCATCGCGAAATAGAGTCCGGACGGCCCCCCGCCGACGACCGCGATCTTCATGCCCGCCAAAGATTAGAAGGCGGTGGGGTTTGCGCTAGCTCAGCAGCCCAGGTCCTGGTCGAGGTTGAGGTCGAAGTTCAGGAACTGGAAGGCCCAGACCTGGCCACCCGACCAGAGTGACGCCTGGCACTTGCCCACGTCGTCGAGACCACTCGCGCCGGCGACCCAGTTTGGCGTGTTGGGCGGCGCGAAGCTGCCCGCGATGCCATTCCACTGGAAGGAGGTCGAGTAGACCCCGGCCGTCCGGCCGGCGCTGCGCTGCAGGTAGTCCAGGGCACCCTGGACGACGTAGCTGTTCTGCTCGGTGTCATCCGACCAGATGTTCTCAGTCTCGACATCCAGCCACCAGGTCCCGAGCTTGTCCGATGCCCCCCCGGTCTGCGAGCTGGCATAGCTGTGGGCCCATTCGGCCGCGTCGTAGCCGTAGTTGTAGGCCTGGCACCCGGTGTCATCCGTGGCGCAGAGCAAAGGGCCGTCCTGGCGCTGCCCATAGTCGAGGTTGATGTACATCTGCGGGGTGCCGGTCGCCTGCGCCCAGGTGAACTCGCTTCCGAAACAGTCGTTGCTGGAGAAGGGGTGGCCACCGGTCACGCCGATGATGCCGAAGCCGTAGCCGCCCGGGTAGTCGCTCCCGCACTGCGGCCAGGAGATGTCGGAGCCGACGGCATTCGACGGAACGGACCCGGCCGCCGAAGCGGCGACGGGCGCGGCGGCGACCAGGGCCGAAGCGGCCAGCAGCGCCGAGAAGAAGATCGACATTCTGTTCCGAAGAGCCATGAGCTCGAAAAACCCCCTACGCAATCGGTGAAACCGGGGGGAGCTTGGCTCGGGGCGCGGGCCGATCCGAAGCCGGGCACGTCAAGACCCGTAAGCAGCCGCCGACATCTGCACACCGGCGGCGACGTAAAGAGTCGCCTGCGGACTAAGGAAAGTCTCCGCCGCCGCTTACGCGAAAAGGACACCGGGGTTCAGAATGCCGTCCGGGTCGAGCGTCTTCTTCATCGCGCTCAGGGACTCCAGGAAGAGGGCCGGCTGCTCCTGCCGGTACCAAGGCGCATGGTCCCGCCCGACCGAGTGGTGATGGGTGATGGTCCCGCCCATCTCGATGATGGCCGCCGAGGCGGCCGCCTTGATCACCTGCCACTGCTCGATCTCCTCGCCCGGCCGCCCCGGCCCGGTGACCGAGTAGTAGGGCGCGGGCCCGTCGGGGTAGACGTGGGTGAATCGGAGCGAGACCCAGCCCCGGCCGGCACCCACCGTCTCCATGGCCGAGCGGACCGCCTCGGTCACCCGCCGGTTGAAGGCGTCGAAGCGATCCCAGGTGCAGGCCGTCTCGAAGGTTTCGCTGATGACTCCCATCCCGGCGATCGCGTCGCGGTAGTAGGGCATCTTGATGAACGCGTTCCGCCAGGCGCCTGCGGCACCCTCCCTCGCGCCGGCCTCACCGGCCCGGCCGCCGACCGCCTCGGGCACCCGGCCACCGTGGTCGCGACAGCACTCGGCGGCACGGGCGATCCAGGCGTCGAGCGGGTGGTCGGCCGATTCGAAGGCGACCAGGAGGAGGGTCCGGGTGCCATCGCCGGCGCCGCTGTAGAGCGCCTCGCTCGGATCCAGGAGCCGGCAGTTGGATGGGTAGAGACCCGCCTGCGAGACGGCCCGGCAGGCTTCGACGGCGTCCTCGAAGCGCTCGAACTCGGAGGTGAGGTCGGCGCGGAAGGTGGGCCGGTCCTGGAGCCGCAGCCAGGCCTCGGTGACGATGCCGAGGGTGCCCTCCGAACCGAGGAAGAGCCGGTCGGCGCGGGGCCCCGAGCCGTCGCCGGGCAACCGGCGCGTCTCGACCAGCCCCCGCGGTGTGATAACCCGCATCGACTCGACGAAGTCGTCGATGTGGGTGTAGAGGGTGGCGAAATGGCCGCCGGAGCGGGTCGCGATCCAGCCGCCCAACGTTGAGAACTCGAAGGATTGGGGGAAGTGGCGGAGGGTCAGGCCGTGCGGCTTCAGCTCCGCCTCCAGCTGAGGGCCGAGCGCGCCGCCCTGGATCCGAGCCGCCCGCGAGGTGCGGTCGACCTCCAGCACCCGGTCCAGGTGGCGGAGGTCGATGCTGACCACACCCCGCGTCTCGCCCGCCGGCGCCTCGACGCCGCCGACGACGCTGGAGCCGCCGCCGTAGGGGATGGCGACCAGGCCCGCGTCGCCTGCCCACCCGAGCAGCGCCGCCACCTCCTCTTCGTTCCGGGGCAGGGCCACCCAATCGGGGGCCGGCCGGAAGTCGCGCCGGTAGGCGCGGACGACGTCGCGGTAGGACTTGCCGTAGGTGTGGCCGGCTCGCTCGTAGGGGTCGTCGGTGAGGATCTCCCGCAGGGACGCGGGGGGCTGGAAGCGCGGCGCCCGCAGCTCGACCTCGGCGAGGGAGGGTGGGTCTGTCACGGTGAGCTCGCCCCCGCCGAAGCGAGAGGCGAGCAGAGCGGCGAGCTGCTCCTTCTCGGCGCGCGAGAGGTCCTCGTCCTCGTAGCCCCAGCCCCAGAACTTGCGGCGTCGTCCCATTCGGTCACCCACCTCTCAGAACTACGATGGCCGCTCATGGCCCGTCCGACCTTCTACGGCTGGTACCTGGTCGTCGGGCTCGGCGTGACCACCATAGTTTCCTACGGCATCAGCCAGTACCTCTTCGGGGTCCTGGTCGTGCCGATCGAGCGGGACCTGGGCTGGTCGAGGGCGACGATTTCGGGCGCCTTCTCGCTCGGCCTCGTCAGCTCCGGCTTCCTGGGCCTGGTCGTGGGCCGCTTCGTCGACCGCTACGGCGCCCGGCTCCTGATGAGCGCCGGCTCGATCCTCGGCGCGGTCACCCTCTTTGGCCTCTCGCAGGTCACCGCGGTCTGGCAGTTCTACCTTCTCTGGGCCGGTGCCCTCGGCCTCGCCATGTCCCTGACCCTCTACTCGGTCACCTTCGTCGTGGTGGCCAATTGGTTCCACCGGCGGCGGGGTCGGGCGCTCGCGCTGCTCACCGTGCTGGGCGGTCTCTCCTCCCCCATCTACATCCCCTTCGCCGGGCTGCTGGTGGCGCGACTCGGCTGGCGCAGCGCGCTGGTGGTCCTCGGCATGACCGCGCTGGTGGTCGCGCTGCCGATCCACGCGCTCCTCGTCCGGAGGCGGCCGGAGGACATCGGTCTTCTCCCCGACGGCGCCTCGATGCCGGAGGGGCACGACCCGGCGGCGGTCGGCGGCGAGCGCCTCGGGCAGGCTCTCCGCCGACCGGCCTTCTGGACCCTGCTGGCGGCTGCCGCACTGAGCACGGCCGGCTACAGCGTCGTGCTCGCCCACGTCGTGGCTTACCTGATCGACCGCGGCTACGACCCCGTCCTGGCAGCGGGTGTACTCGGCCTTGCCGGCCTCGCCAGCCTGCCGGGGCGGTTCATCTTCAACGTCATCAGCGACCGCTTCGGCGCGCAGCCGCTGCTCGCGCTCTGCCTGCTCTTCCAGGGCCTCTCCGTCCTGATCCTGCTGGCCGCGGGACCCTTCCCCTTCCTGGTCGCCTTCATCCTCGTTTACGGCACCGCCTTCGGCGCCATCTCGCCGCTCCGGGCGTCGGTGCTCGCCGACCATTTCGGCCGCCTCGCCTATGGGCGGATCACCGCGGCCCAGGGCGTGCCGACCGGAATCCTTGCCGGGCTTGGACCCTTCCTGGCGGGTGTCCTCTACGACCTCTACGGTGACTACCGGCTCGCCTTCACCCTTACCGCGACCGCGTTCCTCGGCGCCTCCCTGGCAGTCTTCCTCACGCCCCGGCCGCAGGCGGCATGAGCGACAACCCCTTCTGGCCCCGGCCCGCGCGCATCCCTTCCGGTCCCCGGCCCGGCCGGGTCGAGGTCCTCGTCGTGGGCGGCGGGATCACCGGGGTCAGCTTGCTGCGGCGCCTCGGCGAGCGGGGCGTCAAAGCGGCCCTGGCCGAGCGCAGGCAGCTGGCTTTCGGGGCCAGTGGCCGCAACGCCGGCTTCCTGCTCGAGGGTACGGCGGCCAACTACGCGGACGCGGTCGCCGCCCATGGCCGGGAGGTCGCCCGCGAGGTGTGGGATTTCACCGGCGAGAACCACCGGCGGCTGGCCGAAGCGCTCGCCGGCCGGGCCGGCTACCACCGGGGAGGCTCCCGAACCAGGGCGGCGTCGCCCGCCGAAGAGCTCCGGCTGGAGGAGTCGGCCGAGCTGATGGAGGAGGACGGCTGGCCGGTCGAGCTCGCTGACGCATCGCTCCTCAATCCGCGCGACGGCGAGCTCTTCCCGGCCGAGGCGGTCGGGGCGCTGGCGGCGGATTGCCTCCCGGGGTCGATCTTCGAGCAGGTCGAGATCGCCGACCTCGCCCGCGAGGGCCTGCTCCCGATCGAGGCGGACGAGGTGATCCTCGCCACCAACGCGTTCACCGGCCGGCTCCTCCGCGGCATCCCGATCCGGCCGGTCCGAGCCCAGATGCTGGCGACGGCCCCCTTCGCCACCCGCGTTGTCGACCGGCCGACCTATGCCGATCACGGTTACCAGTACTGGCGGCAATTGCCCAGCGGCGAGGTGCTCGTCGGCGGCTATCGGGACCGCGCGCCGGAGCGGGAGGTTGGCTTCGGCCTGGCGACCACACCCCTGGTCCAGCGCCACCTCGACCAGCACCTGCGCGGCCTCGGGGTGACCGCACCGGTCACCCATCGCTGGGCGGGGACGATGGGGTTCACACCCGATGCCCTGCCGCTGGTCGGACGGCTCCGGCCGGGCCTCGCCATCTGCGCCGGCTACACCGGGCACGGCATGGCCTTCGCGCATCTCTGCGCCCGAGTCCTGGTCGACCACCTCCTCGGCGGCCCACCGCCACCGAAGTGGCTCGACCCGGGGCGATTTCAGGAGTAGGGGCGACGCGTTAGACTCCGTCTCCGTGCCGCGCACACCCAATCCCTCCAGCGATGCGTCACGCCTTGCCGTCGAGACCCGCGACCTCGGCCGCGTCTACAAGACGCGGAACGAGACCGTCACGGCTCTCAGCTCGGTGGATCTCAAGGTCCGCGAGGGCGAGCTCTTCGGCGTGCTCGGGCCCAACGGGGCCGGTAAGACCACGCTCATCAAGATCCTGGTCACCCTGCTCCTTCCGAGCTCGGGCACCGCAAAGGTGGACGGACTCGACGTGGTCCGGGAATTCCGCCAGCTCCGCTCCCGGATCGCGATCGTATCCGGCGGCGAGAACGCCGGCTACGGGCTGCTCAGGGTGCGTGAGCAGCTCTGGATGTTCAGCCAGTTCTACGGCATCAAGTCGAAGGTGGCCTACGCCCGGATCGACGAGCTGCTCGAGCGACTGGGCCTCGCCTCGGTCGCCAATCGCCAGATCTCCGGCCTCTCGAGCGGGATGCGCCAGAAGATGAACCTCGTCCGCGGCCTGATGACCGACCCGCGGGTGCTCTTCCTCGACGAGCCGACGGTGGCGCTCGACGTCGGCGCCGCCCGGGACCTGCGCGAGGAGGTCAGTCGCTGGATGGCCGAGGACCCCACCCGGACCGTCATCCTCACCACCCACTACATGCAGGAGGCGGACGACCTCTGCGACCGGATCGCGATCGTCAACCGCGGCCGGATCGTGATCGAGGGCACGCCCCAGAGCCTCAAGCTCGAGGTCCAGCGCGACGTGGTCGTGGACCTCCAGCTGGAGCCGGGAGTGCCGGTCCTCGACCGCCTCCGGGAGGTCGCGGGCGTGGGCGCCGCCAGCGTGCGCGAGGAGGACGGGCTGGACCGCTTCAGCCTCCTCCTGGCCGATGACGCGGTCCTGACCAATGTGATCAGCGCGGTCGAGCGCAGCGGCCGCCGCGTCGCCGGGCTGGCCAAGCGCGAGCCGACCCTGGAGGATGCCTTCGTCAAGCTGGTCGGCAGGAGCATGACCGAGGAGGAGACCCAGTGAAATCCTCCCCCTCCGAGTTCGAGATCTTCTGGCGGACGGTGCTCGCCCGCGCCTATCCCCGCGTCGTCGGCCTCAGCCGGAACCTCTCCTGGCTCTTCTTCGACTTCGCCTTCCCGCTCGTCGGCACCTTCGCCATGGTGTTCGTCTACCAGGGTCTCCACGCGCCGCGCCAGTACCTGGGATTCGTCGTCATGGGCGGGGGCATGCTCGCCTTCTGGCAGAACGTCCTCTGGACGATGGGCACCCAGTTCAGCTGGGACCGCGGGAACGGGACTCTGGAGCTGATGGCCGTCTCGCCCACGTCCTTCGAGGCGGTCCTCCTCGGCATGGCCGGCGGCGCCATGATCATGACCACGCTGCGGGCGGTGGCGATCATCGTGCTCGGCTCGCTTCTTTTCAAGGTGACCTACAACCTCGGTGGGCTCCCACCGGCAATCGGCGTCTTCCTTCTCACCCTCGCCGCGCTCTACGGGTTGGGGATGCTGCTGGCGAGCCTCTTCCTCTATTACTCGCGCGAGGCGTGGCACCTCGGCGACGCGATCCAGGAGCCGGTCAACTTCCTGAGCGGCCTCTACTTCCCGGTCCACGCGCTGGGCGCCTACGTCGGGGGCGCGGCGTCACTGATCCCGGTGACCTTGGGCCTCGACGCGATGCGCCAGTTTCTCCTGCCCGGTACGCCGCGGTTCCTCGACCCGGCGCTGGAAACGGTGATCGTCGCCCTCGAGATCCCGCTCTTCGCGATCCTCGCCGTCTCCTCGCTTCGCTTCATGGAGGTGCGCGCCCGGCGGGAGGGGAAGCTGATCAGCAAATGGTCCTAGCCCTTGCCCGGACCTGGTCGGGCTACCGGACCGCGGTGCGCCTCGGCTGGTTGGTGTCGAGCAACTGGACAAGCCCCGTGCCGTTCGTCATCTACACGATCATCCGGCCGATCTCGGGCGCGCTGATCCTGGTCGTCATGTACAACGTGATCACCGGGGGCCGGGGAAACACGCGCAACTACCTCGCCTTTCTCGTGATCGGCGTCTCCTTCTGGGCCTTCGTGACCGAGGGAGTGAGCGACTTCGCGGTCGGCATCCTGGAGGACCGCGGCCGCTTCAAGATGCTGAAGTACGCCTACCTGGCCCCGCTCCGCTTCCCTGTCTTCCTGGTGGGTCGGGCAAGCTCCAAGCTGACCAGCGCGGTCGCCTCGGTGGCCATCGTCCTGGTCGTCGCGACGGTCGGGCTCCGGCTGCCGATCAACCCCCTGTCGGTCGACTATCCCCTACTCGCGATCGCCTGCCTGCTCGCGTTCATCTCGGTGATGGCCTTCTCCATCGCGCTGAGCGTGGTCCTGCTCGCCGGCCGCGACGCTTACGGGTACGGCGAGATCATGGCCCAGGTCCTCTACATCGTCTCGGGCGCCATCTTCCCGATCTCGGTCCTGCCTGGGCCGCTGGCCTTTTTCGCCTCGCTTTCGCCGCTTGTCTACTGGCTCGAGCTCACCCGCCGGTCGATTCTCCACGGCCGCGTCTACGAGATGTTTCCGGGCCTTTCCGACGGCGAGGTCCTGACCCGCCTTGCGCTGGCGACGGCGGGGACGGTCCTGCTCGGCTACCTCGTCTACCGTTGGGCCGACCGGCAGGCTCGCTGGAAGGGCTACATCGACATGGACGCCGCCCAGTAGCGTCTTCCGCAGCCAGGCGTCGATCCGCCCCGCGACAACCTGCCAGCCCGGGCCGAGCATGAGGTCGTGGGTCAGGTCGGGGAAGAGCTGCAGCTCGGCGCCGTACGCCCGCGCCGTGCGCTCCACCTCGTCGGGTGAGAAGACCCGGTCCTCGCGCCCGCCGAGGACCAGCATCGGCAGCTTTGGCACCTCCGCGGGGCGCGGCAGCGCGAAGGCGAGCAGGTCGAGATAGGCGAGGTAGGACTCGTCCTGCAGGCGGTCGTGGAGCGAGCGAATCTCGGAGTCGGGCATCGAGCGGGCGAACAACATCTCCCTCGCCAGCTCGGGCGTTTCGATGGTGGGCCACCAGCTCATCCGGGCGTTGGCCTCGAGGAACCGGAGCGGGTGCCGGGAGGCGAACCGGAGAGTGCTTCTCAGCATCCCAGCGGGCGGCACCGAGGCGAGCAGCACCGCGCCCGGGGCGGAGTGGCTCTGGAGGTACTTCTGGAGCACGAGGCCACCCATCGAGTGGCCCAGCAGGACCGGCGGTTGGGGCATCGCGGCGGCGGCCGCGGCGACGTCCTCCACGTACTCGGCGATCCGCGTCCAGCGGAGCCGCTTTCGGCCCGGCGCCAACCCGTGGCCGCGGAGGTCGATCGCCTTGACCGTCCAGCCGCGGTCGCCGAAGTAGCGCAGGAAGTGCTCCTCCCAGCACCACGCGCCGTGGCAGGCGCCGTGGATGAACAGCAGCGGCGGCGTCAAGCCCCTCGCATCCCCGCAGAGATACTACCGGGGCTTCGGGCGAACCTTCAGTCGAGAACCTCGTGGCGCTCGCCGAGCCGCGCCAGGGCCTCCGCGCGAGTCGTCGGGAAGCCGGCGCGGAGGCCCTTTTTGAGGATGCCCGCGATCTCGACCGCGGAGTGCAACCGGGGCAGGTAGACGAAGTCGGCCCCCGCCTCGTAAAGCTCGGTCGCCTGCTTGATGTGCTCGGAGGCGACGACGATCCTCGCTTCCGGGTTGAGCTGGCGGACGCTGCGCAGGAGCCGGAGGTTGGTCGTCCCCCGGAGGATGTCGTCGGTGATGGTGCAAACGACGAGGCGCGCCTTCTCGATCCCAACATGGTGGAGGGTGTCGATGTGGGCGATGTCGCCGTAGGTGCAGGCGATGCCGCGCCGTCGAAGCTCCTGGATCACGCGGGGGTTGAAGTCGATGACAACCACCTGGGGAAGAAAGTTCTCACCCCGCTTTCCGCCACCATGCTCGAGCTCGTAGAGGATCGAGCTGGCGTCCCGGAAAAAACCCAGGAAGACCACCGGGTGGGTCTGCTCCGCCTCCTCCGCGACGGCGGCGGCGGCGTCGGCATCGATGTCGCGGAGGCGGATCCGGCGGAGGACCCAGGCGAGCCGCTGCTGGACGGCGTGATTGGAGTTGATGAGGTAGGTCGAGAGGACCGAGGTGAGCGCGAAGGCGAGGATCACGGTGGTGACGATGTCGGCGCCGATCTGGTGGCGGACGAGGCCGAGGGAGACGATGACGATCGAGAACTCGCTGATGTTGGCGAGGTTGATGGCGGGGATCAGGCTCGTCCGATGGCCGAGCCGCAGGGCGTAGAGGATCGGCACCACGGCGGCGCGACTGAGGACCAGGAACACCGACGCGATCAGCGCCAGCACGATCACGTTGAGGGTTGGGACGGGGATCTGCATCCCCAGCGCGACGAAGAAAAGGGTGACGAAGAAGTCGCGGATGCTGGTCGCCTTGGCGATCACATCGAGGCTGTAGGGAAACGTCGAGAGGCTGACGCCGGCGATAAGAGCGCCCATCTCGCGCGAGAGGCCGATCGTGCTGGCTACCGCCGCCAGGAAGAAGCACCAGGCGAGGGCGCTCACGAGGACCAGCTCGGGGGCCTTGGCCACCGCCCGAAAAAGGTGGGGCAGCGCGTTCTTGGCGATCACCAGGCCGAGCAGCACGAGGGCGGCGCCCTTCAGCAGGCTGAGCGCGAGCGGCAGGAGGTTGGGGCTCTCGAGGTTGGGCTGAACAGCCAGCATGGCCACCGCCCAGAGGTCCTGGATGATCAACACGCCGAGCGTGATCCGCCCCGGGAGGGTGTCCAGCTCGAACTTGTCGTAGAGCAGCTTGACGACGACCAGCGTGCTGCTGAGGCTCAGTGTCCCGGCCAGGTAGAGGAGCGCGTAGTGGCCGCCCTGGTTGCGAAAGCCGAGCGCGTAAAAGAAGCCGAGCCCGAGGGCGACGCAGATCGGCACCTGGAGCGCCCCGGTGAGAAGGACGGGCGCGCCGGCTGAGGCCAGCTTCTTGAGGTCGATCTCCAGCCCGATGATGAAGAGGAGAAGGATCAGGCCGATCTCCGCGACGGTCGCGATGCTCTTGGGGTCGCCGACGAAGTTGAGGCCGACGGGGCCGATGATCACGCCGGTCAGCAGGTAGGCGAGGATCAGCGGCTGGCGCAGCCGCCAGCCGACCAGCGCCAGGAGGGCGGCCGCCGTGATGCAGATGCCGATCGTCGAGAGGAGGTCGCCGGGAGGCAGCGGCATATCAGCGGGCTATTACATCACGCACAACCAGGCCGGTCCGATCCTCGTCCTTTTGCCGGCGCGGGACGATGTTGCCGGGCGCGGCGCGAAATTCCGCGCCCTCTCACCCGGTATTACTTGCCGATGGAAGCTTTTGGCGGACTTCACCACGTAACCGCGATCACCGGCGACGCGCCCGGCAATCTCCATTTCTATACCGACGTGCTGGGAATGCGGCTGGTGAAGAAGACCGTCAACCAGGACGACGTGTCGGCCTACCACCTCTTCTACGCCGACGCGAAAGGCAGCCCCGGGACCGACCTGACCTTCTTCGACTGGCCCGAGACGCCCACCAACCGGTCGGGCGCGGGCAGCATCGCCCCCACCGCGCTCAGGGTGGCGGGCCCTCCTTCGCTCGAGTGGTGGCTGGCCCGCTTCGCCGACCGCGGCGTCCAGCACGGCGACATCGGCGAGCGAAACGGCCGCGCTTTTCTCCCCTTTGAGGACGCGGAGGGCCAGCGGCTGGAGCTGGTCGACGATGGCGGAGCGCCAGGGGGCGCCCCCTGGGCGAAGAGCCCGGTCCCGGGCGAGCACCAGGTCAAGGGTCTCCACGGCGTGACGCTGACCAGCCGCCGCCCGCGGGAGACGGCCGACCTGCTGTTCGGCGCGATGGGCTTTCGCGCGACGGGCGAGCGCGACCTGCCCGACGGCGGCACCGAGCATTTCCTCGAGGTGGGGCCCGGCGGCCCGGGCACCGAGGTCGTCCTGTCGGTCCCCGCGCAGGCGATCGCTGCCCTGCAGGGGCGGGGCGGTGTCCACCACGTCGCCTTCCGGGTGCCGGACGCGGAGACGCAGGCGGCCTGGCGGGAGAAGATCGAAAGCATCGGCCTCCGCCCCACTCCTGTGATCGACCGCTTCTACTTCAAGTCGGTCTACTTCCGCGAACCCGGCGGGATCCTTTTCGAGATCGCCACCGACGGTCCCGGCTTCTCGGCCGACGAGCCCGAGGAGAAGCTGGGCGAGAACCTGGCACTGCCCCCGTTCCTGGAGCCCGATCGAGAGAGGATCGAAGCGGGCCTCGTGCCGCTGGCCTGAAGCGGAAGGAGATTCCAACCAGAATGAAGCTGGCCATCATCGGATCCGGCAATGTCGGCAAGGCGCTCGCGGGCAACGCGGTGCGGGCCGGCCATGCCGTCACCGTCGCCGCCTCGCACCCCGAGAACGCCCAGGCCGCGGCCCAGGCCAGCGGGGCGCAGGCCGCCGGCTCCAACGCGGAAGCGGTCGGCGCGGCGGACGTCGTCATCCTCGCCATGCCCTCGGCGGCCGCGTCGAGCGTGGTCAGTGAGCTCGGCAGCGCGCTCGAGGGCAAGGTGGTGGTCGATGTCACCAACCGCGTCAACTCCGCCGATCCAGGCTCGATGCTGGACGGCGATTCGGTCACCGAGCAACTGCAGGTGCTTGTGCCGCGCGCGAAGTTCGTGAAGGCCTTCAACACCATCTTCGCCTCGGTGATGGCCAACCCGACCGGCGACGGTCAGCCCGTCGACACCTTTCTGGCCGGCGACGACGCCGAGGCCCGCGCCACCGTGGCCGAGCTGGCGAAGTCGATGGGTTTCCGGCCGATCGACGCCGGTGGGCTCCCGATTGCGCGCGTCCTGGAGGGCATGGCCCTCCTCAACATCCTGCTCCAGATCAGCAATCGCTGGCCGTGGCAGAGCAGCTGGAAGCTGGCCGGGCCGACCGGCGGCGTCTGAGCGAAACCGAGAGAGGGAATTGAACCGAATGAGCACCACGCACCAGCAACAGCCAGGAGTGACACCCCGCGAGCTCGCGCCGCGGTCCATCGACCCGGGGGTCAACATCGGTCACGTCCACCTGAAGACGGCCGATTTGGACCGGATCAAGAAGTTCTACGTCGACATCCTCGGCTTCGACGTCGTCTTCCGGATGCCGGATGCGCTATTCATCTCCGCCGGCGGCTACCACCACACTCTGGGCTTCAACACCTGGGAGTCGAAGGGCGGCACGCCGCCCCCGCCGGAGACGACGGGTCTCTACCACGTCGCGATCCGCTACCCGACCCGCGCCACCCTCGGTGACGCGCTCCGGCGCCTGGTTCGCGCCGACTACTCGCTGAGCGGCGTCAATGACCACGGCACCCATGAGGCGCTCTACCTCAACGACCCCGACGGCAACGGCCTCGAGCTCTGCTGGGACCGTCCGCAGTCGGAGTGGCCGCTCGACGAGGAGGGCCACCTGGCCTTCGGCAACCGGCGCCTCGACCTGGCCGGCCTCATGGCCGAGGGCGCGCCCTCCGAAGAGGTGGACAGCGCGGGGCACTGGCAGCCGGCGAACCGCGCCTAAGCGCCCAAAGCGGAGGCGAGCCCGAGCGCACCGGCGAACGCCATCAGGATCACCACCGCGGCGCCCAACCGGTCGCCGGCGACCGTCCAGCTCATGAACACGAGCACTGCGGCGACGGCGATCACCCGGTAATAGCCCAGGGGTCGGTCCAGGTGTCGGTGCCGGCGGCGAGCCCGATCAGGCCGTAGAGGGCGGCGCCGGCGGCAAAGCGGTCGCGCGTCCCGGCGAAGCGGACGATGGCGAGCGCGCAGATCAGGATCGGTGGCAGCAGGAACGCGTAGCGGCCCGGCGCCGAAGCGGCCCGGATGAGCTCCAGGAGCGGCGCGCCCGGCGGATCGAGCAGGTGGCCCTGGAGGTTCGACTGCCGCGTCTGGACGGCTCGGAGCACGAACAGGGACCAGGCCACCACCAGCCCCAGGAGGAAGCCGTGCTGGAGCGCTCGCCCCCAGCTCCTCGCCGCCGCGTTGCGGATCATCTCGGTGAGCTGGACGACGGCGGTCGTCTCCTTCGCCAAGGCGGAGAGGAAGAGCAGGACGGGGATCTCGAGCAGCATCCCCCAGGCCACCAGCGCGAGCTGGAGCGGCTCGGTCAGGTCGTAGAGGATCGGGACCCAGAGTCCCGGAAAGATCGCGACCGCCAGGGCCAGGACCGGTGGCCGGCCGGCTCGGCGAGCCGCGACCGCGCACGCCGCGACGGTGGCGGCGGAGGCGAGCACGTTGACCAGGACCAAGAGGTAGGGCAGCAGGCTGCGGTTGCCGAGGCTGAGGAGCCAGGCGAGGAGGGGGTAAAGGATTCGCCGGAAGCGCTGGGAGTTGTCGAGCGAATGAGCTGTGGCGGGGTTGCGCAGGAAGGGGTCCTGCGCGATGAAGAAGTAGAACTGGCCGTCATAGCCGTCGCCGTGGCCCGCCCGCTGCCCGGGTAGGAGCTGACCCGGCGTGGCGTAGCGGTCGCCGGCGCGGATGGAACGGTAGTAGTGGAAACCGTCGACGCTGCCGGCGCGCAGTGCGAGTCCGCCAAAGAGGGCGAGGCCGATGGCAACCGTGGCCGCCAGCCCGAGCCAGCCCGAGCCCGAGGCTCCCGTTCTCCGCGAGGGCCGTCCCAATGCGGCCGGTAATGCTAAGACGAAGCGGGTTCGGGTGGGGCCGGCACCCACCTGCGGGCGTCCGGCCCCTTCCTCCTGGCCGGGCTACATCTCGAAGATCGGGTGCACCTCGACCGTCCCACCCCCGTGCGCGGCCGGGATCCGAGCGGCCCAGGCGATCGCTTCTGCCCGGTCCTTGCAGTCAAAGACCCAATAGCCGTTCAGCCGGGGCGACGCCGGGTGCATCGGGCCATCGGTGGCCTTCGTCTGGCCGTCGTGGACCTGGACGCTGATACCGGCCGCCGACGGCTGGCAGGGGTCGCCTCCGCGGAGGGTCCCGGCGGCCTGGGCATCCTCCAGGACCTTGCCGTAGGCCTTGATCTCCGCCTCCATCTCGGGCGACCCGGGTCGGGGCGCCCGGGACTCGTCGACGTATTTGCAGAAACATGTACTTGGCCATTCGCTTGGCGTCTCCTTGACTATGCGGCCGGCCCAGCCCGCCCCTCTCGGCCGGGAGCAGTCCAGCGCTCGTCAGGTACGAC
>DIZV01000154.1:0-573 GCA_002427995.1 Chloroflexi bacterium UBA6019
CCGAGATCTCCCTTATCCCCTTCGTCGGCAGCGTCAGATGTGTATAAGAGACAGCCGCACGACTCTTCGACGTCCCGCTCCCGCTAATGACCGTGGCGGACTGCTCGTCGACCGCGGGTTGTGGGCGCCACGGAACATCACCTAGGCTGGTGAGATGGCGCTCCAAGGTCGGGTTGCGCTGGTCACCGGCGCCGGGTCGGAAAGGGGCCTGGGCAACGCGATTGCGCGGGCGCTGGCAAGGGCGGGCGCCGAGGTCGTGCTCTCCGACATCGACGTTGACGGGGCGCGTCGCAATGCGGCGGCGATCGGCGCCTCCGCCCGCGCGGTCGCCCTCGATGTGAGGAGCGAGGAGTCGGTGGCCGAAGCGGTGGGAGAGGTGGGCCGCGTGGACATCCTCGTGAACAATGCCGGCATCACTCAGCGACGGGCGATCTGGGAGCTTTCGGTGGAAGAGTTCGACCGGACGCTGGCCATCAATCTGCGGGGTGGGTTCCTGTGCCTGAGTGCCGTCGTCAAGGGCATGATGGAGAGGCGTTGGGGGCGTGTGATCTGGATCTCGAGCGTGGCCGGCAA
>DIZV01000154.1:740-3707 GCA_002427995.1 Chloroflexi bacterium UBA6019
GCGAGGGAGCTCGGGCCGTATGGGATCACGAGCAACGCGGTCGCCCCCGGCTTCATCCTCACCGGTATCGCGACCCGGGCGGTGGACGCGCAGACCGAGCGCGAGATGGATGAGATGATCAGCGCGCAGGCACCGATGCGCCGCAGCGGCTTGCCCGATGACGTTGCCGCTGCGGCGGCCTTCTTTGCCTCCGAAGAGGCGGGCTACATCACGGGGGAGGTGATGGACGTCAATGGCGGCATCTACTTCGACTGACGCCAAGGTCGAAATGCTGCGCCGGATGGTGCTGATCCGCGCCTTCGACTCCCTCCTGCCCGACCTTTACACCAGAGAGCTGATCCGCGGTTCCAGTCACGCTGCGATCGGGCAGGAGGCGGTGGCTGTGGGAGCCTGCGCGGCGCTGGCGCCGGACGATTACATCACCAGCACCCATCGGGGCCACGGCCACACGATCGCCAAGGGCGGCGACGTCAACCGGATGATGGCCGAGTTGATGGGCCGGGAGGACGGCTACTGCCGCGGCAAGGGCGGTTCGATGCACATCGCCGATTTTTCGATCGGGATGCTGGGGGCCAACGGCATCGTGGGCGGCGGGTTCGGCATCGCGGCCGGAGCTGCGCTCAGCGCGCAGATGCGCGGCTCCGGTCAGGTGGCGCTCTGCTTCTTCGGTGACGGCGCGATCAACCAGAGCTCGTTCCACGGGGTCGCCAACCTGGCCGGCATCTGGAAGCTGCCGCTGATCCTGCTCTGCGAGGACAACCGCTTCGCGATGTCGGGCCGGGCGGAGCTGATGATCGCGGGTGGCGACCCGGTCAAGCGCGCGCAGGCCTATGGCTTCCCCGGTGTCTCGGTGGACGGCATGGACGTGCTGGCGGTCAAGGCCGCCGTGGCCGAGGCCCACGAGCGTGCGCTGGCGGGAGATGGGCCGACGCTGGTCGTTGCCGCCTGCTATCGCTTCCAGGGGCACTTCTCGGGAGACACGCAGACCTACCGCACCAAAGAGGAGATGGCTCCCTGGCTGGAGCGCGATCCGATCCCCGCCTTCCGCTCCAGCCTGCTCGCCGAGGGCTGGCTGAGGGAGGCAGAGGCCGACGCCATGGAGGAGGAGGTGGCGACGGCGATTGCCGCGGCGCTGGAGTTCGCGCAGGCCAGCCCCTGGCCGGAGGCGCAGGAGGCCTGGGAAGACGTCGATGCCTGAGATGACGTATTCGGAGGCGCTCAATCTGGCTCTGCGCGAGGAGATGCGGCGCGATCCCGCGGTCTTCGTCATGGGTGAGGACGTGGCCGTGTGGGGTGACCGCGGCGGCGTCTTCGGAGTGACCCGCGGGCTGGCCGAAGAGTTCGGGCCGGAGCGGGTCCGCGACACCCCGATCAACGAGGAGTCGATCGTCGGCGTGGCGGTGGGTGCGGCGCTCACCGGCATGCGGCCGGTGGTCGAGATCATGTACTCCGACTTTCTGACCCTGACCATGGAGCCCCTGGTCAACCAGGCGGCCAAGCTCCGCTACATGTTCGGCGGTCAGGCCCGGGTGCCGCTGGTCGTACGCACCAACCTGGGTGCATCGGGCGGCAAGGCCGCCCAGCACTCGCAGTCGCTGGAGACCTGGATGATGCACGTCCCCGGCCTCAAGGTGGCGATGCCGAGCACGCCGGCCGACGCCCGTGCGCTGCTCCGGACGGCGATTCGGGATGACAACCCGGTCGTGTTCTTCGAGCACAAGCTGCTCTATTTCCAGCGCGGCGAGGTCCCCGAGCAGGAGGAGAGCCTTGAGTTTGGCCGGGCGGCGGTTCGGCGGGAAGGCCGCCACGCCACCGTCGTCGCCGCCCAGGCCATGCTCAGCAAGGTGTTGGAAGTGGCGAGACGGCTGGCGTCGGAGGGCATCGACCTCGAGGTTATCGACCCCCGCACTCTGGTCCCCTTCGACATCGAGACGGTGGTGGAGTCGGTGCGCAAGACCAACCGGCTGCTCATCTGCCACGAGGCCACCGAGCGCGGCGGCTGGGCCGCGGAGATCGCGATGCAGGTGGGCGAGCTGGCCTTCGACCACCTCGACGCGCCCGTGGCACGGGTCTGCGGCGCCAATGTGCCGGTCCCCTACAGCACGCCGCTCGAGGCGGCGGTGGTGCCCGGTGAGGCCGCCATCGAGCAAGGCCTTCGGGCGCTTCTGGCGGGCGCCCGGTGGGGCCCGGCGGAGATCGGCTAGCTTGCGAAGCGCCGTATACGAGCCAGGGAGGCGCCCGCCCGAAGGAGGGCAAATTGGATCCTGCGGGATCGGCGACCCTGGCAAGGACGCTCGAGCTACTCCGCAACTCACCCGGGGACCGGGCCCTCTGTCGGGTTGGACCGACCTACTGCCCCCTTTCACGCTCCGGCCACGGCTCCTGAAGTAAGGCGAGTGTGATCGACATCTGCGCTGTGGGCTGGACCAACAGGTTCCGGACTGTGTTGAATAGCCCCAGCCCTTTCTCCCCAGCCAAACCTGAAAGCTCATCTGGACGAGGACGCCCAGGGCGGTTCTTCAGGGTCCGAGGAGAGGCGCCAGAAGAAGCGCCGCCCGCCTGGCCCCGTCGCGCTCGACGGGACGTGTTCGGACCGGTTGAGCCAGCTCGGCCACAATCGCGTCGGCGAGCTTGTCACGCGTCGTCCCCACGTAGTCCATGAAGCGCCCCGCACGGTAGCGGTCGAGCCGGTGGCGAACGTGGATTCGCTGCTCGCAGTGATCGATGAGGGGGAAGTAGATGAAGCGCTGGCGGGCTGCGGCGAGCTCCATGGCGGTGGCCAAGCCGCCCTGGACCAGCGCCAGGTCGCAGGCGGTGAGGAGCTTGGGGAGATCGGGCACGAAGCCCCGGACCTCCACCCCGCTGACAGCGGGCAGTGTGGCGGTGTCGAGTCGGGGGCCGGCGACCACGATCAGCCTCAGCCCCGGGATTCGGGCCTTGGCGGCGGGATAAGCCTCCATCAGCCGG
>DIZV01000154.1:4016-4591 GCA_002427995.1 Chloroflexi bacterium UBA6019
GCGCTCCCGCGCGCGCGGAACGTCGGTACCCAGCACGTAGCCGGAGAAGTCGTAGTGGCGGCGGACCCAGGGACGCATGAGGGGGAGTCCGGGGCCGAAGCGGCCGGGGACGACGTCGCCTGGGTTGCCGATGAAGACGGCGCGGTCGCGCACGCGGGGGAAGCGCTCGACCTGCTCGATCATCTCGGCGTTGTAGTCGGCGGTGAGGAACGACTCGCGCTCGCCGCCGTCGGTCATCGGCAGCCAGCCGACGAAGTCGGTCAGCCAGGCATAAGCCGCCTGTTTGAGCTCTGGATTCTCATGCATGTAGTAGTCGACCTCCCAGGCCTCGTCGCCGATCCAAAGGTCGTACGCCTCCGCCGAAACCACATCGTGGAAGACCATGAAATTTGCGACCAGAATCTCGTCCATCCGGCGCCAGCGCCTGAAAGCAGTGCAGCTCATGGGGGCCGGATTCAGCTTCGATGTGGCGGCTCTCGCTGGCCCAGCTGGGCGCTGGCCGGATGGATGCGCTCGCCGCGGGCTTTGAGCAATTCGGTGACCGGGTGCTGGGCGAGCCAGTCGATCTGCAGGTC
>DIZV01000106.1 GCA_002427995.1 Chloroflexi bacterium UBA6019
CCGCTCCGCGGACACCTCCCCACGGGCGTGGGGAGGCAAGAGTCGTAGTCACAACTTGCCTCCGCATTCATGGGGAGGGGCTGCCCCGGACAACCTCCCAATAGAGCGTCTCCGCAACGTCGTCCGTCTCGTCGTAAACCTCGTCGGCACTGAATCGCAACACCCGGTACCCGCGGGCCTTCAACCATCGATCGCGCTCCGCATCCTCCAGCTCGGTCTCGTCGTGTTGCGGTCCGTCCACCTCGATTACAAGGCGCAGGGCGGGACAGTAGAAGTCCACGACGTAGGGCCCGATTGGGGCTTGTCGTCGAAATTTGAAGCCCGCCAACTGCCGGCGGTTGAGCCTCGACCAGAGCTTCCATTCGACCTTGGTCATCTCGGCGCGAAGCCGCCGGGCTCGCTGGGTCCTGGCCGGGAGCATCGAAGCAGCATGGTCGAGGGCATGCGTTCGAGCCAATCGCCCCTGCAAAGGAATGGGCCCCTCCGTCCGCCTCGCGGACACCTCCCCACTGACGGTGGGGAGGCAAGAATGGTCCGCGAATACGGCGGCCTCCCGGCGGGCTGGGCCCGCCATCGCTACATTCCTACGGAATGTCTGCGGTGGCCACCCAGGACGACGCCAAAGAGCAGATCCGCTCCCGCGCCGACCTCGTCGAGATCGTCCGCGAGCACGTCCGGCTGCGCCAGATGGGCAACCAGTTCATCGGGCTCTGCCCCTTCCACCTGGAGAAGACGCCCAGCTTCCGGGTGACGCCCCAGAAGCAGACCTGGCATTGCTTCGGCTGCGGGCAGGGAGGCGACGTTTTCAAGTTCGTCGAGCTGGCCGAGAAGATCGACTTCCGGGGCGCGCTCGAAAGGCTCGCGGAGCGCACCGGGGTGGAGCTGCGCACCGAGGCGCCGGCGGCGCGCGAGCGCTCCCAGCTGCGCAAGCGGATCATCGAGATCAACACCTTCGCGGCCAAGTTCTACGAGTACGTCCTCCACTCGACCCCGGCCGGCGAGGTCGGTCGGTCCCTCCTCCAGAAGAGGGGCGTCTCGACGGAGACGGCCGAGAAGTTCGGTCTCGGCTTCGCACCCGGCGGCGGGACGAGCCTGGCGCAGTTCCTCCGGAGCCGGGAGAAGCCGATCGCGGATGCGACCGCGGCCCGACTTGTCCGCGACGGGCAGGACTTCTTTCGCAACCGCCTGATCGTCCCCATCCGCGACGAACGGGGCCAGGTCGTGGCCTTTGTCGGCAGGACGGTTGCCGACGACCCTCGCAAGTACGTCAACTCGCCCGAGACGCCGGCCTACTCCAAGGGCCGGGTGCTGTTCGCGCTCGACCTCGCCAAGGAGGGGATCGGCAGCAAGGGCTGCGCGGTCCTCGTCGAGGGCCAGTTCGACGTCATCGTCGCCCACCAGTACGGCGTGACCAACGCGATCGCCACCTCGGGCACCGCGCTCACCGAAGATCAGGTCCGGCTCCTCAAGCGTTTCACCGATGAAGTGGTTCTCGCCTTCGATGGAGACTCAGCCGGGAAGCAGGCGGCCTTCCGCGCCATCGAGCAGCACGCCGCGCTCGGCATCCACACCCGGGTCGTCAGCCTCGGCAAGGCCAAGGACCCCGACGAGTTCCTGCGCGGCGGCGGCGACTGGGAGAAGGCGCTCAAGGAAGCGCCGCCGGAATGGGAGTTCTGGATCCGCGACTCGATCCAGGAGCTCAACCCGACCCGGCCCCGCGACCTCGAGATGGCGCTCGAACGGGTTTATGCGGTCCTCGGCAAGATCGCCGACCCCGCCGTCCGGGAGGCGTACCGGGTGAAGGCGGCGGAGTGGCTGGGCGTCGAGCCGCGCCTCATGAACCGCGCCGTCAAGGCGGGCAAGAAGGGCCCCGACCGGACCCCCGAGCCGGAGGAGCGGCGTTTGCCCCGGCCCGCGCTCGGGAACAAGCTCACCGTCGGACAGCACCTCCTGACCCTGATCGCGGTCCGTCCGGACGCGCTCGAGCGGATCCGCGCCCAGGTCCTGCCGGAGCACTTCGGCGAGGACGACCGGCGAACCTACCTGCGAATGTTGGAGACTTTCACCGGCGGCGGCGTGGATGACCTCCAGGCCGGGCTGGAAACGTACGAAGAGCACGAGCAGGAGCTCATCCGGAGAGCGTGGGCGAGCCCGCCCCCTCGAGTCGACGACGAGTATGTCGACGGGCTGGTCTGGAAGTTCCGGTTGGAGGTGCTCCAGTCCGAGCTCCGCGGCGTCCGAAGGAAATTGGGGGAAGCGGAGCAGCGCGGCGACCGAGACCAGGTCGCGCTGCTGGTCACCGAGGACCGTCGTCTCGTGATGGCGGTCGAGCAGCACAAGACCACGAAGGGGAGTTAGCGGATTGGCGAAGACCCAGGAGAGGCCTGAGACAAAGCTCGAGGACGAGCTGATCCAGGTTGCCGAGCAGCTGATCGTCAAGGGCAAGGAACAGGGCTACCTGACCCCCGACGACGTGATGGGCGCCTTCCCCGAGATGGAGGCGGAGCCGGAGCAGGTCTTCAGGGTCTTCAACGCCTTCAAAGAGATCGGCATCGAGGTCACCGACGGCGAGAAGGACTTCGAAGAGGTCGAGCCGATCGACGACGAGCTGCTGATGGACATCGAGATGATGGACTCGGTCTCGCTTGACGACCCGGTCCGGATGTACCTGAAGGAGATCGGCCGGGTTTCGCTTTTGACGGCCGCCGACGAGGTCGAGCTGGCCAAGGCGATCGAGGCCGGCGGCGCCCACGACGCGCTCGGCCAGCTGACGATCCCCGAGAAGGACGCCTTCGGCCACCTCCGGCTCATCAACGAGACCTTCCCCGAGGCGGTCATCAAGCTGACCAAGGCGACCGAGGCGGACCGCCGGCGCCTGGGCGAGGCGCTCCTCGGCGAGGACCTCAAGGAATTGACGACTCTGCGGCGGGGCGCCGAGATCCACCAGGGGTACGGCAAGGAGTCGGAGCGAGTCTGGCGGACCATGAACGCCATCGCCCGGGGCGACGGGTCCGCCATCGCCGTTCCGCTCGACGCGGTCGTCGAGAAGACGATGAAGGCGATGGCGGGGGCCGACGTCGACTGTTTCAACGC
>DIZV01000110.1 GCA_002427995.1 Chloroflexi bacterium UBA6019
CCCTTGTAGATCAGGCCCTGGTCCCACATCTGCTTCAGCGCCCACCAGACGGACTGGATGTAGTCGGAGTCGTAGGTCCAGTAGGCGTTGTCGTAATCCTGCCAGAAGGCCATCCGCTCGCTGAAGGCGCGCCAGTTGGCGACGTAGCGGTGGACCGACTCGCGGCACTTCTCGTTGAAGGCGGCGATGCCATACGCCTCGATCTGCTGCTTCCCCGAGATCCTGAGCTCCTTCTCGACCTCGAGCTCGACCGGAAGACCGTGGACGTCCCAACCCGCCTTCCTTGCCACGTACTGGCCCTTCATCGTCCGGTAGCGGCCGAAGACGTCCTTGAAGGCACGGGAGAGGATGTGATGCGTGCCGGGGTTGCCGTTGGCGGTCGGCGGCCCCTCGTAGAACACGAAGGCGGGCGTCCCCTCGCGGATGCGGAGCGACTCCCGGAAGGTGTCGTCGTCCTTCCAGAACTGCATGATCTCGCGCTCCAGCGCGGGGAAGTCGGCCTTGGAGCCGACCGGTTCGAAGATCCGCTTCTTGGTGTCCATCTCGCTTTAAAACAAAAAGACCCGTCCGCACTGGGACGAGCCTCTTACAGACCCGCGGTGCCACCCAGCTTCCCGGGGCTTGGACCCCGGACGCTTCTGGATTCGGCTCAGGAGTGATCTCGTTTCGCCGCCGCCGCCCGGATCTCAGCACCCCGGGCTCTCTGTGGGCCGGCTCTCGGCGGAACTAACTGTCTCCGTCAGCGCCTATCAACTTCCGCTGCGCGCAAGCTTACCATCGCATCCGCGATGCCCTACATCCGCACGGTCCGGCCCGAAGAGGCCGAGGGCGCTCTGGCCGACGAGTACGCGACCGCTCAACGGCGGGCCGGCTATGTCGCCCACATCCTGCAGCTGCAGAGCCTCAACCCGGCCGTGCTCCACGCCGGCGTCCAGCTCTACCTGGCGATCATGCACGGGCCCTCAGCGCTGACCCGCAGCCAGCGGGAGCTGATCGCGACCGTCGTCTCCAGCATCAACGGCTGCTTCTATTGAACGACCTCGCACGGCGAGGACTTCCTGGCGCTGGCCGGGGACGAATCGCTCGCCCGCCAGGTCATGGCGGACTACACGAAAGCCGATCTTGATGTTCCGCTGCGCGAGCTGCTCGACTACTGCGTCGCGGTGACCAGGGACCCTCGCTCGGGGTCGGCCGGGGCCGTTGCCCGCCTCCGCGCCGCCGGCTGGGGCGACGAGGCGATCCACGACGCGCTCCAGGTCACCGGCTTCTTCAACTATTACGACCGCCTCGCCGACGGCCTCGGGGTCGACCCCGAACCGGGCTGGATGGCACCCTCGAGCTGACCTGCAGACGGAGATTTGGCGGTCTGTGGTCAGCCGAGCTGGTTGACGAAGCCGACGATCATCAGGAGCGCGAAGCTCACGATCATCGGCGAGAAGTCGAGGCCTCCCATCCCGCCTCCCGGCAGCAGGGTGCGGACCGGCCGCAGCAGCGGCTCGGTGAGCTCGAAGCAGAAGCGATAAATGGGGTTCGAGAAGTCGCGGCTGATCCAGCTGAAGGCAACGCGCACGAAGATCAGCACGACCATCGCGTAACAGACGGTGCTGACCAGGGCGGAAATCGCGTGCATCTCAGTCCCAATTCTCCCTGACCGGGCCCGCGCTCATACGCTCACTCGAAGAGGACCCGGCCTAGTCGAAGCATCGTGCTCCCCGCCCGGCACGCCTCCTCGAAGTCGCCGCTCATCCCCAGCGACAGGACCGGCAGGGCCCGGCCGGTGGCATCCTGGCAGTCGAGGCGGAGTCGCGCCAGCTCGGCGAAGGCCGGTCCCGGGTCGGTGCCCGCCGGGCCGAGCGCCATCAGCCCCTCGAGCGGCAGCAGCGCGGAGATCGCTCTCGCGGCGGCGACCGCCTCCTCGGGACGCACCCCCGACTTCCGCGCCTCCCGGCTGACATTGACCTGGAGCAGGACCCGCTGGCCCGCGTCACGACCGGCCAGCAGCTCGGCCAGCCGGACCGAGTCGAGCGACTGGATCAGCCGGAAGCGCCCGGCAACCTGCGCCACCTTGTTGCTCTGGAGGTGGCCGACCAGATGCCATTCCGCCTTCGGCAGGGCAGCCAGCTTGGGCAGGGCCTCCTGGACCCGGTTCTCGGCCAGCGCCGCGACGCCCGCCGCGACCGCCTCGGCGGCATCCGCCGCCGAACGGCCCTTGGTGACAGCCACGATCTCAAGCTCGGCCGGGTCGCGACCGGTGAGCAGGATCCGCTCCCGGACCGCGGCCAGCCGTTCAGCGAAGCGCGGCAATCGCGGCGAACCTCGTGCCGTCGGCCTGGCGGCGATGGGAGAAGAGCCGGTCGGACTCGAAGGTGCAGAAGTCGAGGGCCCGGATCCGGCGCGGAAGGACACCGGCGGCCAGGAACTGCCGCCGGTTGGCCTCCACCAGGTCCAGCAGTAGGCGGTCACCCTCCCCCGGCTTCAGCACCTCGGGCCCGAACCGGCCGGCGAACTCGGGACCGACCTCGTAGCAGTCGCCGCAGATCCCGGGGCCGATGCCGACCCGCAGCTCCGCCGCGACCGACCCATACTCCCGCTTCAGCGCCGCCACCAGCTTTTTGGCGATCTCCGCCTCGGTGCCCCGCCAGCCGGCGTGCGCCAGGCCGAGGGCGCGGTTGAGCGGGTCATAGGCGATCAGCGGGTAGCAGTCGGCGAAGGTCGCGAAAAGGGTGACCTCCGGCCGATCGGTCACCAGGCCGTCGACGTCCTTCACCAGGGACACCGGTCGGTCGACGCGGCCGATCTCGGAGCCGTGCACCGCTCCGATCACGGTCAGCGATTCCGGCTTGACACCGAGCGAGCCGGCGAATTTCCGGCGGTTCTCGGTCACCTGCTCGGGATCGGCGGCGTTGGTCATGCCCATCGAGCCCATCGGCGCGGTCGAGAACCCGTGGACGATATAGCGCTCGGCGGCAAGCGGCGGAATGCTCAGGAAAATGGGCAACGCGGTTCCAGATTAGGGGCGCCCGAATCGGACCGAGGCTAGCTCTTGGCCTTGACGCCGGAGCGGGAGGAGAGGACCTGCTCGATCTCGCGCTTGACCTGCTGAAGGTCCATGAACTCCCGGTACACCGAGGCGAAGCGGATGTAGGCCACCTCGTCGAGGACCCGGAGCCGGTCCATCACCATCTCCCCGATCTCGCCGCTCGGGATCTCGGCCCGGCCGCTGTTGCGGAGTTCCGCTTCGATCTCATCGACGATCGCGCGCAGCCGCTCGGGCGAGATGTCGCGCTTCTGGGTCGCCTTGGCGAGGCCGCCGTAGAGCTTCTGGGGGTCGAAGTCCTCCCGCCGGCCGTCCTTCTTGGTGACGTAGAAGGGGACTGCCTCGATCCGCTCGTAGGTAGTGAAGCGCTTCCCGCAGGCCAGGCACTCACGCCGCCGGCGGATCGCCTCGCCGATCTCGGAATCCCGAGAGTCGACGACCTTGAGGTCGTGGTGTCCGCAATATGGGCATCGCATGGTGTCCGGACCACTATATATAGAGGCTCACCAACCAAACCGTCAACCGCCTTGTGGTCGGGAGCCGGCTAGCGCCAGTCCAGTTCCGGGGGAACGGTACTGCGAATACGAAGGAGAAGGCCCGGGCGATCATGAATCTGGAGAGTAAAAAGAGGAGGGCCCGCGACGGGCCCTCCTCCGCCTGCTTGCTTGCTGCTCAGCTTCGGTGCCGGAGGAAGGCGGGGATGTTGATGTCCTCCTCGTCGGAGCCGAACTCGGGCCGCGCCTCGTCGGTCTCCTTCTCGCGGGTGAAGAAGGTCTTGACGCCCTCCTCGGCTTCCTTTGCCTGGCCCGCCTTGTGGCCGAAGCCGGTGGCGATCACGGTGATCTTGAACCTCGCCCTGCATCTTCTCGTCACTCACGACGCCGAAGATGATGTTGG
>DIZV01000164.1:0-458 GCA_002427995.1 Chloroflexi bacterium UBA6019
AAGCGAAACCTGGAGCATGTCCACTACGACGCCAGCTGAACAGGGTCCGGTCCCGGACCCACCAGAGCTTGCCGCCCTGGCGCAGGCCATGGCCGCGGTCAATGGCCGGGTCGAGCTGGAGGAAGTGCTCGCGGTCGGCGTCGACCGAGCGGCGGCGGTGGTCCGGGCCGAGGTGGCCGTGCTGACCTTCCGCACCGCCACCGGGTGGATTGTCACCTCCGGCTTCCCCGGCGAGACCACCAACCTCGAAAGCCTCCCCGACCAAACCCCGCACGCTGTCCTCCAGAGGAGCGGAGACTCGCTCCTCTCCGACCTCCGGGACGAACGCTGGCCGGAGGCGACCCGGGCCTGGGCCGTCCGTCACTCTCTCGGTCCCTACGTCGGCGTGCCACTCCGAAGCGGCGGTTCGCAGATGGGGGTGATCGGGGCGATGCGACGGCTCAACGAGGCCCCCTTCA
>DIZV01000164.1:657-5102 GCA_002427995.1 Chloroflexi bacterium UBA6019
GAGATCGTCCCCGGCACCGAGTGCCTGCTGAGCATCGTGCCGCCGGAACGGCCCAGCCATTTCCGGATCGTCGCCGGTTCCGGACCCTGGGCGGAGCGCCAGGTGGGCCGCGAGTGGCTTTGGCTGGGAAGCCTCGCGGGCAGTGCGATGTCCCAGTCCCGAACCCTTGAATCGAGCCGGCTGCGGGCGGAGAGCGCGCTCCACGACATCCTCCTCGACGGCGATATCGACACCGGCCGGCTGATCCCGCTCAGCACCGGCCAGGAGCTGCCCGACGGCCGGACGGCGATGGGGGTGATCGGCTTTTACCGGACCGGCTCCCGTCCCTTCTCGGTCGAGGAGCGGGACCTGATGGACGAGTTCGGCAAGCGGGTCAGCCTAACGCTCCACCGGGCGGAGCTGCTCGACTCCGCCAACCGCGCCAACGACCGCCTCAAGACCGGGCTCGAGCTGACCCTGGAGCTGGCGGCCGCGCTCGACTACCGCGAGGTCATCCGGCGGCTCCTGCGGCGGGCGGTGGAGTCGGTCGGAGCCGACCGGGCGAGCCTCTCCCTGGTCGAGGGCCAGGAGCTGATCGTGGAGGACGGCCACGACCGCGAAGGCCGGCAGATCCCGATCGGCGGCCGTTACGCGATTCCCCCCGGCTCCCCGACCGACCGCGCGATCCGGACCGGCCGGCCCAAGGTGGGAGAGGGCTTCGACCTCACCCGCCTCGACGGGCCGAGCCGGGAGGCGCATTCGGACAGTCTCCACACGGCGATCATCCCGCTCACCCTGGGTGGCCAGGTGGGCGCTGCCCTGATCCTGGTCCGCCGCAGCGACCAGCCCTTCTCCGGCGAGGACCTGAACCTGCTGCAGCTGATCGGTAACGCCGCGGCGGTCGCCCTGCGCAACGCGGAGCTGTTCGGCCAGGCCCACGACCTGACCCGGACCAAGAGCGACTTCATGAACCTTGCCGCGCACGAGCTTCGAACGCCGCTCTCGGTCATCGCCGGCTACGTCTCGATGCTGCTGGACGGAACCTTCGGAACCACGCCGCAGCCCTGGGTCCATCCGCTCGCGGTGCTCGCCGCCAAGACCGGGGAGCTCGGAACGCTGGTCGAGGACCTCCTCGTTGCCGCTCGGCTCGAGGCCGGTACGATGCCGACCGCGGTCAGCGACTTCGACCTCCGGGAATCGGTCCGCGAATGCGTCGACCGCAGCCTTCCGCGCGCCGAGCTCCTCGGAGCCAAGATCACGATCGACCTGCCGGAGGCACCGGTCAGCGTCCGCGCCGACCCGGACCACATCGCGCGGATCCTCGACAACCTGGTCAACAACGCACTGACCTACACCTCCGGCACGCCCTGGGTGCGGATCGAGGTGACCGGCGGTCCCCTCAATGTCATCACCGTCAATGACCGGGGAGTCGGGATCCCGGAAGACCTCCGGGAACGAATCTTCGAGCGTTTCTATCGGGTCGACCACGCCGACCTGCCGCGCCAGGCGGGGACCGGGCTCGGCCTCGCCATCAGCCGGGACCTGGCCGAGCGCCACGGTGGCCGGCTCGAGCTTTTGCGGAGCAGGTCCGGCGCCCGCTTCCGGCTGAGCCTGCCCACGGTCACCTGATGCTCTGCGCCCTAATTGGTACGAAACGTGATATGAGTAATTACAGATTATCGACATGGGCACGCCGAGGCCAGTCCGCGCGGGACTCGTCCTGGGAGCCGGTGGGGTTCTGGGAGGGGCTTGGATGGCGGGGGCCCTTCACGCGCTCACGGACCGGACCCGCTGGTATCCCCGCCACGCCGATCACATCGTGGGCACCTCGGCCGGGTCGGTTCTCGCGGTCCTCGGCGGCGCCGGCGTGCCGCCCTGGCTCCTGATCCCGGAAACCGCGACCAACATCTACCACGGCCTGATCGACGCCGGCGGCAACCTGGAGCTCAACGCGGACCTCTGGGAGCGGATCGTCAGGCGGCGCCGGCGGGGCCTGCCGCGGCTGCTACCCGGCTCCCTCTCTCTGACCCTGGCCGGCCTGCGCGCCCGCCCCTCGACGGTCCTCAAAACGCTCTCCGGCCTCGCGCCGGCCGGCTTCATCTCGACCGACCCGATCAAGGACACCGTTCGCTGGGTAGCCCCGGACGGCGGTTGGGTCCAGCACCCCAACACCTGGATCGTCGCCTGCGACTACCAGACCGGGGACCGCGTCGTGTTCGGCCGCGAGGGTGCGCCGAAAGCGGACGTGCCCCAGGCGGTGGCCGCCTCCTGCGCGATCCCGGGTTACTACTGTCCCGAGGTGATCGACGGTCGCACCTACGTCGACGGCGGCCTGCACTCGATGTCGAACCTGGACCTCCTGCTCGGTCTCGGGCTCGACCTCGTGATCGTCCTCTCGCCCCATTCGACGCGCCACAGGTTCAGGGGCTGGGACCCGCTCCACCGGTTCACCGACGCCACCCGCCGGGTGGTCGCCAGGCAGGTGGATGCCGAGATCGAAGAGCTCGAGGCGGAGGGGACGCGCGTGATGCTCCTGGAGCCTGGCGAGGACGACCTGGCCGCGATCGGCGGCAACGTGATGGATGAACGGCGCCGCTCGCGGGTGATGCAGACGGCGATGCGGACGACGCTGGAACAGCTCCGGCGCCCCGAATACCGATCCTTCCTCTCTCGCCTCGAGCGTCCGCTCCCGGCACCGCGAAAGCTCCAGCCGGCGCTGGGCGGTCCAGGTCTCAGACCCGCGCCAGCAGCGCCACCGGGAAGCGGGCGAGAAGTTCGGCGACGGACTTTCCACCTCCGGCCGTCACCTCGCCCGTGAACTCGTTTCGCCAATCGCCAAAAGGCAGCTCGATCTCGGTGCCCCGCCAATCGCCGGCCAGACGGAGGACCAGGCGGGGGACCACGGTTGCCGCCTCCTCGCCGCGGATGAAGGCAACCGCGTGGGCCGCCCGGGGCCCCTCGACCAGCAGCTCGCGGTAGGACCCCGAAGGGCCGAAGGCGGCCGGCCGCTGCCGGCGCAGTTGGAGCGCGCGCTGGACCACCAGCAGCTTGGGCAGCCCCTCGTCGGCCCGCGCCCAGGCCTCCTCGACTGCCATCTGCGCCAGGTCGCCCAGCAACCGGCGCCGGAGCTCGAAGTCGACGGGGCTCCGGTTGTCGGGGTCGACCAACGTCAGGTCCCAGAGCTCGCTTCCCTGGTAGAGGTCGGGGACGCCCGGCGCGGTGAGAGCAAGCAGCTTCCAGGCCACGGAGTTGACGCGCCCCGGCTCGACCAGCGCCCCGGCGAAGGCCCCGACCTCCTCCCGGAAGGCGGGATCCGCCAGCGCCCCCTCCGCGAAGTGGCGAACGGCGGCCTCGTAGCGCTCGTCGACGGCGGTCCAGGACGTGAACGCCTTCGCTTCCCGGCCCGCCTTCTCAAGGTAGGCCAGGACCCGGTCGAGCCCGATCGGGTGGGCACCGACCAGGGTCTGGTAGAAGAGGTATTCGAGGTTGCGGTCGGGCAGGCCGTCGATTCGGTGACGCTGGTTGCGAGCCGACCAGCGGAGAACCGCCTCCCTCCACTGCTCGGGTTGCTCGGAGAGCAGGGCCAGGCGCGCCCTCACATCCTCGCTCCGCTTGCTGTCATGGGTCGAGGTCGTGTTCATCGTCGCGGGACTGGCGGCGGCGGCGGCGGCCGAGGCAGCGTGGAAGTCGGCCGGCGCGAGCGCGAAGCGACCGGGGTCGCCGCCAACCTCGTTGAGGGCGACGAAGCGGTTGTAGATGTAGAAGGCGGTGTCCTCCACGCCCTTCGCCGCCACCGCCCCGGTCGTCTGCTGGAGCCGTGCCACCAGCTCGGATTCGTTCGGACCGGTGTGGGCGCCGAGGAGAACGGCGACCAGGAAGTCGACCAGATCGACGGCAAGATCCGGCCGCCGCCGCTTCACCTCGGCCGCGGCGAGGTCGACCCGCAGCCGGTCGGCGGGGCTGACCGGCTCGCCCGGCCGGACGTAGGTGCGGTAGACCGAGAGGCAGGCGATGAACTCGGCCAGCACCTTGCCGATGTCGTCGCGGGTGAAGTCGCGGTAGAGGCGGTTGTTCTCGCAGACGCGGACGAAGGCCGCCGACAGGCGGCGAAGATCACTCGCCAGGAGGTCGCGCAGAACCAGCTTCTTGCTCCGGTAGGCGATCTCCTCCCAGGGCTCCTCGACGCCGGTGAACTCGGCGTAGAAGCGGGTCAGCGACTCCTCGGCGGCGGGGTCCAGGTAAAGGGGGGTGAGGCGGTTCCCGAACTCGTAGCCGGTCGTCCCCGCCACCGGCCAGTCGGCCGGGAGGCGCTCGTCGGGGCCGAGGATCTTCTCCACCACGATCCAGGCCCCCGGTGCGGCCTCGCGCAGCCAGCGGCAGTACTGGCGGGGATCCCGGAGCCCATCGGGGTGGTCGACCCGGACGCCGTCGATGACGCCCGTCGCGAGCCAGCCGAGGATCAGCTC
>DIZV01000164.1:5331-5561 GCA_002427995.1 Chloroflexi bacterium UBA6019
CCGGCGGTGCGCCAGAACGCCAGCCGGTAGTGCTGCCGCTCGAGGAGCGCATGGAGCGCCTCCGGGGCGACCGCGACCCGCTCCAGCTCGAGCTCGAGGTCGCCCGAGTCGAGCGACTCGGGGTCGATCGGCAGCTCGTGCTCGAAATAGCGGAGCACGAGGCCGTCCGGCTCCCGGACCAGCTTCAGGTCGCCCGAGTCGAGCACCCGGCCGTAGTGGTCGCCCAGGAT
>DIZV01000164.1:5884-10389 GCA_002427995.1 Chloroflexi bacterium UBA6019
CGGCCCGCGATCGACATGTGGTTGGGCACGATGTCGAGGACCTGGCCCAGGCCGGCGTCACCGAGCGCGTGGCAGAAGGCGGCGTGACCCTGCGCGCCGCCGAGCTCGGAGTTGACCCGGCCGTGGTCGATCACGTCGTACCCGTGGTTGGAGCCGGCCACCGCCTGCAGGTAGGGGGAGCTGTAGACGTGGCTGAGCCCGATGGCGGCCAGGTAGGGCGCCACCGCCGCCGCCGCGGCGAAGTCGAACCCGGCGTGAAGCTGGAGGCGGTAGGTGGAGCTCGGCGTAACCGGGTCCGGGCCCCCGCGCGGCGGAGCCGTCATGCAGTTGCAGTTATAGCGGAGGTCTACTTTCTCGCCGAGCGGCGGCCAAATCATGGAGCATTGGACGCGAATGCCGAGCAGGGCCAGGGTCGTCGTCGTGGGGGCCGGATTCGCGGGTCTGACCCTGGTCCGGGCGCTCCGCGGCAAACCGGTCGAGATGACCCTGGTCGACCGCCGCAACTACCACACCTTCACCCCACTCCTCTACCAGGTCGCTTCCGCGCTGCTCGATCCGTCAGAGGTCGCGCACCCGATCCGCGGCATCGTCCGACCGATCCGCAACCTCGAGGTGCGGATGGCCGAGGCGACCGGCGTCGACCTCGCCGGGCGCCGCCTGCTGACGGACGTCGAGCCGATCGACTACGAGTTCCTGGTCCTCTGCACCGGCAGCACGACCAACTACTTCGGGATCCGGGGGCTGGCCGAAACGGCCTTCGGGCTGAAGGACCTGGAGCAGGCACTGGCGCTGCGCAACCAGGTCCTGCGCCGATTCGAGGAGGCTGCCTGGACCGCGGACCCGGAACGGCGGCGAATGCTGCTGACCTTCGCGGTGGTCGGTGGCGGGCCCACCGGCGTCGAGTTCAGCGGCGCCCTCTCGGAGCTGATCCGGGGGGTGCTCGCGAAGGACTTCCCCTCCGTCTACATCCGCGACACCCGAATACTCCTGGTCGAGGCGGCGGGACATCTGCTCGGCCCCTTCACGCCACTCCTGCGGGAGAGCGCCCGCCGGACACTGACGCGCCGGGGAGTCGAGGTGCTGCTGGAAAAGCAGGTGCGGGCGGCGGGCGAGGACTACGTCGAACTCGTCGATGGCGAGCGGCTGGCGGTGGGGACGGTGATCTGGACCGCCGGCGTCCGCGCCGGCGACCTGGCCGCGGCCTTGCCCGGCGACCGCGGCCGGGGCGGCACCCTGAAAGTTGAAAGCACCCTCCAGCTTCCCGGCCACCCGGAGGTGTTCGCGATTGGCGACCTGGCGGCCGTCGTCCAGGGCGGCCAGCAGCTGCCCCAGCTGATCCCACCCGCCATGCAGGAGGCGCGGCACGTCGCGCGCAGCATTCACCGGGCCCTGGCCGGCGAGCCCGCCGAGCCCTTCCGCTACGCCGACCCGGGGATGATGGCCACCATCGGCCGCAACGCCGGCGTCGCCGAGATCGGGCCGCTCCGGTTTTCGGGGTTTCCGGGCTGGATCCTCTGGCTCGGCTTCCACCTGATCCAGATCGTCACCTTCCGGACCAAGCTGGTCGTGCTCGTCAACTGGGCCTGGAACTACCTCTTCTACGACCGCCCGGTGCGCCTGCTGGTGCGCGCCGCCGCCCACGAGAGCCAGGCTCGAGCGGCGCCGGACGCGCAGCTAGACTAGGCAGCTCCCGCCCCCCCGCATCTCCGCGCGCCCGCGGAAAAGGAAGGCTGCGCTTTCGTTGGGTATCCAGGTCGTCCGCCGCTACCTCCCCTACCTGCGCCCGTACTGGCGCCTGGTGGCCATCTCGGGCCTCACCGGACTCGCGAGCCTGATCGCCGCGACCGCGATCCCGCTCGTGATCAAGGCGGTCATCGACGGCCCGGTGGCTCGCCGGCGAGCGGGTGAGCTGCCGCCCTACCTCGCCCTGCTGCTGGGGTTGGCGGCGGCCGAGTTCGCGCTGACGCTGGCCCGCCGCCACACCTCGGGCCTCGCGAGCTACGCGATGGAGGCCGACATGCGGAGTGACTTCTACGCGCACCTGCAGAGCCTCCAGGTCGGCTTCCACGATAACTGGCAGTCCGGCCAGCTCCTGTCGCGCTGCGTCGGCGACATCAACACGATCCGGCGCTACATCGGCTTCGGTCTCGTCTTCATGATCATCATGCTGGCCACCTTCGCGGCCGTGCTGGTGATGCTGGTGCGCCTCGACGTCTGGCTGGCGCTGCTGACCACGGTCGCCGCCGTGCCCGTCGTCTGGCTGGCCGACCGCTTCTATCGCGACTACCGCAGCGTCGCTCGCCGGGTCCAGGACCAGCAGGGCGATGTGACAACCGTGATCGAGGAGATGGCCACCGGCGTGCGCGTCATCAAAGCCTTCGGGCGCAGCGAGGACATGCTGCGGCAGTTCGAGGGCGAGGCGGGCGCCCTGCGCGACCTGAACCTGGAGGCGATCCGGATCCGAGCCGGCCTCTGGACGCTCCTCGTCTACATCCCCAACCTCAACCTGGCCGCGGTCCTCCTCGTCGGCGGGTACTCCGTCGTCCACGGGCAGCTCTCGATCGGCGGCCTGGTCGCCTTCATCTCCTACCTCTTCATGCTCAACGGCCCGATGGACGCGCTGGGCTGGATCCTGGGCATGGGCGAGGAGGCGCGCACTGCCTCCGACCGCCTCGATGAGGTCCGGGACACGGCTCCCGACATCGTGGACCAGCCGGGTGCGGTCGCGATCGGCGAGAGCGCCGGGCGGGTCCGCTTCGAAGGCGTCGGCTTTCGCTATCCCGGCTCGGAGGAGTGGATCCTCCGGGGCGTCGACCTCGAGCTCGAACCGGGCGAGACGGTGGCACTGGTCGGCCGGACCGGGAGCGGCAAGACCACGCTCGCGTCTTTGCTGCCCCGCCTCTACGACGTCAGCGAGGGCCGCATCACGCTCGACGGGCACGACATCCGAGAGCTGACGCTGAGCTCTCTCCGCGGCCAGCTCGGCGTCGCCTTCGAGGACCCCATCCTCTTCTCCGCCAGCGTCCGCGAGAACCTGCTGATGGGGCGGCCCGACGCCGCCGAGGAGGTGATCGAGCGGGCGATCGACGTCGCCCAGGCGGGATTCGTCCGGGAGCTGCCCTGGGGGCTCGATACTCGCGTCGGCGAGCAGGGTTACAGCCTCTCGGGCGGCCAGCGGCAGCGGCTGGCGCTCGCCCGCGCGGTGCTCGGGCGGCCCCAGGTGCTGGTGCTCGACGACCCGCTCTCCTCGGTCGATGTCCACACCGAAGCCCTGATCGAGCAGGCGCTCGCCTCAGTGCTCAAGGGCGTCACGGCCCTGCTCGTCGTCCACCGGCCGTCGACGCTGGCCCTTGCCGACCGGGTGGCCCTGATCGAGGATGGGGCCATCGCGGCCGTCGGCACCCACCACGACCTGATGGCGTCGAACCCGGTCTACCGGGCGCTTCTCTCTCAGGCGGCGGAGGAGGCGGCATCGTGAGCCAGGCCCAACTCCCGCTCGACAGCTGGCGGGGCGTCTCGGGCGAGGACATCGAAGAGGTCTCGGCCAACCTCGCGGGGGTGTTCCGGGCGCGCGTGCGGCGGCTGCTGGCGATCCTCTTCCGGCCCTACCGCCGGCCGATCCTGGGCGCGGCCGGCCTGATCCTGCTCAAGACCGGCGCCATGCTCGCCGTCCCCTACCTGGTCGGGGTGGCGATCGACCAGGGCATCCGGCCGGGCGGCTCCGGCCGGCTCGACACGCTGCTGGCGCTGGTGGTGGTGCTGGTCTGCCTGATGTCGATCGCGGCGATCGCCAGCCGCGCCTTCGTTCGCCTCTCGGGTCGGATCGGCCAGGACGCGCTCTTCGACCTCCGGCTCCGCCTCTTCGGCCACGTCGAGGCGCTCAGCATGTCTTTCTACGAGCGTTACACCTCGGGCCGGATCATCGCCCGGCTGACGTCGGATATCGATGCCCTCCAGGAGCTGCTGTCCACCGGCCTGAGCTCGGTCGTCACGGCGCTGCTCTCGGTCGTGGCGATCGCGCTGATCCTGGTCCGGCTCGACCTCCGGCTGGGCCTGGCGACGCTGGTCGCGTTCCCGCTGATCGTGCTGGTGACGCAGTGGTTCCGCTCCCAGTCGGCGCTCTCCTACCGCGCCGTCCGAACCGCGATCGCCCTCGTCATCGTCCACTACACCGAGTCGCTGAACGGAATCCGCGCCGTCCATGCCTACCGCCGGGAGCCGCGCAACCAGGAGATCTTCGACGACGTCGTCGGTCGCTACCGCGACGCCAACATCTGGTCCAACACGCTCGGCGCGACCTTCGGCCCGGGCGTCTCCACGCTCGGCCGACTGACCACGGCCGCGGTGCTCGTCTACGGCGGCCTCCTCGTCGTCCAGGGCAACCTGACTCTGGGAGTGCTGACCGCCTTCATCCTCTACCTGCGCCAATTCTTCGAACCGATGCAGGACCTGAGCCAGTTCTACACGGTGTTCCAGTCCGCCTCAGCGGCGCTCGAGAAGATCTC
>DIZV01000037.1:0-3681 GCA_002427995.1 Chloroflexi bacterium UBA6019
GCACCACGGAACTCTGCCACCGCAAAAGAGCCGTTCGTCTGCTTCTCCGAGAGGATAAGCCGCATCCTGACGACTCCGAGGTCGGCGACCTCACCTTCTGACTGATCCAGGAAATACCCATCCATTTCCAGCGCATCTCCTTGTGTTGTTTCGCCGCGAGCATTTGGTCGAGTCGGACAGTTTGTCAATCCTGAAAAGAGAGCTTGTACTTTCGCAGGGTTGGGAGGCCTTCAGGAGCCGAGGACGCCGACCGCGAAGATGAATGCGAAGTGGTAGCGGAAGGCCTCGTCGCCGAGTTCGGCCATCCCCTCCGCGAGGGTCACCTCGAACTCGGCGCGGAGGCGAGGGCCGAGGATCGACATCAGCGTGTTGGGAAGCGGGCCCGAGCCCGCCATCAGCTCGGTCCATTCGCGTGGTGACCGGGAACGCCCGCCGGTGACCATCTCGGTCAGCCGGATCTCTTCGAAGCCGAGCTCGGAGAGGAAACGCGGCAGGTTCTCCCGCTCTCCGAAGGCCGAACGTTCGGGCGAGTGGTCGGGAACCCGGAGGTGGTGGCGGACGGCGAGGTCGCCGAGCACCTTGTAGAAGAGATCCTGGGCCTCCGTCTGGAGGCTCCGGCGGTGGAGCGAGACGGCCACCCGGCCTCCCGGCCGGAGAAGCCGCACCGCGTCCTCGAGGCTGGCCAGCGGATCGGCCAGGTAGGGAAGTGATTGACCGTACGTGATGAGATCGAAGCGGTGGGCGCGGAAGACCATGTGCTCGGCCGCCATCGCCATGAACGTCGTGTTCGGCCGCGCGCCGGGCCGGGCGAGGTCGAGCATCCGGGCGCTGAGATCGATGCCGACGACGCTTCCCTTGACGCCAACCCTGTGGGCCAGCAGGTGGGTGACCAGGCCGGTTCCACACCCCACGTCGAGGACGACTTCTCCGCGGACGGGCGCGGCGACCTCGACCAGCCGGGCGGCGACCCTGCCGTGAAGGCCTGACGCCCAGGAATCGTATTTAGGCGCGACCCGGTCGTAATACTCGACGAGGTGCTCGATCAGCTCCTCGGCACCGGATAGGTCCATCGGCGACGTTAGCTTAGGGCGACGGTAGAATGGCCCCTGCCCCCCACGCAGTTCAAGGAGCGGATAAACCATGGCTGACGAAGATAACCAGCACCAGGAACGCGGTCGCGGCCGCCGTGGTGAGAGTAACCACAACTCGATCACCCTCGGTCCCAAGGACCGGTTGGTCGGCTCGCTGACCTTCGATGGCGATCTGACCGTGGCGGGCAGCGCCGAGGGCGAACTTCACGCGACGGGCGACGTGGCGGTCGAGAACGGTTCGACGGTAAAAGCGGAGATCAAGGGAAACAACGTGACCGTGCTTGGCGCTGTGACCGGGAACGTGACGGCCCGCGGCCGGCTCTCCCTCAGCGGGTCGGGCAGCCTCCATGGCGACGTCCGGGTCGCCAAGCTGACCGTCGAGGACGGCGCCACCCTCAATGGGAATGTGTCGATGGGCCAGACGGTCGGCGGCGGGAAAGGTCCGCACGCGCGAACCCAGGAGCCACAGGGGTCAGCTGAGGAGCACTCCGAGCAGCCGGTCGAAGAGCCAGCGCCAGAAGCAGTCGGTTAGACCCGGGAGTTGCGCTCCGCCTACGACCTGGTCATCGTCGGCGGTGGGGCCGCCGGGTCCGAGGCCGCCTTCAGCGTCGCTGATGGCGGAAAGACCTCGATCCTGCTGGTGGAGTCCCACCACTTCGGGGGCACCTGCACCAACCACGGCTGCGTGCCGACCAAGGCGTTAGTCAAAGCGGCTCGTGTCGCGCAGGCAATGCGGGGCGCCGGCAAGTTCGGCCTCGAACCGGTGGAGCCGCGCTTCGACTGGGGCAGGGTGATCGGACGCGCTCACGAGGTCCGCGACTACATGCTCCGCTTTGGCAAGCAGCCCTTTCTTGACGCCGGCGTCGACATCCAGTTCCCCGCCGAGGCGATGCTGGTCGGCGAGCGCCGGCTGAAAATCGGGGGCGACACGATCGAAGCGGGCGCGGTGCTCCTCGCGACCGGGCTGCAGCCATTCATTCCACCCATCGACGGGCTGGCGGAGGCGGGCTACCTTGACAACGAGTCCGCTCTCGAGCTGCGAAACCTGCCGCGCCGTCTGGCGGTGCTCGGCGCCGGCCCCATCGGATCCGAGTTCGCCCAGATCTTCGCCCGCTTCGGCGTCCGGGTGACAGTCGTCGAGGCCGCCGAGCGGCTCCTGCCGCCGGAGGAGCCCGAGTCAGGCGCCGCCCTGCGAGAAGCGTTCGAGGCCGAGGGGATCGACCTCCGGCTGGGGACGAAGCTGACCAGCGTGACCCGCTCCGCCACCGGCCGAACGCTCCACTTCGCCGAGGGCGCGACCGTCGAGGTGGATGAGATCCTGGTCGCGGTCGGCCGCTGCCTCGACGGCGATTGGAACGGGCTGAACGCGGCGGGCATCGAGTGGGATCGGAAGGGGGTCAAGGTCGACCGCCACCTGCGCACCAGCCAGCCCTGGGCCTACGCGGCAGGAGATGTCACCGGGGGAATGCTTTTCACCCATACGGCCTCGGCGATGGGACCGATCGCAGCCCGCAATGCGCTCGCCGGCGGAGGGACCGAGGTCTACGAGCCGCGGATCGTCCCCCGGGTGACCTTCACCGACCCGGAGATCGCCTCGGTCGGCATGACCGAGCAGCAGGCGCGGGAAGCGGGACACCGGGTGAAGATCGGGGTCGCCCGGGTCAAGGACGCTGAGAAGGCGGAGATCGACGGGCAGTCGATCGGCCAGGTGAAGGTGGTGGCCGACGCGGACGGGCAGCTGCTCGGCTGCCACATCGTCTGTGAAACGGCGGGCGACATGATCCACGAGGCGGTCGCGATCATGGCCGGCCGCGTCCCCGTCGGGGTAGTCGCAGCCGAGATGCATGCGTACCCGACCCTCTCCGAGCTGATGCGCTCAGCACTTTCGGAGGCGGCCTCCTAGCGCAATCCTCGCCGGCTGTCACAGGCCGGAAGGTCCGCGGTGCTTAGACTTCGATGGTGCGCATGCGCCGGGCGGCGGCCGCCGTCGGCCTCGCCCTCCTCCCGATCCTGGTCGCTGCCTGTTCCACCGGTGGCGGCCCGCCCGCCGATCCGGCCAAGGTCCTGGCGGACGCGGGTCCCGCGCTGGGCGCCGTGAAGACCGCCTCGATCGAGCTCAAATTCGGTCCGGGCGCGACCTTCTTCGGCTTCACCGTGGTCTCCGCCTCGGGGAAGGTGAAGCTGCCCGCGGACAGCCAGGTGACGATCAAGGCAAAGCAGAGCTCGGACTCGCTGGTCGAGATCGGGGTGACGACGGTCGGCACCCAGACCTGGGTCACCGTGCCCTTCCTCGGAGTCCAGGAGGTGACCGGTCCCGAAGCGGCCGCGGTTCCCGCCGTGGGGCGCATCTTCGACCCTGTCAAGGGTCTTCCGGGCGTTCTCGCCAAGGGTCGCAATCCCCGGTTGCTTGGCTCTGAAACCGTGGACGGAGTCGACTCCTGGAAGATCGAGACGACCTACACCGCCGACCAGGCCTCCCAGGCCGTCCAGCCGCTCAACCCGACGGGCGACATCGATGCGACCCTCTGGGTAGGCAAGAGCGACCACCTGCTTCGCAAGGCGCTGCTCAAGGGCAAGCTCTTCACAGCCG
>DIZV01000037.1:3764-9133 GCA_002427995.1 Chloroflexi bacterium UBA6019
CCGATCGTCTCCGGCTTCCTCGCCGGCTACATCGTCGTCATGCCGCTGCTCGGTCTCGCCTCGGACGTTCATGGGCGGGCGGCCGTTTACCTCGTCGCCCTCGCCACCTTCGCCGCCGGCTCGGCCCTCACCGCGACCGCCGGCTATACCGGTGAGCCGCCCTACGGCCTGATCGGCCTGCCCTGGCTGGTCGCCGGTCGCGTCCTCCAGGGGCTCGGCGGCGGAGCCACGGTGCCCGTGGCGCTGGCCCTCGCGGCCGACCTCTTTCCGGCCGGGAGGCGAGCGGCCGTGATCGGCGCCGTGGCCGCGGTACAGGAGACCGGCAGCGTCCTCGGCCCACTCTATGGCGCGGGCCTTGCCGCGGCGGCCGTGAACTTCGGTGGCTGGCGCGCGGTCTTCTGGCTGAACCTGCCACTGGCCGTTCTCTGCGCAGCCGGCTTCGTTCTCGCCGCGCGTGCGCCGGACGCAGCCGGCCGGTCCACACCCCGAGTCCACGGTGAGGCGGGCGCCGACTGGCTGGGGGCGCTGCTGCTCGGCGCCGGGCTCGCGCTGCTCGTCATCGCCCTCTATCCCGATGACCCCCGGCACGACCCGGTCGGTCGATACTTCCTGCCGGCGGGAGCTGGTGCCCTCCTCGCGCTGTCGGCGTGGGGCTACCGGCAGGTCGCCGTGCTGAGCCCGGTCATCCCCCGCGAGCTGCTCCGGAGCCGGCAGTTCATCGGGTCGTCGATCGCCAACCTCCTGGTCGGGGCCGGGCTGATGGTCGCCCTCGTCGACATCCCGATCATGGGCCGCGGCGTGTTCAACCTCGACCAGCTCGGCTCGGCCTTTCTCCTCGCCCGGTTCATGGTGGCGGTTCCGGTCGGCGCGCTCGCCGGCGGACTTTTGGCCGGAAGACTGGGCGGCCGCGGGACGGCAATCCTGGGTCTTGCCGCCGCCACCGGCGGCTTTTTGCTCCTTTCCCGCTGGGAGGCGGACGAGCTCTCCCGACACCTTGGCGCCCTGCGGGAGGCGGACCTGGTCCTGGTCCTGACCGGGCTCGGCTTCGGGATCGTGATCGCCCCGCTCGCGGCCGCGGTGCTCGACGTCGCACGGGCAGAACGGCACGGGCTCGCGGCGAGCCTCGTGGTCCTGGTCCGGACCCTCGGGATGCTGGTGGGCCTGAGCGCTCTCTCCGCCTACGGCGTCCACCGTTTCTACGAGCTCTTCAACCAGGGCCCGCCGCTGCACCTGGTGCCCGGTTCTCCGCAGTTCGCCGCCCAGAAGGCGGCCTTCGACGCGCGGGTCACGCAGGCGCTGGTGGCGGAGTATCACGGCATTTTCGTGATCGCCGCTTCGCTCCTTGTGGCGGCGGGGCTGGTGGTTCTCTTGACACTCTCCGCGCGCCTGACGGCCGGGAGGACGATTGCTTCAAGGTAGTCCCGCGCCACCCGCACCAGCCGCACCAATATGGCGTCTTCGGTCCGCTCGAGCCCGGCCTGGTCGCGATTGAGAGCGCCGACGTCGATCGGGACCCCGGACGGCTTCCGCACCGGCGCCGAGCCAGCAGAGGGTCGGGCGGTGGTGGGCAGCGGAGATGCTGCGCGGGGCGGGGCGGCGGGCGGCGAGGCGGGGAGGGAGGGGACGGCCAACCCCGCGCTCGCAGCCGGCCGGTGCGCCAGGTAGACGCGCCACGACACGGCGAAGAGGGCGAACAGCACGACGACCTCGACGACCACGATCCAGAACAGGGGCTGCCGCAGGCGTGCCTTCACGCCACCGAGGCTAGGTCGCGCCGGCCAGCGGCGATAGAGGCCCTGTTAAGAGCTTGGGGCGGGCAGCGCCCGCAACGCGTCGAGCCCGCGGTTCAGCGTCTCCATCCGCTTCGGGAAGCTGAAGCGGACCTGGGTCCGGCCCAGCGCCGGGTCGTGGAAGAAGCTCGAGGCGGGCACCGTCGCCACCGCGACGGTCTCGATCAGGTGGCGAGCGAAAGCAACGTCGTCGGAGAAGCCGAACCGCCCGATGCCGGCCATCACGTAATAGGCGCCGGCCGGCGCTCGAACCTCGAAGCCGATCTCGGCCAGGCCGGCGGTGATCGCGTCGCGGCGCTCGCGGTACTCCTCCAGCAGCGAGTCGTAGAAGGCGTCCGGAAATCCGAGGGCGGTCGCGACCGCCACCTGGAGCGGGTGGGCGGCGCCGACCGTGAGGAAGTCGTGCACCTTGCGGATGCCCGTCGTGAGGCCGGGCGGCGCGATCAGCCAACCGACCCGCCAGCCGGTGACGCTGAACGTCTTCGAAGCCCCGCTGATGGTGATCGTGCGGTCCTCCATCCCGGGGAGGGTGGCCATCGAGATGTGCTCGCCCCGATAGACGAGATGCTCGTAGATCTCGTCGGTGATGGCGATCGCGCCGTGCTCCTGGCAGAGCGCGGCGATGAGCGTCAGTTCCTCCCGCGAGAAAACCTTGCCAGTCGGGTTGTGCGGGGTGTTGACGACGATGGCGCGCGTCCGCGAGCCGAACGCCTGCCGCAGTTCACGCTCGTCGAAGGTCCATTCGGGCGCGCGCAGGGTGACGTAGCGCGGTACGGCGCCGCTCAGGATGCAGTCGGGGCCGTAGTTCTCATAGAAGGGCTCGAAGATGACCACCTCGTCGCCCGGGTTGAGCGTGGCGAGCATCGCGGCGATCATTGCCTCCGTGGCGCCGCAGGCGACGGTGACCTCGGTCTCGGGGTCAACGGTCTGGCCCCACCACCGCGACTGCTTCGCCGCGATCGCCTGGCGAAGTTGCGGCGCGCCCCAGGTCGTGGCGTACTGGTTGAAGCCGTCGTCGAGCGCGTGCTTGGCGGCCTCGATGATCTCCGGACTGGGCGGAAAGTCGGGAAAGCCCTGGGCGAAGTTGACCGCCTTCTCGGGCCCGTTGAGCGCCAGGTTGTGCCGAGTCATCTCGCGGATCACGCTCTCGGTGAAGCTCTCCGCCTTGCGGCTCAGTGTCGGCTGCACGGCTCGACTGGGGGCTAAGAACCGGGGGCCAGCGCCCCGCGTTCCAACCGGAACTCGACCCCGGAGCAGAAGTCGCACGAGCTGGGAGCCTCGAGCCCCCGATAGCCCTGGCCGCAGGCTTGGCAGGTCCAGTGACTGTTGGCGAAGAACTCGAGGATGTCGGAGCGGCTGATGAGGCCGACCATCCGGCCCTGGGCCATTACCGGGAGGCGGCGGATGCGCTGGTCGGCGAGAAGGCGGGCGGCCTCCTCGATGCCGGTCTCCTCGCCGATCGAGATCACGTGCCGGCTCATGATGTCAGAGACCTTTTTGCCCTTCTTGGTGAAGACGTCGACCTCGCTGACGATGCCGACAACGTGCCCCTCGGGATCGGTGACCGGGGCGCCCGTGATGTGGGCGCGGGCCAGCCGGTCGGCGACCTCGCCCACCCCGAGGTCCTGGTCGAAGGTGATTACCTTGGTGTTCATCACGTCCTTGACCGGGATCATCGCAATAGCCTAGCCACCAGGGACGGATCGGCGTTCCCCCCGCTGAGCACGAGCCCCACGCGCCGGCCGGCTCCGAGCTTGCCGGCGAGGAAGGCGGCGAGGCTCAGGGCACCGGTCGGCTCGAGGGCGATCTTGCAGCGCAGCCAGGCCGTTAACAGCGCCTGTTCCAGCTCCTCCTCCGTCACCGTCACGATGTCGTCCATGAGTCCGTTCTCGATCAGCACCTCGAAGTTCTTGGCCCCGATGCTCAGCGTCTTGACGCCATCGGCAATCGTGATCGGGGCCGCCGTCAGCCGCTCCAGGGTGCGCGAGTGGAAGGATCGGTACGCGTCGTCGGCGGTGGCCGGTTCGACGCCCATCACCCGGACCTCGGGGCGGATGGCCTTGGTGGCCAGGGCCCAGCCGCTGATCTGGCCACCTCCTCCGACGGGGCAGGCCACGGTGTCAAGGTCGGGAACATCCTCCAGCAGCTCGAGGGCGCCGGTGCCCTGGCCATGGATCACGTTCCAGTCGTCGTACGCGTGGACGAGGGCATATCCGGAGCTCTCCACCGCCTCGACCAGCTTCTCGTCCCGGTTGGCAAAGGTGACTCCCTCGGTCAGGACCTCGGCGCCGAAGGCGCGGGTGGCGGCGATCTTGGCCGGGTTGGCTCCTTCGGGGATCAGGATCAGAGCGCGCAGCCCAGCGGTGCGGGCGGCGAGAGCGACGGCCTGGGCGTGGTTGCCGGAGCTGGCGGTGACCACGCCCGGCGTTCCCGGCGGCAACCGAAGCACCGCGTTGAAGGCGCCCCGCGCCTTGAAGGAGCCGGTGACCTGGAAGCATTCGGGCTTCAGGATCAATGCGGGGTCGAGGTCGGTCGTCAACGCCGGGGTGCGCCGGATGTGCGGCCCGATCCGCTCCGCTGCGGAGCGGATCTCCGGCAGGTGGGCGGCGGCGAAGGCGAGGTTGGCGCTCATGCCGAGCGCGCCTCCGGCCTGGCCACCGATTCGGGATGGCTCATCGTGGGCCTTTGGCGGCGGAGGCTGGTGAGCACCACGCCGAAGAGGATGACAGCCATCCCCGCCAGCGCCGGAGCGCCCAGCCGCTCGTGGAAGAGAATCGCCCCCGAACTGACCGCTGTGATCGGGATGACGAAGGTCACCGAGGAGCCGCGGGTGCCCCCGAGGGCGTTGAGGATGTAGTAGTAGAGGATGTACGCGAAGGCCGACCCGACCACGCCGAGCAGGAGGACGGCTCCGAGGGCGCGCGCGTCGGGGTGGGCGGCGGGGATCGACGGTGCCGCGATCACCAGCATCACGACCGAAGCGATGAGCAGTTGCCAGAGCGTCGCCTCCCGGGGATCGACCCCCGCCAGCAGCCGCCGCTGACCCAACGCCGCCACCGAGTAGCTGGCGGCGCCCGCAAGGACCGCCAGGCCGGCCAGCGCGCTGGATCGGAAGGGGTGGTGGACGAGCTGCGGGCCGATCAGGATCGCCGTCCCCGCGAAGCCGGCCGCGACTCCGAGGTAGTTGAGCCGAGTCGGCCGCTCGTTCGGAGTCACCCACCAGGCGAAGATCGCCGTCCAGAGCGGCGTCGTCGCGTTGAGGATGCTGGCCAGGCCGGTCGTGATGTAGTACTGGCCCCACGTGATGGCGATGAAGGGGATCACGCTCGAGGTGAGCGCCATCAGCAGGAAGCCAGGCAGTTTGCGGCGAAAGCCCACCGGGATCAGCCGGCGCCGCGTGAGCGCGAATGCCGCCAGCATCGTGAGGGCGCCGCTGCCGACCCGGATCAGCACCACGACGGTCGCTGGCATCGCATCGACACCGACCTTGATCAGGATGTAGCTGAAACCCCAGATCAGCGCCAGCAGCGCGAAGGCGCCGTAGGCGAGGAGGTAGGAACGGCGGCCGCTCACGATCAT
>DIZV01000143.1:0-4313 GCA_002427995.1 Chloroflexi bacterium UBA6019
CGCCCCTAACTACCAATGAGCGAGGCCATCCGGTTCCGTTTCGACGTCGCCGACCTGCTGCCGCCGGCCGTCGACCTCCGCGTGCTCGACGGCGGTGTCCCCCTGCCTGACGTGGCACTGGCCGTTCGCGGCCATGCCCGCCCGCCCTGGCTGCCGCCTCTGCTGCCGGTCTTCGCCGATGGTCGCTGCCTCCGGGTCGAGGTCGCCCGCCCGGCGGCGCCGACCTTCGCGAGCCTCCTCCTCGAGGGGCTGGCCCGGCCTCTTCGCCACCGCCGCGGCCGGCTCCGGCACCTCCGTCGCCGGCTGGGCCCACGGCTTCGTGGTCGGCTCTCACGGCCTCGACCGGATGCCGGAGGCCGCTCACGTCAACCTGGTCCCGGCCGACCTGGTGCCGGGGAGCCTCGAACAGGCGGCCGGCTACCTCGGCCTGCTGCCTCCGGCGCAGACCCTGCTCGTGCTGAACGGATCGCTGCCGCGCCTCGAGCGCGCCCTGCGAGTCCCGGCCGCCACGGTGGTGCGGATGCCGCTGGTCGGACAGCGCGAGCTATCCGCCGCTGCCGCCGGGCTCCCGCCTTCACTCGGCTCGCGGCGTTTCGGTGCCGCCTGCCTGGCGCTGGCCCGGGAGATCTGCGCGCGGTATCGCGCCGGGCTGCCATGACGCGGTCTCTCGGCTGGTGGTGGCTTTTCCTTCTCCTGCTCGCGCCCGCCTGCGCACCGGCGGCGCTGGCGGTCCGGGTGCCGGCCCTCGACCGGGCCGCAGCCACAGCGCTGCTCCTGGCGGCGGATGAGGCGCGCACGCGCGCCTTCGCCACGGCCGATCCCGGGCCGCTGCGAGCGGCGTTTGCCGACCGGGCCGTGGCCGCGCTGGCTCCGCAGCTGGCCGCGCTGCGCCGGCGCGGTGTTCGGCTCGAGGAGCGGGACAGCGCACGGAGCCTGGTCCACTGGGCGGCCGGCGGCGGCGGCGGAGAGGGCGTGCTCGAGGTCGAGGGGGAGCAGCGAATCGCCTTTGCCGACGGCGGCGCCCGCCCCTGGTCGCGGATCGTCCGCCAGTGGTGGGCCGCGCTCTCCTGGTCCGGCGCTCGCTGGCTCGTGGTCGGGATGGGCGATCTGCCGCCCGCCCAGTGGTGGAGCTGATGAGGCACGCCCCATTCCGGCGCGCGGCCGGTGTGGGCCTGGTCCTGGCCGCCGCATTCGCGCTCGCGCCCCGGTTGGCGGTCGCCTCCGCCTGGGGCAGTCCCTACGGCGACCCGGCGGGGTTCTGCCCCGTCCACTCCTGGCTGCCCTCCACCTACCTCTCGCTGCCCCCGACAAGCGACCCCCTGGTGGGGAACAACCCCGAGCAGGACACCTTCTTCGGCTACCACCGACACCCCGGTTACGACGACTGGTACGGGTACTGGTACGGAGACTTCCGGGGCCGGCCCGGCGACCAAAGTGGCTGGCAGCTGATTCGCCGAGTCGACTATCCATCTCATTGGCACTGGAACTTCGCCGACTGGGGCTGGGCCGTGCACGGCCACGCCAAGCAGTACGTCGCCTACTACAACTGGACCTTCGGCGGGCAGTGCGGCATGGGCCATCCGGGCGCTCCCTGGCCGGCTCCCTACATGGCGGACATCGATGGCTACCCGGTGATGGACATCTATGTCGACGCGGTCCCCCCGGCCGACCCCAAGCCGCGGATCGCCGCGGTGGGGCCGTCTTCCATCAGCTTCACCTGGGACCCCGTCGTCGACCGCGGCGACGGCGCCGGCCCCGACTATTTCGCGGTCGGCATGGGCCACTACACGTCCTGGTTGACGATTGACGGCGGCCCTCCGATCGGCCGTCGGGACAGCGCCGCGCCGCTTGTCCTGAGCTCCGCGGCCCGCCCCACCGACATCGTCTGTGTCTTCGTCGTCGCCAGTGACAAGCTGGGCAACGCCACCGCGCCCGCCTCCCACTGCGGCAGGCCCGCGGGGGCACCGCCCGCGCCGCCCGTACCGGATGCCGGCGCGATCCGCGTCAACCCGGCGGCGCCCGGTCTGGCCGGACTCGCGTCCTGGTTCTGGCTCGACCCCGTTCCGAGGCCGGTCACGACCTATGAGTCGGCGGCCGGAACCGACTACTGGCTAGTCGCCGAACCCGTCTCGGCGGGTTGGGACTTCGGGGATGGCGTCAAGCTCCCGGCGGGCGATTTCGGCGCGCCCTACCCGGCGCCGTCGACTGTGACGCACACCTATGGCTCGGCGGCCGAGGCCGGCTACGTGGTGGGGGCGACGATCAACTACCGGGTCAGCTGGTGGTGGCGATCGGGTGGCGAGTGGCTCGGGCCCTACCCATTGGGGAGCCAGACCGGGTTGGCCGGCAGGCTCGTCTACCCGGTCCGCCAGGCACAGCCAGAGCTGCGGCTGTCCGGCTGACGGGTATGCTCGGCGCAGCCGCATGGACGAGCGACGGTCGCCACGCCTCCAACCGCTCCCGCCGGGCGGCATAGCCGCCCTGGCGATCGCGATCGTCCTCCTGGCCATCGTCGTCGCGGCCGCGAGCCGGCCCGGAGACGCAGGGCCCTCGGCGCCCCCCGCCTCGGCGGAGTTGGGCGCCGCCCTGATCCGCGCGATCGTGATCCTGTTCGCGATCGGTGAGGCGATCGTCCTGGTCCTGGTCGGCTGGGCGCTCTGGCCCAGTGGGCGTCGCCGGCGGATCCAGAGCCGCGGCAAGCTCGCGCTGCTGGCCCTCGCCGGCTTCCTGCAGACGGCGGCCGCGATCGTTCTGGTCTGGCTTTACGTCCACTACCACGGGCGCTTCGCCGGCGGCGGTGGAGGCATCCTCGCGGCGTTCGGGCTGGGCCGGACGCTGCCGAGCATCCCAACCGGACCGGCGGGCCCGAGCGCCGGCGCGGGGTTGGTCACCGCTGCCATCGTCTTCTCCGCGCTGGCACTGGCCGCCGCCTATCTGCTGCGGGGTATCCGCTTCCGACGCCCCGCCTCGCCGCTGGCGCGTCTCGCGGCGCAACTTCAGGAGGCGGTCGAGGAAGGCCTCGAGGGGCTGGAGGCCGAAGCTGACCCGCGGCGCGCCGTCATCGCAGCCTACGCGCGGATGGAGCGGTCACTCGCCGGCAGCGGGATGCCGCGGGCGCGCCACGAAGCTGCGCTCGAGTATCTCGACCGGCTGCTGAGGGTGCTCGACGCTCGGGGCTCGGCGGCGGGCCGGCTCACTGAGCTCTTCCAGCTCGCGAAGTTCAGTGACCATCCGATCGGGGAGGAGATGAAGCGAGAGGCGATCGGGCTGCTGGCCGAGCTCCGCGACGACCTTCGCGCCCGCGTGGCCGCGGAGAGGATCGACGCACCGTCGGCGCTCCCGGCGTGAGCGAACTTCGCCGCCTCGCGGCCCCGGCGGCGGCGCTGACGGCGATCCTCGGGCTGGTCGTGCTCTTCCGCCCCGTCCCCTTCGGCTTTGCCTTCCGGGCGTGGCTGGTGGCGCTGGGCGCGCTGGCCGCGGCGGCGCTCGTGCGGGGGTCCCTGGCCCCCTACCGGAAGGTCAGGGTCAACCCGGTGCGCCTGCGCCGGCCCTCGAGGGCGATCGCCGAGCGTCCGGCCGGCCTGGAGGAGGTCGAGCGCGCCGTCGACTTCGCTGCCTGGAACCCGGCCGACCTGAAACGCCGGCTGCTTCCGATTCTGCGCGAGGTCGCCGCGCACCGGCTGCAGAGCCGGCGCGGCATCGACCTCGAGCGCAACCCTGACGCGGCTCGGCTGGCCCTCGGCGATCCGACCTGGGCGCTGGTGGGCGAGCCCGCAAGCGCCGGGTCAGAGCTGCTTCAAGAGGCCCTGGGCCGGCTGGAGAACCTCTAGCCGATGGCCACCTTGAAGGACGTGCTGACGGACTCCGAGCGCGTCCTCTCGGAGGTGGAGAAGGCGGTTGTTGGCAAACGAGAGGCCCTTCAGCTGGTCCTGCTGGCGATCCTCGCCGACGGCCACGTCCTGATCGAGGACTTCCCGGGTCTGGCCAAGACGCTGATCGCGCGCTCTTTCGCCCAGGTGCTCGACCTCGAGTTCAAGCGGATCCAGTTCACGCCGGACCTGATGCCCAGCGACGTCACAGGGTCGGCGATCTTCAACCAGCGCAGCGGGGAGTTCGAGTTCCGGGCAGGGCCGATCTTCGCCAACCTTCTGCTGGCGGACGAGATCAACCGGGCCCCGGCCAAGACCCAGGCGGCGCTGCTCGAGGCAATGCAGGAGCGCCAGGTCACCGCTGACGGCACCCGCCACCGGCTGGAGGCACCCTTCCTCGTGCTTGCCACCCAGAACCCCCTCGAGTACGAGGGCACCTACCCG
>DIZV01000143.1:4361-7418 GCA_002427995.1 Chloroflexi bacterium UBA6019
CCCCCCCCCCCCGCCGCTCCGACGAGGTCGAGCTCGGCCGCGTCGTCGACCGCCGCCGGCTGCTCGATCTACAGGCGGCTCTGGAGACGGTTCATGTCTCGGCCAGCGTCGGGTTCTACATGGTCGACCTCGTCGGGGCCACCCGTCGCAACGGCCGCGTCCAGGTCGGCTCCAGCCCTCGTGGCACCCTGGCGCTGATGAAGTTGGCGCGAGGCCGCGCGGCTCTCCAGGGCCGGGATTTCGTGATCCCGGAGGACGTCAAGGCGGTCGCCATTCCGGCCCTCTCCCACCGGATCAGCCTCCGTCCGGAGCTCTGGGTCCAGAAGGTGCGGGCCGAGGATGTCGTCCGCGACTGTCTCGAGAGCGTGCCGGCGCCATCGGCCGAGGACTCCGCCACAGCGCGCCGGTGACCCGGCTTCTCACCCCCAAGCTGGGCGCCTACGCGGCGCTGGCCACAGCCGGGTTCCTCGCCGCGCTACTCTTCGCCCGAACCGAGGCGGCGGTCCTCGGGCTCCCCTTCGCGCTGGTAGCGATCCTCGGCCTGGCGATGGTTCGCGAGCCGCAGCTCGAGGTCGAGTCCTCGCTCGACCGCGACCGTGTCCTGGAGGGCGAGCGGGCGGCGCTCGCGATCCGCCTCCGGGCCGCCTCCGCGGCCAGTGCTCTGGAGCTCGTGCCGCGCCTCCCGGAGGGCCTAACACTGGCGGACGATGACCACCCCGGGCCCGTTTCGCTGGCGGCGGGGGAAGAGCGGACGCTCAGGCTGCAGGTGGACGCCGCCCACTGGGGCGCGTACGACGTCGGGTCGCTGAGCGTGCGCGCGCGCGACCGGTGGGGGTTGCTGCTCTTCGAGAGGACCTTCGTGGCCGCGCTGACCCTTCGCGTCTATCCACGTCCGGAGGCCCTGCGAGCGATGCTGGCTCCCCTGGAGACCCAGGTCCACGCCGGGAACACCGTGTCCCGCGAGCGCGGCGACGGCATCGAGTTCGCCGACGTCCGCCAGTTCGTGGCCGGGGATCGCGTGCGCCATGTCAACTGGCGCGTCAGCGCCAGGCGGGGGGAGCTCCACGTCAACCAGCACCACCCCGAGCGCAACGCCGACGTCGTCATCTTCCTCGACACCTTCCTCGAGGTGGGGGACAGGGGACGGACGACGCTTGACCTGGCGATCCGGGGTGCGGCCGGCCTTGCCGCTCACTACCTGCGCGACCGGGACCGGGTCGGCCTGATCGGGTTCGGCGGGATCACCCGCTGGCTACGGCCGGGGATGGGCACGACCCAGCTCTACCGATTCATGGATTCGCTGCTGGACACCCGCGCCGTCGCCAGCTACGCCTGGAAGGACATCGACGTCATCCCGGCCGGGACCCTGCCGCCGAAGGCGCTCCTGCTGGCCCTGAGCCCGCTGGTGGACGAGAGGGCAGTGGCCGCGCTGTTCGACGCCCGAGGTCGTGGTTTCGACGTGGCGGTGATCGAGCTCGACCCGGTCCCCTTCGTCGTTCCGCGGCCGGACCAGCGAGGCGCCCTCGCCTTCCGTCTGTGGCTGCTCCAGCGTGACGCTCTTCGCGAACGCTTCCGTGCGGCTGGGATCCCGGTGGCGACCTGGAACGAGATGCGGCCGCTCGAGGCCGCCCTGGAGGAGGTGCGGTCATCGCGAAGACACGGCGCGCGCGCACGCGCCTAGCGTTGGCCTCTGGCTCCCTGGGGATCGGGCTCGCGCTGGGCGCTGGGATCGCGGCGAGCTGGCCCTTCGCCCGGGGCGAGGGTTACCTGGTCGCGATCGCCGGAGCCGGCGTCGCCTGTCTCTGCCTCGGCCTCCTCGCACTGTGGGTACGGGGCCTGGCCTGGGGAATCGCCCTGCTGGCCGCCGCCTTCCTGCTCCGCGTCCAGCTCGAGCCGTCCTCCGCGTCGGCCTGGTCTCCGCTGGTCGCCGGGGCACTGCTCCTCCTGGCGGAGCTCGGGTACTGGTCCTTCGAGCTGGACTTGTCGAATACCCCGGATTCCGGCTCGGTCGCCCATCGGTTGCTCGAGATCCTGGTCCTGGTGGTGGCGGCGTCGACGCTCGCCGAGCTGGCGCTCGACTTCGGCGCCATCCTGCCCGTGTCGGGCAGCTGGGTGCTGGTCGTTGGGGTCGGAGCCGCGATCGGGCTGCTGGCCTTGATCCTCAGGCTCGCGCGGCGAGCCGAGATCTAGCGCAGCCGGAAGCCGCTCGGGCGGCCTTGCCCACCACGGACCGATTCAGAAATTGAGTGCGCTGATCTCAAAGCAGTCATGAAATGACAGAGCGCTATTGACAAGTAAGTGGGTATCGGCAATAGTGACATTAGCACTGTCATGTAACCCAGCCATGGGTTATGCCGGATTACTCGTAGGAGATAAGCGCAGATGTATCGAATTCACAAGCTTCCCGCCCCCTTGGCGCTGGCAATGGGCGCGCTGCTGCTCTTCTCCACCGCCGCCTTCGCTGCCAACACCAAGGGCAGCGCGGGAAACGGTGGAGCGAAGACGACCCAGTCGGCGACGACCGAGCAAGACAATCCCAGCGGCAACGATCCGTCCAAGAAGGACCACGACAACGGCGTCGGCAACAACTGCGACCCTGGCAACGGAAAGGGCAACCAGGCCAAGAACTTCAGCCAGGCAGGCGACACGACGACCACCTGCGACTCCAAGGACACCGACAAGACCGACACCGATTCAACTGACAAGGCCGAGGCCGCCGAGGTCGAGTCGGCTGACGTTGAGAGCCAGGAGAAGCTCCATCCCGCGATGGAGAACGCCGAGGTCGAGTCCAGCGACACCGAGTCCAAGGAAGGCCCCGACAGCGACAACATCACCGTGGTCACCGACACCGAGGAGACCGGAGAGGTCGAGTCGGGCACCGTCGAGGCCCAGGAGGCCGCGCACCCTGAGCTCGAGAACCTGGAGGTCGAGAGCGCCACGGTCGAGGCGACCGAAGCCCCCGACACCGACCACGTGAACGGCGACACCGACACCGACACCACCGACACGGTCGAGGCCGGAGAGGTCGAGTCGGCCACCGTCGAGGCCCAGGAGGCC
>DIZV01000088.1:0-214 GCA_002427995.1 Chloroflexi bacterium UBA6019
GCGGCTCCAGGAGCGCCACGGCGTCGAGGTCGCGCTCCCCCACCGAGCCGGTACTCGCCGGCTCACCCATCCCCGCCCAGCGCTTTCGCTGGGACCCGGTCGGAGCCCCCGACCCGGCTCCTCCCCACCTCCTCCGCGAAGCCCCTCAGCCGGCGACCACCGGCGCCACCCTGAGCCGCAACCTGGGTGATCAGGGGGGTAGGCCGCGCGCAGG
>DIZV01000088.1:420-2932 GCA_002427995.1 Chloroflexi bacterium UBA6019
CGCGCGCAGGCTCTGCCGAGCACAGCCAACAGGGGGGACGTCCCCCCTCCTTCGACTGCAGCCCGCGGCTTGCCAAAATCGCCACTTTGAACCGTGAAGCCGCCGCCACGACCCGCCACGCCGACGAGCGGCACGGCATCAAGGCGGCTCGCAAGCCATGACACGCCTCTGCGATCCACCACTGCCGATCGAGGTCGAGCTCGGCCCCGACGGCAGGCCGGCCCGCGTCTGTGGCGGCCCGCTCCGGGGCGCGCTCCGCCCCGCCGCCCGCTGGCTGGCGGAGGCCGACTGGTGGTCGCGACCGATCGCGCGGGAGTACTGGAAGGCGATCCTCAATGGCGAGCTCCTGGTCGAGCTCTTCCACGACCTGCGCGAGGACGCCTGGTACCTGGAGCGGATCTACGACTGAGCCGATCTAGGCTGGAGGGAAGTGACACGGATCCTTGCCGTCTCGGACGAGGTCGATCAAGGTCTCTTCGGCGACAAGCTCCGGCACCTCCGGCCGGACCTCGTCCTTTCCTGCGGCGACCTGCCCTTCGAATACCTGGAGAACCTTGTCAGCCGCGCCGACGTCCCCCTCCTCTACGTGCCCGGCAACCACGACCCCGACCTTTCCGCCAGCGACCCGCTCTGGTCGCCCCTCCGCTTTGAGGCCACCGTTCCCGGCCCGCCCGGCTGCGACAACGTCGATGGCCAGGTTGTCGACGCGGCCGGGCTGCGGATCGCCGGGCTCGGCGGATCGATCCGCTATCGCGAGGGACCGAACCAGCACTCGCAGGGGGGCATGCGCCGCCGAGCGCTCGCGCTCGAGCTCCGTTGCCGGGCCCGGCAGGCCTTCGACGGGCGGCGCATCGACGTCCTCCTGGCCCACTCCCCTGCCGCCGGCCTGGGCGACGGCGGCGACCCGGCCCACCGGGGGTTCGCGGCCTTTCACCAGCTGCTGGCGGCAATCCGCCCCCGCCTTTTCGTGCATGGGCACGTCCATCCCTACGGGGTCAGGGCGCCCGACCGGCAGTTGGGCGAGACGTTGGTGATCAACGCCGTTCCCTACCGGCTGCTGGAGGTGTGAGGCCCCCGAGCCGGATCAGGCGCCGCCTCCTTCTCCATTTCTCCGCCTCGTCGAGCAGGGAATGGAGCGCCGGGTCGGGACCGGCCGGCTCTCCCGCCTGGCTGAGCTCGAGCCAGCGCCGCGTGATCTCGACGTAGAGGTCGGCCTCGGTCCAGCCCGGCAGCTGGTCGAGCACGCCGTGCCGCCGGATCACGTCGGCCACTGGCAGGTAGACGTTGTCGTACCAGCTCGCCGCCGCCTCCGGCAGCGACACCGCGTCATTCCGCTCGAGCCCGAGAAAGTAGCTGTGGCCCAGGATGTGGCCCAGGATCTCGTCGTAGCGCCCGAGCCGGCTGCACTCGAGCCGGGCGTCCGGGCGGACCAGGTGGAGCCCCGTCGCCTCCAGGAAGCCGGCGTATTCAGCCGCCCGGAGCAGTGCTCCGGGGTCGACGTCGGGCCCGAGCGGAGCCCGCGTCTTCACGTCGACGACGTGGGCGTTGATGCTGTCGCGCCGCAGGCTGCGCGCCACCGAGACCCGGTGGTGACCGTCGATCACGTAGTAGTTGTCGCCGACTTTGTAGACGTCGATCGGCGGCAGCTCTCCGCCCTCCACCATGGCCCGGTAAATGCGGGTCCAGCGGTCGCGCATCCGGCGGTCCACGGGCAGGAAGCCGGGATCGAAGTCGCCTGACTTGGCCGGCGCCGCCGCCGAGCCGATCACCCGGTCGAGTGGGATCTCGTGGACTCCGGCGAAGGCTCTGCCCTCCGGACCGGCCGCGCGGAGCACGTCATCGAATGAGGTCAGGCCACGAGCACGCCGGGTCAGTGTCCTCAGTAGTGCCCTGCGAAACGCCCGGAAGCGAGCGGCGTCGAAGTCCTCTCCGGCGCGGATCCTTTCCAAGGAGCGCCGAGGCGGCCCCTCCCTAGAGGAGGGCCTTCTCCGTCTCGGCTTCGAAGAGGTGGAGGGTTCGAGTGTCGAGGCCGAGCTTGACCATGTCCCCGGGGGCGACCTTGAGCCGGGGATCGACCCGGGCCGTTATCGTGTCGCCGCCGACCTGGCCGTAGAGGAACTGGTCGGAGCCCAGCCGCTCGAGGACCTCGACCTTCATCTCCAGGCTGGCGGCCTCCGAGGGCCGGTCGGTCACCGCCTCGGGCCGGAACCCAAGCGTCCCCTTGGCCGACCCGACAGCCCGCGGAAGCTTCACCTCGAAGCCGGACGCCTTGGCGGTGCCGTCGGCGATCGTCACCGGCACGAAGTTCATCGTCGGCGTCCCGATGAAGCCGGCCACGAAGAGATTGGCGGGATGGTCGTAGATCTCGTCCGGTGTGCCCACCTGCTGCAGGATGCCCGCGTTCATGATCGCGATCCGGTCGCCCATCGTCATCGCCTCGACCTGGTCGTGGGTGACATAGATGAAGGTCGTCTCGAGGTCGTGGTGGAGCTTTTGGAGCTCGATCCGGGTC
>DIZV01000127.1:0-3330 GCA_002427995.1 Chloroflexi bacterium UBA6019
GCTCAATGGAGCAACCCGCCGAAAGAGGCGTAGTAGTAGACGAGGATCGCCGGGAAGAGGATCGAGTCGAAGCGGTCCAGCACACCGCCGTGGCCGGGGATCAGGTTGGAGGAGTCCTTGACCTCGGCGATGCGCTTCATCTGCGACTCGACCAGGTCCCCCACCTCGGCGCCCATCCCGACCAGGATGCCGATGGCAATCGCCTGCACGGGCGGCAGCCCGAGCGTCACGGCGTTGCCGAAGAGGATCACCAGGACGGCACCGACCAGCCCGGCGACCGCCCCCTCCACCGTTTTCCGGGGGCTGATCCGGTGGAAGAAGGGCGTGCGGCCGATCCGCGACCCGACCAGCAGGGCCAGGACGTCGGTCGTGACGGCGGCGAGGACCACAAAGACCACCCACGCCAGGCCTTTGGAGTGGGAGGAGAAGAAGAGCAGCAGGTAGCTGTTCATCGGAAGGCCGATGTAGAGGGCGCCCGCCATGCCCATCGCCCAGCGGCCGAGGCCCTCCCGGCGCCCGGGGATGAAGAGGAAGGTCATCAACCCGCCGACCAGCGCGATCGAGAGCACCAGCTCGAGCGAGATTCCGTGCAGGAAGGTGCCGCTGAAGGTCACGTAGGCGCCGAGCGGGTAGAGGAGCCAGCTCGGCGCCCGCGAGCCCATCTTGTCGGAGAGGCCTCGAAACTCCCAGAGGAGGAGGGCGGTGAGGACGATGCAGAGGGCGACGACCCCGTAGGCGCCGCTCAGGATGGCGCCCAGGCAGACGAGCAGCAGCACCGACCCGCTGGCGATCCGGACCATCAGCGGCGAGAGCTTCATGCCGGTCCCGAGCGGCCGCCGAAGCGGCGCTCTCGCGTCTGGAACTCGGCGACCGCGGCCTCCAGGTCGGGCTTGGCGAAATCCGGCCAGAGCGTCGGGCTGACGTAGAACTCGGCATAGGCCGACTGCCAGAGGAGGAAGTTGCTGAGCCGGCTCTCGTTCGCCGTCCGGATGATCAGGTCGGGATCGGGCAGCTCGGGGATGTAGAGGCGGTCGGCGATCGCCCGCTCGTCGATCGCCTCCGGCGCGACCCCCTCCGCCACCAGCCGGCGGGCCGCGTCGACCAATTCGGCCCGGCCCCCGTAGTTGAGGCAGACGTTGAGCGTTCCCTTGCGGTTGTCGCGGGTCCTCACCTGGGCGTCCTCCAGCATCCCGACCAGGTGCGGGCTGAGGCCCTCGCGGCGGCCGCTGATGAAAACGCGGATCCCCCTCTCGTGGAGCTCGTCGAACTCCTTCCGCACGGTCTCCTCGAAGAGCCGCATCAGGCCGCCGACCTCGCGCCGGGAGCGGCTCCAGTTCTCGGTCGAGAAGGCGTAGAGGCTGAGGTTGGGGATGCCGAGGTCGTCACAGGCATACATCACCCGTTTGATCGCACGAACGCCGGCGCGGTGGCCGTAATTGACGCCGCGGCCCTGGAGCTTCGCCCAGCGGCCGTTGCCGTCCATGATGATCCCGACGTGCTGCGGGACTCGCGGACTCGGTTCGGTCACCCCTCGAAAAAGAAGGTCGCTAGACCTCCATCACCTCGGCTTCTTTCGCCCCGGCCACGTGCTCGACGCGCCCGACGTGCTGGTCGGTGATCTTCTGGAGCCTCTCCACCGCCCGCTTCGCCTCATCCTCGGGCACCCCGCCCTCCTTCTGCATCCGGTCCACCCGCTGGACCTCGTCGCGGCGGATGTTGCGGATCGAGACCCGCGCCTCCTCGGCCTTCTGGCGGACCATCTTCACGTAGTCGCGGCGCCGCTCCTCGGTCAGCGGCGGGATGGGGACGCGGATCACGTTGCCGTCGGAAGCGGGGTTCAGGCCCAGCTCGGGCGCCCGCAGCGCCTTCTCGATCGCCGCCATCTGGCTCCGGTCGTAGACGTTGACGAGCAGCATCCGCGCCTCGGGCGCGCTGATCTGGGCGATCTGGTTGAGCGGGGTCGGGGTTCCGTAGTAGGGCACCAGGATGCGGTCGATCAGCGCCGGGTTGGCCCGCCCGGTGCGGATCGCCGTCAGCTCCCGCTGCATCGCCTCAACGGATTTCGCCATCTTGGATTCCGCCTCGGCCAGGACGGGGTCAATCACGGGCGGCGACCAAGGTGCCGATCTCCTCGCCGCGGACGACCCGCTCGATGTTCCCCTCCTTGAGGAGGTCGAAGACGATGATCGGCAGCTTGTTGTCCATGCAGAGCGTCAGGGCGGTGTTGTCCATCACGTCGATGCCCTTCTCATTGAGCGCCTCAAGGTAGTCGAGCCGTTCGTATTTCTTCGCGTTCGGGTTCTCCACCGGGTCGGCATCGTAGATGCCGTCCACCTTGGTCGCCTTGAGCAGCACGTCCGCCTCGATCTCCAACGCCCGCAGGGCCGCGGTGGTATCGGTCGTGAAGTAGGGGTTGCCGGTGCCGGCGGCGAGGATGATCACCCGCCCCTTCTCGAGGTGGCGGAGGGCCCGCCGGCGGATCCACTGCTCGGCGACCTGGGGCATCGTGATCGCGGTCATCGTGCGGGCCGGGACGCCCGCGTCCTCCAGCGCCTCCTGCAGGGCGAGCGAGTTGATGACGGTCGCCAGCATCCCCATGTAGTCGCCGGTGGCCCGGTCGAAGCCGCGCCGGCTCGCCGCCATGCCCCGAAAGATGTTCCCGCCGCCGATCACGATCCCGACGTTGACCGAGAGCGCGTGGATCGATCCGACCTGGCTGGCGATCGAACGCACGACGTCGAAGTCGATGCCGTACTGGCGCTTGCCGAGCAGGGCTTCGCCGCTCAGCTTGAGCAGCACGCGCTGGTACTTGGGCCCCGACTCCCCGGCAGCCATCCCCTTCGCCTACTCCTTGATGCTGTAGCGCGCGAAGCGGCGGACGGTGATGTTCTCCTGCAGCTTGGAGATGTTCTCCTTGATCAGGTTCTCGATCGAGGTCTTCGGCTCCCGCACCCAGGCCTGCTCGAGCAGCACGTTCTCCTTGTAGAAGTTGTTTACCCGGCCTTCGACTATCTTCTCCCAGGCCGCTTCCGGCCTGCCCTCGTTGCGGGCCTGCTCGAGCGCGACCTCGCGCTCCTGCTGGATGAGGTCGGCCGGCACCTCCTCGCGCGTCGTCCAGCGGGGCGCGGCGGCCGCGACATGCATCGCCAGCTCTCGGGCGAGGCTTCGGAAGTCGTCGCCCTTGGCCACGAAGTCGCTCTCGCAATTGAGCTCGACCATCGAGCCGGTCTGGGGCGGGTAGTCGCCGGTGCGGTGCAGGTAGGCCTCGACGACGCCATTGGCGGTCGTCCTGCCGGCGCGCTTGCCGGCCTTGGCGATGCCCTGCTCGCG
>DIZV01000127.1:3353-3945 GCA_002427995.1 Chloroflexi bacterium UBA6019
GTCAGGAACTCGTCCTCCGAGACGCTCGGGAGGCGATAGTCCTCGTCCTCCTCCAGGTACTCCTCGGGGATCTCATAGGTCGGTTCGGTGGGCAGGAACTCCCGGTCGTCCATCGCCGGCAGCTCGCCCTCGGCGACCTCCTGGCGGCCTTCCAGGCAGGCTTCCGCCATCTTGCCGGTGATCAGCTTCACGGCCCGGATGGCGTCGTCGTTGCCGGGGATCACGTACTGGATCAGCTCGGGGTCGCAGTTGGAGTCGGTGATCGCGACCACCGGGATCTTGAGGCGGTTCGCCTCGGTCACCGCGATGTGCTCCTTGCGGGGGTCGACGACGAACACCGCGCCCGGCAGCCGCTTCATGTCGGCCAGCCCGTCGAAGTGGAACATGAGCTTGTCGAGCTCGTCCTGGAGGCGGTTGGCCTCCTTCTTGGAGAGCTGCTCGAACCCGCCCTCCTGCTGCATCCGGCGGAGCTCGAAGAGGCGGCGGATCCGCTTCTGCATGGTCGAGAAGTTGGTCAGCATGCCGCCCATCCAGCGCCTGTTCACGAAGAAGCATGCAGCAGCGCGCGGCCTCGGTCTGGATGGTCTCCTGG
>DIZV01000162.1:0-6802 GCA_002427995.1 Chloroflexi bacterium UBA6019
GCGACGCTCTGCTGGAACCACTATCAGCACCACGAGGCGTACTTCGGCATCCCGTGCGGCGGCTTCGTCCTGCATACGCTGAACCTCCGCCTGCACCCGAACGATCTCGCGTACATCGCGACGCATGCGCAGGACAAGGCCGTGATCGTCGATCGCAGCCTGATGCCGCTGCTCGAGCAGTTCCTCGACCGCACGCCGATCGAGCACGTGCTCGTCGTCGAGGACTCGTATGAAGATCTCCTCGCCTCGGCGAACCCGGAGGACTGGCGCGACCCGGAGCTCGACGAGAACGAGGCCGCAGCGATGTGTTACACGAGCGGCACGACCGGGATGCCGAAGCTCGCCGGGCTCAGCGCCAAGCTGAAGCAGGCGACCTTCGAAGGCTTCACCGGCCGCCTCGAGGTCACCGAGGATGACCGGGTCCTGATCATGTCGCCGCTCACCCAGGGCATCGGTGGAATGTGCCTCCTCTGCCTCCGCCTGGGGGCCGGGCTGATCATGCTCCACGAGCCCCGGTTCAGCCCAGAGACCGTGTTAAGGCTGGCCGCCCAGCACCAGGCGACGATGCTGGTGGGCGTCCCGACCAACGTCTTCCGCCTCCTTGAAAGCCCCGATCTCGCCGTCGCCGACCTCCGGACCGTGCGGGTGACGGCGGTCGCCGGCGCCCCCATGCCGCCGGATCTCGCGGCCGCCTGGGAGGACCGGACCGGCTCCCGCGTCTGCATCTTCTACGGGTCGATGGACGCCGGCCAGCTGAGCGTCGGCAGCCCCAGCGACCCCCGCGAGAAGCGGCACTCCACGGTCGGGCGGCCCCACGACTGCTGCGAGGTCATGGTCACCGAGGAGGGCGAGATCTGCATGCGTGGCGACACGGTCCAGGAACGCTACTGGGGGGAGTCCTTCGGGCCCCACGCGGAGGACGGCTGGGTGCACATGGGTGACCTTGGCCAGATCGACGAGGACGGCTTCCTGCAGGTCCTGGGACGCACCAAGGAGCTGATCATCCGGGGCGGCACCAACATCAATCCGCACGAGGTTGAGCAGGTCCTCCGCCGCCACCCGGGCATCGCCGATGTCTGCGTCGTGGGTCGCCCCGACCGCGAGCTCGGCGAGCGGGCGGTCGCCTTCGTGGTGGCGAGGGAGCCTGGTCGGGGTCCCAACCTCGAGAACCTCAAGCGATACCTGGAGGAGCAGGGGATGGCCCGCTACAAGTGGCCGGAGGAGGTCCGCCCGGTCGCCGAGATCCCCCTGCGCGGACCCGGCAAGGTCGATCGCCGGAACCTCGAGGGACAACTGTTAACGTAAGTTCTGGACAATGCGAGCCCGAACCGGCGACATCGAGACCGCCTGGTTCGAGATCGGCCGCGGGTCGCCACTGGTCCTCATTCACGGGCTCGCCGACGATCACCGGCTCTGGCGCAAGACGGTGCCCGACCTCGCCCTCCGGCACCGGGTCATCCTCTACGACGTCCGGGGCCATGGCCAGAGCTCGGTGGGCGACGCCGACGGCACCCTCCGGCAGCTCGGCGACGACCTGAACCTACTGCTCGAGGCGATCGGCCTCGAGCGGGTTGGCGTCGCCGGGTTCAGCCTCGGCGGCACCATCGCCATGCGCCTCGCCATCGACCACCCGGAGAAGGTCGACGTGCTCTTCCCGGTCGCCACCAGCAGCCGGGTCGGCTCCTCGGCGGCCCAGTGGTACGCGGAGCGCGCCGTGATGGGCAGTGCCGAACTCAAGGCGATGATGGACCGTGACACCGTCGACGCCTACCACATCAGCCCCGGGGAGCTGGAGGAAGGCCTGGCGATCCGCCGCCAGTCGACAGCGGACCCAGCGGGCTACCGCAACGCCGCCACCGCCATGGCCGGCCTTCGGGTCAATCCTCTCGATCCCGAGCTGGTAAAGATCAGTGCACGGACGTTAATCGTCTGTGCCGACCTCGACCAGCACTGCCCGCCGCGGGCAGGAGAGATCATCGCCGCCGGAATCCCCGACTCCACGATGGAAATCATCACCGGCTCCGGCCACATGCTTCCCGCCGAGAAGCCTCGGGAGCTGGCCGCCCTGGTGGTCGGCTTTCTCAGAGAAGCTGCCACCGCCTGACTAACGTCCGCGCACTTCACCGCGCGGACAAAATGTCTTCGGAACGGTGTTGCATTGGGTCCGGCGGACCCGCTTGAATCCCTCCTCGTGCTCAACGGAACCTCCCTTCGCGGAGCGGCTCGGTGGGGGGCTCCCCTGGCGGTCGTGATCGCCTTCGCAGCGCTTCCCTCGCCGGCCCTCGCGTACCATGGCGCGGCGGGCGACCTGGTCACCCTCAATGGGACCGGGGCTCTTTCCGCGGAAGATCCACGGATCGCGCTAACACCCCCGCCGCCGGCGCCGCGGCCGGTGACCGTCCACGACATCCTGCTCAAGGCCGCGGCCGACCAGGGCGTCGACTCCAACCTCCTGCTTGCGGTCTCCTTCTGGGAGAGCAGCTGGCACCCGGACGCGGTTTCCAGTGAAGGAGCGATCGGGCTGCTCCAGGTGATGCCCAAGACCGCCGCCACCGCCGGCCCCACCCTCCTCGGCCGGACGGTCAACCTCGAGGACCCACTGGACAACGCCGAGATGGGGGCCGCCCTCTTGAAGGACCTGCTCAACAAGTACGGGCCGAGGACGGCGCTGGCAGCCTACTACCAGGGTGAGGGCGCCATCCTCAGCGGCAACTACGCATACGACACCTGGTCCTACGCCGACGGGATCCTCAACCTCGCGGTGCAGATCGCCGCCGGCCAGGGCCCCGCGGCCGGCTAGGTCTCCGGCGAAGCGGAGCGGGAGTCGCGACTTCCCTTCAGTGCCCCCACATGGAGCGCTCTGCGTGCTGGATCGTCTCCGGGCCGCGCTCGCCGGTCCGGATCCTGACCGCCTGCTCGATGTCGATGACGAAGATCTTGCCATCGCCGACCTCGCCCGTCCGGGCCGCCTCGGCGATCTTGTCGACGACCTTGTCCACGATCTCGGCGCGCACCACCGCCTCGATCTTCAGCCGCGGCCGGAGGGAGATGTTGACCTTGGTGCCGCGGTAGGACTCGGTGTAGCCCCGCTGGGCTCCACAGCCCTTGACCTCGGTCACCGTGAGCCCCGACACGCCGCATTCGTCGAGGACGTCCTGTACCTCCTGCAGCTTCTCGTGCCGGATGATCGCCTCTATCTTCTTCATACCGACGCTCCTTCCCGGGTGGGTTTGACAGTCGCGTCACCAGATGCGGTCGGGTGGGGGTTGATGGTGGGCATCTCGGCCGGTCGGTAGACGCCGCCGGGGACCGGCATGAAGGCCTCCGGGTAACCCCACATTCCGTGCTCACTGATGTCCAGGCCCTCCATCTCCTCGCGTGCCGAGACGCGGAGGCCGACGGTTTGCTTGATCACCCAGAAGACGGCGAAGCTGAGGACGAACACGGTCGTGAAGGAGACGGAGACGGCCAGCGCCTGGGCACCGAGCTGGGAGAACGAGCCGGTGTAGAAAAGCCCGCCCTGGCCGACACCGTTGAACTTGGCCAGCGCCGGCGCCGTGAAGAGGCCGCAGGAGAGCGTGCCCCAGATGCCGGCGAGGCCGTGCGCGGGCAATGCGCCGATGGGGTCGTCGAGGTACTTGTCGATCGCGAGGACGCCGAACACGACGATCACGCCCGCGACCGCTCCGATGATCACCGCGGCCCACGGCTCGACGTAGCCGGAGGGAGCGGTGATGGCGACCAGGGCGGCGATGGCGCCGTTGCCGATCATCCCCACGTCCAGCGTCCTGGTCACGAGGTAGATGCAGGCCAGCGCCGTCACCGCGCCCGCGGCCGCCGCCAGGTTGGTCGTCACGACGACGTCGGCGAAGTGGAGGTTGGTGGCGTTGAGGGTCGAGCCCGGGTTGAACCCGAACCAGCCGAACCAGAGGATGAAGACGCCGAGTTGGGAGAGCGGCATGCTGTGGCCCGGGATCGCGTTCGGCTTCTTGTTCCGCTCGTACTTGCCGATTCGAGGCCCGAGCAGGAGCAGGCCCGCGAACCCCGCGGTGGCGCCGGTCAGGTGGACGACGGTCGAGCCGGCGAAGTCCTGGGCACCGAACCTCGCCATCAGCCAGCCGCCGCCGAAGAGCCAGTGGCTGATCAGGGGGTAGATGAAGCCGGCAAAGGGGATCGCGAACAGGATGTAGACGATGAACTTGGTCCGCTCCAGCATCGTGCCCCAGACGATCGCCAGCGAGACGGCGCAGAAGACGAACTCGAAGAAGAACTTGGCGGCGGCGGGGGCCGTGCTCCCGGCCAGCGCCGGGAGGTTCATCTGGGAGCCGGGACTGAAGGTCGGGAACCAGCCGCTGCCGCCCAGCAGCCAGAAAACGCCGCCACCGCCGAAGGCGACGCCGAAGCCGACCGCCCAGTAGACGATCGAGCTGATCGAGAAGTTGGTGATCACCTTGGCGACGACCGTGCCCACGTTCTTCATCCGGCTGAAGCCGACCTCGAGCATCGCGAAGCCGGCCTGCATGAACATCACGAAGACGCCCGCGACGATCACCCAGATCGTGTCCGCCGCGACGTCGGCCGGCGTCGGCTGGGGAGCGTCGGCGGCGAAAGCGGCGACCGGAAGGAGCGCCAGGGACAGGGCTGCTAAGGTGGCGAGCGCCGCTTTTCTTTTCACGTTGATCAACGTACGAACCCCGCCACCGACCGACCACGTATCAATCCGACGAAAAGAACCGGGGGTCTTTTGAGCTAGCCATACGAGAACCGCCCCGTGCCTGAGAAAGATCCGCTCAAGGTCGGCGACTTCGTCATCATCCGGGGCGACCGGCTGGGCAGGGTCGAGCGGCTGGAGAATGACGGCTACCAGGTCCGCTCCGTCATGGCGCGCCGGCGCTGGGCGATCCACACCGCCTTCCGGCGCCCGGAGGAGCTGCAGGTCGCCAGCCACGACTTCGTCCGGGCCCGCCTCGGGCTGGAGGTCGCCGCCGCCCCTGCGCCACCGGACGGTGACGGCGCGGCAACCGGGCTGACCCCGTCGCCGACCATGGCGACCAAGTCGCTCCCTCGCCGGCAGGTCCTGCACCGCGCCTCGCCGGCGACCGAGCGCGGCCTCGCCGACCGCGTCCTCCGCCAGCCAGAGGCCGCGCCGGCGGCCGTCGAGTCGCGGCCGCCGGCCCCACCGCTACCACCCGGTGAGCTGGCCGAGCTTTTCTCGACGGTGGCTTACGAGAGACCCTTCCGCCGCTATCAGGGCCTCGCGCTCGACGCCTTCGAGATGGCGCGGGCCGCGGGGCGCCGGCAGGCCTACATCGTGATGCCACCCGGCTCGGGCAAGACGGTGCTCGGCCTCGAGATCGCCCGCCGGCTCGGCAACCGGACCGTCTGCCTCGGACCCAACACGGCGATCCAGGGCCAGTGGGTCGAGCAGTGGCGGAGCTTCCGTCCGGCGGCGGTCAGCGCCGGGCTCGATCCCTCGCTCGACGCCCACCTCACCGCCCTCACCTACCAGGCCATCTGCGACATCGATCCGCACAGCCCTGACCTGGAGCAGGAGGTGGCCGAGCTCCAGGCGGGCGACAGCGGCGACCGGTATGTCTCGGCCAACCTCCGCCGCCAACTCCGTCTGGTGGCCGCCCAGGGCGGCGAGCGCGAGGAGTTGCTGGCAATGCTCCATCCGAATGGCCGCCGACTGGTCGAGCGGATCGCCGGCGGTGGCCAGTGGACGTTGATCCTGGACGAGTGTCACCACCTGCTCGAGATGTGGGGTTATCTGCTCCGAGCCGTGGTTCACGAGCTGGGCGACCGCGTCTTCCTGCTCGGCCTGACGGCGACCCCTCCCTCGGAGCTCGACTTCAAGCAGGCGGCGCTCTACCACGAACTCTTCGGCCGGGCCGACTTCGAGGTGGCCACCCCGGCCGTGGTCAAGGAGGGAAACCTCGCGCCCTACCAGGAGCTCGCCTACCTGACCACCCCGCTCGGTCACGAGGCCGATTTCATCGAGAGCGAGCGCACCCGCTTCGAGGAGCTGGTGACGGCCCTCCTCGACCCCAGCCTTGGCACGGTCTCCTTCCTCGACTGGTTCCGCGCCCGGTTCGTCGAGCGACGGACCAAGGCCGGGGTCGAGGTCGGCTGGGACGAGCTGGAGGCGGCCCAGCCCCGGCTGGCGCAGGCGGCGCTCCGCTACTGCTTCGGCAGCTCGCTGGCCCCTCCGTCCGGCGCCCGTCTTCGGGAGGGCGACCGGGAGCCGCCGACCGCCGATGACTGGGTCTACCTGATCGACGATTACTGCGTCGGCCACCTCCGGGGGAGCGAGGACCCGGCCGATCTGGCGGCCTGGGAGATGATCCGCACGGCCCTGCCCAGCCTCGGCTATGCGCTCGGCTACCACGGCGTCCGCTCCTACCTCTCCCCGGTCGACCGCGTCCTCCTCCTTTCGGGGGCCAAGGCGGTGGCGGCGGCCGAGATCCTGGCCACCGAGGAGCGCGCCCTCGGATCTCGCCTCCGCGCGGTGGTGCTCTGCGATTTCGAGTCAGCCGGCGCCGAATCTCCCGCCGGCCTGGCCGGCGTCCTCGACCCCCAGGCCGGCTCCGCCGCCCTCGTCCTGCGGCGTTTTCTCGCCGATCCCGGGGCGCGGGTGCTGAACCCGATCCTTCTGACCGGCCGGAGCGTCGCCTGCTCGCGGGCCACCGCGGTCGAGCTCGCCTCCTGGCTCGAGCGCAGCTTCGACCTCGTTCCCGAAGGAGAGGGCGAGGTGGTCGAGCTCAAAGCCGAGCTCGGTCGCTGGGAGCCGCGGGAATACGTC
>DIZV01000162.1:6948-13758 GCA_002427995.1 Chloroflexi bacterium UBA6019
CGCTCGCTGCGACTCGACCCGCAGCTGCCGCGCAAGGTCGCCGACAACTGGGACGTGATCTGCATCGCGCCCGACCACCCGATGGGGCTGGGGGACTACTCGCGCTTCGTCCGCAAGCACCGCAACTACTTCGCCCTCACCGGCACCGGGGAGATCGAATCCGGTGTCTCCCATGTCGATGCGACGCTCTCGCCTTTCGGACCTCCGCCTCCGCAGCAGGTCGATGGCCTCAACGCCCGCCTGCTCGCCCAGCCGGAGAGGCGGGAGGAGGTCTACAACCGCTGGGGGATCGGCGCGCCCTACCAGAACCTCCCGACGCAGACCCTTCGGGTCCGATTCGGCCGCTCTCCCGGGCTCGCCCGGCGCCCGCTTCACTCGACCGCTTCGGGCCTTGGGGCCGCGCCCTCGATCACGGGCCGGCTCCTCGGGACGCTCCTGGCGGGAAGCGGCGCCTACGGCCTCGGGCTGGCCCTCGGGCAGGACTTCCTGGGGCCGGCCGCGGGGCTGGTGCTGATCGGCGCCGGCCTCGAGTGGACCGCCGCTTCGATCCGCGGCTACCTGCGTCGGGTCGGGCCGGCGGCCACGCTCGAGAGCCTCGCCGCCGCGGTCGCCGAGGCACTGTCCGGGGCCGGCCTGGTCGACCCGTCAGTCGCGGCGGCGTCCGTGCGCGTGACCGCCCAGCCGGACGGTTACTACCGCTGCTACCTGGCAGGGGCCGCGCTGGATGATTCGACGCTGTTCGCCGCGGCGCTCGACGAGCTGCTCGCTCCGCTCGGCCAGCCGCGCTACATCGTCCCCCGCTACATCCTGCGGGAGCCCCGTTCGACCCTCGGCGCGCTCGCCCTCCTGGTCCGGGGGGCGGCGGCTCCCCGGCGTGGCGACGCCGTCGTCTACCACGCGGTGCCGTCGGTGCTGGCCGTCAACCGCGACCGCGCCGCGATCTTCGGGCGGGCCTGGAACCGGCACGTCAGCGCGGGAGAGCCGATCTTCGAGCAGGAGCCGCGGGCGGCGGCGGTGATCGAGCTGCAGCGCGGGGAGGACCCCTTTGACGTCCTCACCCAGATCCGGACGCTATGGGAATGAGACGAGGTTCTCCGCGGCTTACGGCAGCGGCTGGAGCGCGCCCTCCGCCAAGCCATAGCCCCAGACATCGAGGTCGGTGACGTCCAGCCGGTGGCTCAGCAGCACGGTGCCGGCGTGCGTGCGGTGATCGTTGCCGTGGTGGATGGCCTGGAGAACGACGACCCAGGCCGGTGAGTGGCCGCCCTCGCGGCGTTCGATCATCGCGTCGAAGTCCGGCCCCGAGTCCAGGTAGGCGAGCCAACCCTCGCGCTGTGGCGCCAGGTGCTCGAGCAGCGGCCCGGGCCCGCCGGCCTCGAGCGGAGGCCGCAGCCGACCACCCCGCAGGCGCGAAAGGTACGAGCGATCCGCTGAGAGGAGGTGGTCGAGCGTCGCGTCGAGCGACCCGTAGGTGCCGGGAGCCGAGAGTGCCAGCTGTTCTGGGGAAAGTTCGCGACAGGTCTCGAGCAGCCGTTCGGTAGCCCAGAGGTGATGACCGAAAAACCGCCGCAGCAGCGTGGCCCACCAGTCCCGGATGGCCGCGTCTCCCGCGACCTCAGCCGTCCCCTCCTCCGCGAAGGCCCAACCGTCCAGCCAAGGGCACTCGACGCCGTGGCGGGTCAGCACGGTGGCGACCTGGGTGCGGTGATCATCGCCGTGGTGCACGGACTGCACCAGCGGGAGCCAGTCCGGCATCAGTTCGGGGTCGTCTCCGCGCTGGTAGGGGAGGACCAGCTCCGGGTCCCGGTCTCCGTCGAGGGCCGCCGTCCAGCGCTCCGCCAGCCATCGACCTGGGTCCCGCAGATCGCTCAACGATCGAGGCCTCGTCTCCACCACGCGGTCCTCGGGCTTTTCGCCGGTGAGCAGCCGCAGATACCCCGTCTCGGCGCCCAGGATGTGGTTGAACATCGGCTCGATCCCGCCGTAGACATCCGCCTCGGCGGGGGCCGCCGCTTCCGGCCGTCCCTGGCAGAACTCGAGCAGCCGCTCGGTGGCCCAGGCGTTGCGGCGGAAGAGCGCGAGGACCGGGTGCACGCCTGCCAGAGTAAATCAGGGTCTCTGCCGGCCGGCGTCAGCCCGCAACTACGAGAGGGCGAGAAAAAAGGGACCGCGCGCGGCGCGGCCCCTTCGCTTCGGAGTGATCGGCGGCGGTCAGGCGGCCGTCTCGGCACGGACCTTGGCGGCGGCCACGAAGGCGGCCTCGACCTCGATCTTGATCTCCTCGCTGACCAGGAAGCCTCCGGTCTCGAGGGCCATGTTCCAGTTCAGGCCCCAGTCCTTGCGGTTGATGGTGCCGGTGGCGCTGACGGCGATCCGCTCCATCCCGAAGGCGTCCTTCGCGATCCTGCCCTCGACCTTGACGTCGAGCTCGATCGGGCGCGTCTCCTTGCGGATGGTCAGGTCGCCGGTCACCGCGTAGCGGTCGCCGCCCTGGGCTGCGATCGCGGTGGGGCGGAAGGTGATCGTCGGGTAGGCGGCGGCGTCGAAGAAGTCGCCCGAGCGAAGGTGCTCGTCGCGCTTCTCGTTGCTGGAGTTGATCGAGGCAACCTGCAGGGTTACCTCGCCGCTCGCCTTGCTGTAGTCACCGTCTTCCGTCTCGACGTAGCCCTCGTACTCGGCGAAGTGCCCGCGGACGGTCGTGAAGACCATGTGCTTGGCCCTGAAGCCAAGGTCGCTGTGGTTCTTGTCGATCTCGTATCTGGTCATGTTGTCCTCTGTTTCCTCCGAAGCCTGGTTTCTGGATGACTGGCCGGATCGGCGTCTTCTGTCCGGCATTACTGAATACTTGATTGCAGAAGCAAATATTTCCGGGCGGGCCCGGGCCGAACGGGATGCGGGACAATTGCTCGGAAAAGGTGGACCTGGCGGTGAGCATCGGAATCAGCCCGCGGCAGCCGCTGCTCGCCTTCGCCGAGCAGGTCGGCGAGCTGGAGGCGGCCGGGGTCGGCAGGGTCTGGCTGATCGACTCCCAGCTGGCGATGAAGGACGTCTACGTCGGCCTCGCCCTCGCCGCGCTGCACACCCGGACCGCGCTCCTGGGGACGGGGGTGACCAACCCGCTGACCCGCCACCCGACGGTCACCGCGACGGCCATCGCGGCCATCTCCGAGCTCTCCGGCGGGCGGGCGCTGCTCGGCGTCGGCGCCGGCGACAGCGCGGTCTACGGGATCGGCGCCCGGCCGGCCAAGGTTGCCCAGGTCGAGGAGGTGCTGCGGTTCTGGCGCGCGGTCCTCAACGGCGGCGAGGGGGAGTGGGAGGGGCGCCGCTACAGCCTTCCCCACCTGGCCGCGCCGGTGAAGCTCTACCTCGCCGTCAGCCAGCCCCGGATGTGCGCCCTCGCCGGGCGTCTGGCCGACGGTGCGATCGTGATGGGCCCCTCGACGCCGGACTTCGTCCGCCGCCAGGTGGGGTGGATCGAGGACGGTCTCCGGGAGGCGGGCCGGGACCGCGGGAAGATCGACATCTGCCTGCTGACGACGCTGGCGGAGAGCGTCGACGACGTGCGCTCGTGGGCCAGCACCGAGGCGCGCCTGATCGCCGACTTCGCCGAGTTGCCGCCCGGCCTGGAGCCGTTCCGGGAGGAGATCCGCAAGGCCAAGGAGGACTACGACTTCAGCCAGCACCTCTCGGTCCACGCCGGCCACCGGGGGGCGGTCAGCGACGGTCTGGCGCGTGCGCTGGCCGTGGCGGGGAGTGCCGTCGATTGCTCGGCGCGCCTCCGCGAGCTGCTCGCCTGCGGAGCCGACGGCTTCATCTTTCCGCTCCCCGGAGGGGGCCGGCTGGAGCGCCTCCGCTTCCTCCGCGAGGACGTTCTCGCCGGGCTGTGAAGGCGGCCCCCTTTGCCTATCACCGCCCGCGGAGCCTGGCCGAGGCCCTCGACCTCATGGCCGAGCACGGCGAGGAGGGCAAGGCTCTTGCCGGCGGCCAGAGCCTGGTGCCTCTGATGGTGTTGCGGCTTGCCCAGCCGGCGGTGCTGGTGGACCTGGCGGACGTCCCCGAGCTGCAGCATCGAGACGGCACCCGGATCGGGGCCATGGTCACCAACGCCGCGCTCGAGCGCGACGGTTCCGGCCTTCCGCCGGTGGTCGCTGCCGCGCTGCCCCATATCGGCCATTTCCAGATTCGCAACCGGGGGACCATCGGCGGGTCGCTGGCTCACCTCGATCCCGCCGCCGAGTGGCCCGCGCTGGCCCTCCTCCTGGAGGCGCGGCTGACCCTGCGCAGCCGCGACCGGAGCGAGCGCACCCTCGGCGCCGAGGAGTTCATGCTGGGGCCGTTGACGACCGCACTCGCGGCGGACGAGCTGCTGACCGCGGTCACCTTCCCGGAGTGGCCGTCGGGCGGCCGCTGGGGCTTTGCCGAAGTTGCCCGACGGCCCGGCGACTTCGCCCTCGCCGGGGCTGCCTGCACTGTCGTCGGCGGCCGGCGCCGAGTCGTCGTCTTCGCCACCGGCGCGCTGCCCCAACGGGTCGAGGACCCATCCGAGATTGAAGCCACCGGCGACCTCCACGCCCCCGCCGCCTATCGCGCCGCGGTCGCCACCCGGCTCGTGGAGCGGGTCCTGATCCAGGCCGGGGAGCAGCCCTGATCACCGTCAACGGCGTCCGCCACGCGGTCGACGTCGAGCCCCGGGTGACGCTCGCCGACTTCCTCCGCGACCGCCTCCGGCTGACCGGCACCCACCTCGGCTGCGAGCACGGCGTCTGCGGGGCGTGCACCGTCCTGCTCGACGGGGAGGCGGTGAGGTCGTGCCTCATCTTCGCCGTCCAGGCGGCGGGCCACCAGGTCCGGACGGTGGAGGGGCTGGCCAAGGGCGGCGAGCCGAGTCCTCTCCAGCGCGCGTTCTTGAAGCACCGCGCTCTCCAGTGCGGTTTCTGCACGCCCGGCTTTTTGACCACCGCCCAGGCCCTGCTCGACCGCGGCCTGCCGCTCGACCGGGCCAACCTGCCGGAGCTGCTGGCCGGGAACATCTGCCGCTGCACCGGCTATCAGCCGATCGTGGAGGCGATTCTCGAGGTCGCCAGCACCCGATGAAGGTGATGGGCACGGCGACTTACCTCGCCGACCTGGCTCTGCCAGGCGCGCTCGAGGCGGCCTTCATCCGCTCGCCGGTCCCCAACGCCACCTTCAGCCCGCCGCCGCTGCCAGACTACGTCTTCGACGCCCGGGCGCTGGACCTGGAGCCGATCACCATCGACGGTCCCGGCCTCGCTCCGACCCGCCAGCCGCCGCTCGCCGACGGCCGCGTCCGCTTCGTCGGAGAGGCGGTGGCCGTCGCCCTCGGCCCCGACCGTTATCGGGCCGAGGACCTCGCCGAGAGTGTCTTCTTCGACTACCGGCCGGTGAGCGGCGAGCCGCTCCACGCGCAGGCTCCGGACGGGGTTCTCTTCCACACCCGGTTCGAGGGCGGCGACGTTGAGGCCGAGTTCGCCCGGGCGGCGCTGGTTCTCGAGCGCGCTTTTCGGACGGCCCGCCAGACGCCTCTCCCACTCGAGAACCGCGGGGTCGTCGCCGCGTCCGACGGCGAGCGGCTGACGGTCTGGACCTCGACCCAGGTGCCTCACCTGGCGCGGACCCTGATCGCCCGCTGCCTGCGGCTGCCGGAGGGGGCGGTGCGGGTCATCACGCCCGAGGTCGGGGGAGGCTTCGGGCTCAAGGCCCACGTCTTCCCGGAAGAGATCGTGGTCGCCGCCCTCGCCCACCGTTTGGGGTGGCCAATCCGCTGGGTGGAGGACCGGCGGGAGAACCTGCTCGCCAGCTCTCACGCGCACGAGGAGCAGGTCGGCATCCGGCTCGCCCTCGACCGCGACGGCCGTTTCCTGGCTGCCGATGCGACCGTGGTCGCCGATGTCGGCGCCTACTCGATCTTCCCCTTCAGCGCCGCCCTCGAGCCGATGACGACCGCCCAGACCCTCTTCGGACCGTACGCGCTCCGTGCCATCCGCTACGACGCCAGCGCCATCACCAGCAGCAAATGCCCGGCCGGCGCCTACCGCGGAGTGGGGATGAACGCGGGCGCCTACGCGAGCGAGCGGATGGTCGACATCGTCGCCGCCGAGCTCGGGCTCGACCCCCTCGAGCTGCGCCGGCGCAACGCGGTCACCGAGTTCCCGAGTCGCAGCGCGGCCGGCCGCAACCTCGACTCCGGTGACTACCAGGAGCTGCTGAGCCGCCTCGAGTTGGGTGCCGGCTACGCGGAGCTGCGGCGGCGGCAGTCGGCTGCCCGCGCGCAGGGCCGCCTCTTCGGGGTCGGGATCGGGCTCTTCAACGAGCACAGCGGTACCGGCTCGACCGAGTACCGCCGGCGCGGCGTCACGGCCATCCCGGGCAACGACAGCGCCCGGGTCCGGGTCAGCGAGGCGGGGCGGATCGAGATCTACACCAGCGGTGCCGAGGCCGGCCAGGGCCATCCCGAGACATTCCGCCTCCTCGCGGCGCGCGAGCTGGGCGTGGACGCGGCACTGGTCGACGTCGTGGAGGGAGACACCGACTCCTGCCCTCCCGGCAGCGGCACCTTCGTCAGCCGGGGCGCGGTGGGCGGCTTCACGAGCCTGGTCGAGGCGCTCCGCGAGGTCGCCGAGAAGGACCTCGCACCAGGGCTCGACGTGACCCGCAGCGTCGACCCGACCCAGGTCTACCCGAGCGGTGCCCACCTCGCGGTGGTCGAGGTCGACGTGACCGGCTGCGTGCCGCGCGTGATCGCCTACCACGCGGTCGAGGACTGCGGCGTGATCGTCAACCACGCTGCCG
>DIZV01000162.1:13928-14267 GCA_002427995.1 Chloroflexi bacterium UBA6019
AGCCGCGAAGGGCAGCCGCTCAGCTCAACCCTCCTCGACTATCTGGTCCCGCTGGCGACCGACGTTCCATCCGAGCTCCGGCTGGAGCACATCGAGTCGCCCAGCCCGAGCACCGCGCTCGGCTCCAAGGGCGTGGGGGAGGGAGGCACGATCGGGGCGTTCGCGGCCGTCGCCAACGCCGTCGCCGACGCGCTCGCGCCGCTCGGGGTGACCCTGACCGACCTGCCCTACTCGCCGGCGGCGCTCTTCGCCGCCATCGCCGCGGCCGGGCGCAAGGGTGGCTGAGCGGCCGGCGCTCGAGGTCGGCGGCCAGGCTCGCTGGTCGCGGGTCTTCACGGT
>DIZV01000162.1:14449-19671 GCA_002427995.1 Chloroflexi bacterium UBA6019
GGCCGGCTGATGGTCCAGGGCCTGCTCACCGCCACCCTCCCGACCAAGCTCGGCGGCGACCTCAGCTACCTGGCCCGGGAGATGGTCTTCGAGTTCCTCCGGCCGGTCTTCAGCGGGGACCGGATCGAGTGCGTCAGCACCGCGACCCGCGTCGAGCGGCAGCCGGGCCGGACCTACGCCGAGTTCGCGATCAGCTGCACCAACCAGGCCGGCAAGGAGGTGCTTCGGGCGACCAGCAAAGGCGTCATCCTGGATTGAGGAGGGCCAGGCGGGCGAGCAGGCCCGCCTTCACCGCGGGCCACTCGGTGTCGAGGATCGAGTAGTAGGAGCTGTGCCGGTAGCTGCCGTCGGGGCGGATCCGGTGATTGCGCAGGTCCCCTTCGTACCTCGCGCCCAGCTTCAGGATCGCCGCCCGCGAGCGCAGGTTGAGCGAGTCGGTCTTGAGGTAGAGGCGGATGGCTTCCCAGCGCTCGAATGCGTGGCCGAGGAGAAGCAGCTTGGCCTCCGGGTTGACGGCCGTGCCCCAAGCCTGCGGGGCGTACCAGGTCCAGCCCACCTCGACCGCCCGGTGGGCGGCCGAGACATCCATATAGCGGGTGCTGCCGACGGCGCGACCGGAGCGGAGGTCGACCACCGCGAAGGGGTACTCGGTCCCGCTGGCCTGGGCCCGGAGGGCTTCCTCCAGCCAGCGATCGAGGTCGGCCCGTGATGGCACCTGCTCCGGCAGCCAGCGCCAGACCAGGGGGTCGGCTGCGGCCGCCAGCAGGTCCTCGGCGTGCTCGGGGCGGAGCGGCTCGAGGCGGACGCGGGGACCTTCGAGGACGACCGGTCCCAGCTGCATTTTGGCCAAGCGTAAGGCCCCGGGTCGGGAGGAAACAAGAAAGCGCCGCCCCGGGGGTAGCTCAGGGCGGCGCCAGTTCCGACGTGGGAGCGGCCGGGCGCACCTCCGCCCGCTCCTTTTCGAAGAGATAACGCGCCAGCCTCGAGATTGACTCGATTCCGGTGTAAAGGAAATCTCGCGGCCCTTGGGCGGCGGCCTAGAGTAGCGGTCGTGGCCCGTCCCAGCACCGTTTTCATGTGTTCTGAATGCGGTGGAGAGAGCCTCCGCTGGGCCGGCCAATGCCCGCACTGCCAGGCCTGGAACACGCTCTCCGAGTTCAAGCCCGCCGCGGTCCGCCGGGGCCGCGCCGAGGAGCCGCGGGGACTGCCCGCGCGGCCGGTCGCGCTGACCGACGTGCGCCCCGACGCGGCACCTCGGCGGGCACTCGGCTGGGGTGAGCTGAACCGGGTCCTCGGTGGTGGCATCGTGCCCGGGAGCGTGGTCCTGATCGGCGGCGAGCCGGGCGTCGGCAAGTCGACGCTGGTGATGCACCTGGCCCGCCAGGTGGCGTCCGACGGCATCGTCCTCTACGCGACCGGCGAGGAATCGGTCCAGCAGGTGGCGATGCGCGCGGAGCGGCTCGACGCCGTCCATCCGCGGCTGCTGGTGCTGGCCGAGAATGACCTCGAAGCAGTCCTCGGCTCGATCCGCGAGGCCAACCCCGGCGTCGCGATCGTCGACTCCATCCAGACCATGACCGACCCCGGGCTGGAGGCCGCGGCTGGCACTGTCAGCCAGGTCCGGGAATGCGCCGCGCGCCTGCTGCGGCTGGCCAAGGAGACGGGTATCCCGGTGGTCCTGGTCGGCCACGTCACCAAGGAAGGTTCCCTCGCCGGGCCGCGGGTCTTGGAGCACATGGTCGACACCGTGCTCTACCTGGAGGGGGACCGGCAGCAGGAGTTCCGGATTCTGCGCGCGACCAAGAACCGCTTCGGCTCGACGGACGAGATCGGCATCTTCTCCATGGGCGGCTCGGGGCTGGAGGAGGTGAGCGACCCGAGCGCGAGCCTGGTCTCCAATTCCAGCTTGACAGCCAGTGGTACAGTCGTATTGGCAGCGGTTGAAGGGACCAGGCCGCTCCTCGTCGAGCTGCAGAGCCTGGTTGCGGCGAACTCGTTCGCGATGCCTCGGCGAAGCGCCACCGGCATCGACCCCAACCGCCTTCACATGATCGTGGCCATCCTCGAGAAGAGAGCCGGTTTCTCGCTCGAGAAGGCCGACATATTCGTCAACGTGGCCGGTGGGTTCCGGATCGTCGAACCCGCGGCCGATCTAGGGCTTGCCCTGAGCATCGCCAGCAATCTCCGAGAGGCGCCCCTGCCGGGGGGGACTGTCGTCATCGGCGAGCTGGGTCTCACGGGCGAGGTGCGCCGGGTCGCCCAGCTCGACCGCCGCCTCCAGGAGGCGGCGCGGCGGGGCTTCACCCGGGCCATCATCCCGTCCGGCGGCAGCGCCGCCGGGCGCTATCCCGGCCTCGACCTGCTCGAGGTCCGCAACCTGGCGGAGGCGATCTCCGCCGCCTTTCTTACCCATACCGCCCCCGGCGTCTCGTCATAGAAGCTCGGACTCATAAGGAGGCGTTTCATTTCCATGCGTTCCGAAACCTTGGCCCGCGGATTGGGGGCCGGGCTCGGAGTGGTCGGCGGCTTCATCCTCGGTTTCGCCATGGTCCGCTCGGGGCACATCGGAGCCCCCGGAAGCGGCGTCATCGTCAGCCTCACGACCCTCGAGGGGTTGATCTTCGCCTATCTCGGCTCGCCCTACCTGGTGGGCGGCTGGAGGCAGATCAACTTCCAGCTCCGGACCACGCCCCTGCCCGACCTCGTCGCCGGTCTTTTCGGCCTCATCATGGGCCTGCTCGTCGCCGTGCTCGTCGGCTATTTCGTGCGGGACTTCCCTCCCTACGGCGTTCCGCTGAGCGCAGTACTCGCCTGTCTGCTCGCCTTCACCGGCGCCAACCTCGGCCTCACCCGCCGCGCCGAGCTGCTGACGCTGGTCGGGTTGGCGCGCCCCGACGCCGCGCAGACGCGGCGGATCCGGGGGGCTCTGCTTGACACCTCGGTCATAATCGACGGCCGGATTCTGGACCTCGCCCGGACCGGCTTCCTTGACATGCCGCTGATCGTCCCCCGGTTCATCCTGAAGGAGCTGCAGCAGGTCGCCGACTCGAGCGACGCGATCCGCCGCAACCGCGGCCGCCGGGGCCTCGACGTCCTGACCGAGCTCCAGAAGGATCCCGACCTCACCGTCGAGTTCCGCGACGACGACCCGCCGGGCGAGGCCGAGGTCGACTCCAAGCTGATCCGGCTGGCTCGCAAGTCGAACCTCGCGATCCTGACCAACGACTTCAACCTCAACCGGATCGCCCGGCTGGAGGGCGCGACCGTGCTCAACCTCAACGAGCTGACCAACGCCCTGAAACCGGTGGCCATCCCGGGTGAGGAGCTGCAGGTCGCGGTGGTCAAAGAGGGCAAGGAGCAGGGCCAGGGCGTCGGCTACCTCGACGACGGCACCATGGTCGTGATCGAGAACGGGCGTCGCCACCTGAACCAGACCGTGGTCGCCACCGTCACCTCGGTGCTGCAGACCGCCGCCGGCCGGATGATCTTCGCCTCCACCGCCCCCGCCAACGGGGCACCACCGGCCCCGCGCCGCTCGCGCCGCGAGTGATGGAGGTCGTTGCCATCGTCGCCGCGGCGGGCCTCGGGACCCGGCTCGGGCGGGGCAGCAAGGCCCTGGTCCAGCTCAACGGCCGCACGCTGCTGGCCCGCGCGGTCGAGCTCTTCCTCGCCCTCGACGAGGTCACCCGGATCGTCGTGGTGGGCCCGCCGGAGCGGCTCGAAGCCGCCGGCGCCGAGGTGAAGGCGCTGCTGCCGCGTAAATCGGTCGACGTCTGCCCCGGCGGAGAGAGTCGTCAGCAGTCGGTCCGCGCCGGGCTTTTGCGATTGGCGGGCGCCGACTACGTCCTCGTTCACGACGCCGCCCGCCCGCTGGCCACCAGGGCCCTCTGCCGACGGGTCCTGGCCGCGGCATTGGAGTCGGGCGCCGCCTTTCCCGGCCTGCCACCCCGGGACGCCGTCAAGCGGGTGGAGGGCCAGCGGCTCGTCGAAAGCCTCGACCGGACCCGGATCGTGCTCGCCCAGACACCCCAGGCCTTCGCCTACCAGCTGCTCCTGAAAGCACACCTGGAGGCTCACGAAACGGGCCTCGCCGGCGACGACGACGCCCAATTGGTCGCCGCCACCGGCCACCCGGTGACAGTGGTCGCCGGCGAGGCGACCAACCTGAAGCTCACCACGGCCGAGGACGTCGAGGTTCTCGAGGCCCTTCTGCGCGAGCAGGAGGCCGTCCGCTGAGGGTTGGCATCGGGTATGACGCGCACCGCCTGGTCGACGGAAGGGCGCTGGTGATCGGCGGGGTGACGATCCCTCACCAGCAAGGGCTGGCCGGCCACTCGGACGCCGACGTCCTGGTTCACGCCATCATCGACGCGCTGCTCGGCGCGGCCGCGCTGGGCACCATCGGCGAGCATTTCCCCGATGACGATCCGCGTTACGAGGGCATCTCCAGCCTGGAACTGCTGTCGATGGCGGCGGCGCTGGTCGAGGAGCACGGCCGGACCATCGTCAACGTCGACTCGGTGGTCATCGCCGAGCGCCCCCGCCTGCAGCCGCACCTGGCGGAGATGGCACGCTTGATCGCCGAGACACTCGGCCTCGACCTCGGCCTGGTGGGGGTGAAGGCGACCTCCCCCGAGGGCCTCGGCGCTCTCGGCCGGCAGGAGGGGATCGCCTCCCAGGCCGTCGTTCTGCTCGAATAGACGACTCGTGCCAGGGCTTCGCTTCCACAACACGGCGAGCGGCCGCAAGGAGGACTTCGTGCCGCTGGTGCCGGGGCGGGCCTGCCTCTACACCTGCGGGCCGACGGTCTGGAACTACGCCCACATCGGCAACTTCCGGACCTTCCTCTTCTATGACCTGCTCCGCCGCCACCTCCTCGCCAGCGGCTTCCAGGTGAACCAGGTGATGAACCTCACCGATATCGAGGACCGGATCATCCGCCTCGCCGGCGAGCGGAAAACGACCATCCGCGCCTACGTCGAGCCCTTCGAGAAAGCCTTTCTGGAGGACCTCGCGACGCTTCGGGTTCAGGAGCCGGAGCACACCCCGCGGGCGACCGAGCACCTCCCCGGGATGATCGCCATGATCGGCCGCCTGCTCGAGCAGGGCAACGCCTATGCGGCCGACGGCGATGTCTACTACCGGATCGCCGGATTCCCCGCCTACGGCGAGCTGGCCCACCTCGACCGGGCCGGCCTCAGGGCCGGGGCCCGCGTCAGTCA